>DATFAZ010000235.1:0-7636 GCA_035254105.1 Noviherbaspirillum sp. | reverse complement strand
TGCGCTGACCGCGAAAACCGATTTCGAAACGGTCAAGGCCGACGTGCTCAATGTCGTCCCGCAAAATCAGGCCGGGGCTATCGCGTTCCAGTCGGGCGTGGTCGATGCCGATGGCCGCTGGTCCAAAGTGGACTTCGTAAGCTATGAATCGAAGTCGGTGCCCGGCATCCATGTGATCGGCGACGCAACGGTTTCCTCTCCGGCGCCAAAGTCCGGCCACGTCGCCAACCAGCAAGGCAAGATTGCCGCCGCTGCCGTCATCTCCCTGCTGCGCGGCGAGCAGCCGTACGGCACGCCGGTGTTTTCCAATACTTGCTACAGCTACGTGAGCAATACCGAGGCAGTTCACGTCGCCGCCGTCTATCGCTACGACGCCAGCAAGCAGACCATCGTCACCGCGGAAGGAACAGGTGTTTCGGAAAGGCGCAATACAGCGGAAGCCGATTTCGCGCGCGCTTGGGCAACCAATATCTGGGCGGATGCGTTGCTCTGAAGTTGCGAGGGATGGAAGGGAAAGGCGGAGGGCGCATCGTAACGATGCGCCTTTTGCTTTTTTGCGTCAGACACGGGCATGCATTGAGTACTGGCATCAGGTATCCAGAAAGAAGAGCACCGCATAAGCAAGTGCGAAATGATTCGTTCTGCAGAAGAGCGCATCGTCATAGACTTTAATTTCAACAATGTGCGCTCCCCCGATGCAGGCTTTAGGGCAGGTTTGTGTGGCGGCTGTAGCGGGAAATGAGCCATTCAACGCAAAGAGCAGGATAGAAGCATGACGATCGACTTCATACCGCAGTTTCATAAACGGATATCTCGTAATACAGAGGGAAGTGCATGGGTTGCAATACCTCACCCAAGGACGCTCATACCAGTAAAGACACTCTACTACCGGACGTGGCAGCAGGAAGAGCGCCTGCGCCTGCAGCAGGCGGGCGAAGAGGTCTTGTTATTAGCCGCCAGTCATTGATCGAGCTTGCGTTATTACCGTAAATCCCCGGAGATCGAATGTCGTTTTATCCACAAAGCTCCCTGATGGGGCAAATGATGCATCAGCCCCTGCTGATCTCGAATATCCTGCGCCATGCCGAGCGCCATTTCGGCGATGTCGAAATCGTGTCGCGGCGGGTTGAAGGCGATATACATCGCTACACCTATCGCGATTGCCACCGCAGGGTGCGGCAACTGGCCAATGCACTTGCCTCGCTTGGCGCAAAAATGGGCGACCGGATCGCCACGCTAGCGTGGAATGGTTATCGGCATCTGGAACTGTATTACGCGGTATCGGGCTCCGGTGCCGTTCTGCATACGATCAATCCACGCCTTTTCGCCGAGCAGGTGGCTTACATCGTCAACCATGCAGAGGATCAGTATGTGTTTTTCGATCTCACATTTCTGCCGCTGGTCCAGGCCATTGCCGCGCAATGCCAGACCGTCAAAGGTTTTGTCGCACTGTGTGACCGCGCACATATGCCGCAAAGCGATGGCATTCCAAATCTGTTGTGCTATGAGGAACTGATTGACAGCAGCACGGACGACTACGACTGGCCACAGTTCGACGAGAACGCGGCGTCCGGCCTGTGCTACACCTCCGGCACTACCGGTAATCCCAAGGGCGCGCTGTATTCGCACCGCTCCACGGTCTTGCATGCCTATGCGTCATCCATGCCGGATGCGCTCGGCCTATCGTCGCGGGACGTCGTGCTGCCGGTCGTGCCGATGTTTCATGTGAATGCGTGGGGTGTGCCATACAGCGCGCCACTGGCCGGTGCAAAGCTGGTTTTCCCCGGAGCGGCGACAGACGGCAAGTCCCTGCATGAATTGTTTGAACAGGAAAAGGTGACCTGTTCTTCCGGCGTGCCCACGGTCTGGCTCGGCCTGCTCGCGCATCTGCAGCAGAACCGCCTGCGGTTGTCGAGCTTGCAGCGGGTCGTGATCGGCGGCTCCGCCTGTCCGCCTGCAATGATGGAAACTTTCCGGGCAAGCCATGGCGTGGAAGTCGTGCATTCATGGGGCATGACGGAGTTGTCGCCGCTGGGGACGACCTGCAGGCTGCAGGAAAAACATCTGGCGCTTTCCGATGCGGAGCAGAGCACTCTGCTGGCAAAGCAGGGACATGCGCTGTCGGGAATTGATATTCGCATCGTCGATGATGATGGTCAGGAAGTCGCATGGGACGGAAAGACTCCCGGCAATCTGATGGCGCGCGGCCCCTGGGTCATCAGCGGATATTTCAAGGGCGAGGGTGGCGATGTACTGAAGGATGGCTGGTTCCCGACCGGCGACGTGGCCACCATCGACAAGGACGGCTACCTGCAGATCACAGACCGCAGCAAGGATGTGATCAAGTCCGGCGGAGAATGGATCGGCAGCATCGATCTTGAAAATATCGCAATGGAACATCCGGGCGTGGCGCATGCCGCCTGCATCGGCGTCTTCCACCCGAAGTGGGATGAAAGGCCCTTGCTGGTGGTGGTCAAAAAACCAGGCGCTAAGCTTGGGCGCGAAGAGCTGCTTGTCTTTTACGAGGGCAAGGTCGCGAAATGGTGGCGGCCAGACGATGTCGTCTTTGTCGATGCCTTGCCCATAGGCGCGACCGGAAAAATCATGAAGAATATCCTGCGCACACAGTATCGCGACCACAAGCTGCTTGCCGCGTGAGCATGCCATGGCCGAGATCGGGATAGCAACCATGGACGATGCGTGCGCCGTATCGGATCTGTTGCACCGGTCCATTCTTTACGGGTGCGTGAAAGATCATCGCAACGATCCGGCCATTCTGGCGAAATGGCTTGGCAATAAGAAGCCGGAAATTGTCGGAAGCTGGTTTGCCTGGCCGTCCCATTTTCCGCTGGTGGCAAGGATCGATAATGAGATCGTGGGTGTGGCCATGCTGGCGCGGCCGGGAAAGATAGCCCTGTTGCATGTCGACCCGGGCCGCCGTGGTGCCGGCATCGGGTCGGCATTGTTGAACATCCTGGAGCAGCGTGCAGAGAAATTCGGAGCCACCCGGCTGCGCCTGGCAAGCACCTTTTCCGCGCAAGGCTTCTACGAGCGCAAGGGTTATCGAGCGACGGGAACGACGAGCGTTCCGTATGGCGTTGCTGTGGCCATGGTAAAAATTTTGCCAGCTGGCCGCCATGCCGCATCCTCGCCGTGCGGATGCCGGTAATCCACGCAAGAAAAAGCGAATAATCAAACACGAAATAATTCGTTCTCTGAAATAGCCGCTTTCAATACAGTTTCATCGTGCTGGCGTTTTCGCACCCTGCTTGCGGAACGCGAAAAAAAAGAAAGGTCACGATGGACATCATGAATATTCCCAGGGAGCGCATCGATCTTCCGATTATCCGGCTGGAAGGTGCAAGCAAGGCATTTGCGACGACACAAGGGAGCTTTCAGGCGGTCAAGGATGCTTCGCTGAGCATTCAGCGCGGCGATGTCTTTGGCATCATCGGCACCAGCGGCGCGGGCAAATCGACGCTGCTGCGGCTGATCAATCTTCTTGAACGTCCCGACAACGGAAACGTGTTTGTTGACGGACGCGAGGTGAGCGCATTGTCGAAATCCGGCTTGCGCGAACTCCGGCGTTCCATCGGCATGATTTTCCAGCAGTTCAATCTGCTGCAAAACGCGACGGTTGCCGACAACGTCGCTTTTCCCTTGCGCATACACGGCGCATCGCGTGCCGACATCGCTTCCCGCGTACGCGAATGCCTGGACATCGTCGGTTTGCACGACAAGGCCGATTTCTATCCGGCGCAATTGAGCGGCGGACAGAAGCAGCGCGTCGCAATCGCGCGGGCGCTGGCAACCAAGCCGTCGATCCTGCTCTGCGACGAGCCGACCTCGGCGCTCGATCCGCAAACTACGCGTTCGGTGCTCGACGTGCTCAAGGAGGTGAATGAACGCTTCGGCGTCACCATCGTGATCGTCACGCACGAGATGGCCGTGGTGCGCGCACTGTGCCGCAATGTGGCGGCGATGGAGCAGGGCCGTATCGTCGAAGAGTTTGCGGTCGATACGCATCACTCGGAACTAAGAACATCGATTGCACGTGAGGTCAGCCATGCCTGAAAACATTATCAGCCTGCTGCCCGAAATATGGGTCGCGATCGGGCAGACCTTTCTCATGGTCGGCATTGCTGTCACTGCCGCAGTGCTTCTGGGCGGGCCACTGGGCGTCCTGCTTTTTCTGACCGGCAAAGGCCAGTCGCTGGAAAACGCGTGGGTGTTCGGTGTGCTGGACTGGATCGTCAATACAATCCGCTCCTTCCCGTTCATCATCCTGCTGGTCGCGCTGGTGCCCTTCACCCGCGTGCTGGCCGGCACCTCGATCGGGCCGGTAGCGGCAGCGATTCCACTTTCCTTCGCCGCCATTCCTTATTTTGCGCGTCTGGTGGAACAGTCGCTGCGTGAAGTGCCGCGCGGTGCGATTGAAGCTGCGCATGCAATGGGCGCTTCCGAACTGCAGATCGTGTTTCGCGTGCTTCTGGTCGAAGCGCGCTCAGGACTGGTACTGGCGCTCACTGTGCTGACCGTGAGCTTCCTTTCGTATTCCGCCGTGGCGGGCGTGGTCGGCGGCGGTGGCATCGGTGATCTCGCGATCCGCTTTGGCTATTACCGTTTCCAGACCGACGTCATGGTCGCCACCGTCGCACTGCTTGTAGTCCTGGTTCAGATTATTCAATTCACCGGCAACCGTGTTGCACAACATCTCAACAAAAAATAGGGAGTTCTCATGACCGCATCCATCAAGAAAAAATCTTTGAACACGACACGTCGCGCACTGCTTGCGGCAGTTGCCGCAAGCATGCTTGCTTCTCCTGCGCTGGCTGCAGGCGATCCGCAAAAGAAGGAGCTGGTATTCGGCGCGACGGCCGGCCCTTACAGCGACCAGATCAAGGTCGGCATCAAGCCGATTTTGGAAAAGAAGGGTTACAGGGTGAAGATCGTCGAGTTCAATGACTACGTGCAGCCGAATCATGCGCTGGCGCAGGGTTCGCTCGATGCGAATGCGTTCCAGCATGTGATTTACCTGGACAAGTTCAAGAAAGAGCACAAGCTGAACCTGACGGAACTGATCAAGGTGCCGACCGCACCGATCGCCATCTACAGCAAGAAGCACAGCTCCCTCAACGAGGTAAAGGAGGGCACCACCGTGGCGCTGCCGAACGACCCGACCAATCAGGCGCGCGCGCTGGCCTTGCTGGACAAGTTCGGCTGGATCAAGCTGAAGGCAGGCATCGACCCGATCCGCGTGTCGGAGAAGGACGTCGAGGTCAATATCAAGAAAATCAAGCTGATCCCGCTCGAGGCTGCGCAATTGCCGCGCTCGCTCGACGACACCGATTATTCCTTCGTCAACGGCAACTTCGCGATCGCCTCCGGCCTGAAGCTCACATCGGCGCTGGCGCTGGAAGACACGCACGACCATTACCAGAATCTGGTCGCGGTCCGTACGGAAGACAAGGACAAGCAGTTCGTGAAGGATATCGCCGATGCCTATCGCTCGAAAGAATTTAGCGAGGTCACTGAAAAACACTTCAAGGGCTTCGTGAAGCCTTCCTACCAAAGATAAGCCCTCGCGCTGGAGAAAATATGAAACTTGAAACCATTGCAGTGCATGGCGGCTATTCGCCTGACCCGACCACCCGGTCGGTTGCGGTACCGATCTACCAAACCGTGTCGTACGCCTTCGACAGTACCCAGCACGGCGCCGACCTGTTCGATTTGAAGGTGCCGGGGAATATCTACACCCGCATCATGAACCCGACGCAGGATGTGCTGGAACAGCGCGTCGCTGCACTGGAAGGTGGCATCGGCGCGCTGGCGCTGGCGTCGGGGCAGGCGGCGATCACGTATGCGATCCAGACCATTGCCGAAGCCGGTGACAATATCGTGTCCGCCGCCACGCTGTATGGCGGCACCTACAACCTGTTCGCGCACACACTGCCGCAGTTCGGCATCGAGACGCGCTTTGCGGATTACCGCGAGCCGGAGTCCTTCGAGCGCCTGATCGATGCAAAAACCAAGGCGGTTTATGTTGAGTCGATCGGTAACCCGCTCGGCAATATTACCGACATCGAGAAAATCGCCGCCATCGCACACAAGCATGGCGTGCCGCTAATCGTCGATAACACCGTAGCGACGCCCTACCTGCTGCGGCCATTCGAGCACGGTGCGGATATCGTCGTGCATTCGCTGACCAAGTACCTTGGAGGCCACGGCAATTCAATTGGCGGCATCATCGTCGATTCCGGCAAGTTCCCGTGGGCAGAACACAAGCAGAAATTCAGGCGGCTCAACGAGCCGGACGTGTCGTATCACGGCGTGGTGTACACCGAAGCGCTCGGTGCGGCCGCCTACATCGGACGAGCGCGCGTGGTCCCGTTGCGCAATACCGGCGCGGCTATTTCGCCGTTCAATGCATTCCTGATCCTGCAGGGCATCGAAACGCTGGCGCTGCGCCTCGACCGCATCACCGACAACACCTTGAAGCTGGCGCAGTTCTTGCAACAGAACAAGAAGGTTAAATGGGTTAACTATGCCGGCCTGCCGGGCCATCGGGATCATGCGCTTGCAGTGAAATATCTCGGCGGCCGTCCGTCCGGCGTACTGACCTTCGGTGTCGAGGGCGGACGCGAGGGCGGGGCACGCTTCCAGGACGCATTGAAGATATTCACGCGTCTGGTGAATATCGGGGATGCCAAGTCGCTGGCCTGCCATCCGGCATCCACAACCCATCGCCAGTTGAACAATGATGAACTGGCAAAAGCGGGCGTTACCGAAGATACGGTGCGACTCTCGGTGGGCATCGAGCATATCGACGACCTGCTGGCCGATTTGGAGCAAGCATTGGCCGCGGTGTAAGTTTGGCAAGTGGAGCACGGTGTCGCGTTTAAGCGATATTCGTGCTCTCGTAATACGGGTGTAGCAATGCGCCGTCATGATGGCGGCTTGAATTTTGTAAAAACCGGAAGTAAAGATGGCACAGGAAAACAGGATATGACTACATATTCCAGGCCGCTTAAACGTGAAGAAATACTGACACTGGCCAGTCAGGCAAAACTGCTGATTGTGGATGGTGACGCCTGTTATCTGAACGACCGGGCCAGCGATAAAGAGCTTATTGCACTGGTGCGCCTGATCGAGTCGGCATTGGCAGGAGCGGACTCGTCAAGCCCGGTTCGGCCATTGCGTTTTTCGGCAGTCTGTTAGAGCCTGTCTGAAAACCTACTGCGCGCCTCGATTTTCGTCCTGTGATGCTCATCGTACCTTACGTACGATGAGCATCACAGGACAAAACTCGTACCGCTCGCTACGGTTTTCAAACAGGCTCTTAGCATTTTTAAAATATGCGCAAGGCCCTTGCTTACATCGTGAAATCAAGCTGAGAGCAGCGCCGCATCATTTCGCCCAAGCCGGCAGCCATTGAAGAAACCATGGAAGCTGCCTGCCTTCCATCTGCTTTCGCAAGATCGCATCTTGCACCAGTGTCGGCAGCGCTTCGAGCGCGCCGGCAAACAGTTGCCAATGCGCGTAGTGCAGGTTTTCGCACCATTCCGGGTTAATTACGCACACGGCCGCCCCGGCCCGATGCGCTGTCTCAACGATCGCTGCGCCGGGATACATTTCG
>DATFAZ010000234.1:0-20199 GCA_035254105.1 Noviherbaspirillum sp. | reverse complement strand
CGCAAAGAAGCCGTGTGTGGGCTTGAAGCCCTTTTTCTGGATGCCGACCGCAATCCCATCAAGGGCCTCGAATATATTTTGGAATACTGCGGCAGGAGTATCAAAGGAATTACCAGCGAAGATGGAAAGGCGAAAAAAATCCTGACCGATACACCAACGGATCAGGTACGGATACTTGTGAAGCGCTTTGACGGCACGTTGAAAGAAATCACGACCGTGATGTCAGGGTATTGGAACAAGCTGGTTACACTGGTTAGCCCCTTGCTCGTCATTGATGCTGAACTAAAGCCGCATCCTAAACAAGCAGAACACTTATCGAAGAATGAACGGATCAAGCCTGCGCACGGCCCGCACAATCCCGTTACACCAACCACCGAAAAAAAAGAGCTGGGTCTAAAAACTAAGCAGACGCCAACGGCTGACGGAAAATCTGTGACGGTAGTTAAAGGAGATATTCCAGCATTAGATGACTTTCTGGATACATATGCTAATTGTGAACTCACACAGGCCGATATAGAAGCAGCAGCTAAAGAACTAGGATGTGATGAGGGTTTAATCTATGCAATTGCCAAACAAGAATCTTTATCCTCGTCTTTCTTTAAACTTGGCAATCGCACAGTGCCAAAAATCCTATATGAGCGGCATCAATTCCGAAACAAGACACGTCCAAGTAAGACCGCTGCTAGTCCTTATGAAAAGAAATACCCAGATATCTGCGGACCTGCTTATACCCGAGCCAAGAAAAACACGAAGGGAGAGTGGATCCATTACAAATCAGGAGCAGTTCTAACTGAGCATGACGTGTATGGTCCAGGCGGCATTCATCAGTACAAGCGCCTTAGCAAGGCATATCAACTTGACTGGTCTGCCGCGTTGCAATCCTGCTCTTGGGGGAAGTTCCAGATTATGGGATTTAACTACGAGGCAGCGGGTTTTAGGGATGTGATTTCCTTTACTAAAGCGATGAGCCGCAGCGAAACAGAACATATCAAAGCATTCTTAAAGTTCGCTAAGTCTCGCCCAGTCTTATTTAATGGGCTAAGGGACAAGAATTTTGAGAGGATTGCAGAAGGCCATAACGGGGAAAACTGGCGTGCGATTAATCCTGAATATGCTTCTAATATTGAGAAGTATTACAAAGAGTATAAATCCAAGAAAATTTAAGAGTTGCTCGCGAATTACTATGTTTAAACATTCTATTTTTGTTTTTATTTTTATCTTTTTTTGGGTAAGTCCATCGACTCAAGCTCAAGATTTATGTAGCGTTCAGGAGACTGTAGTTTTTTCTTTTCAAGGAATGAACTCAAAAAAATGGATGTCACTTTGCAAGGAATCTGACTCAAAATACTTGGTGTATCGGTTTGGCACAAAGAAGAACATTGAGCTTCAATATCCGGCTGAATTGGATGGGAACTCCTGGAAAAAATTTGACTTTGCCGGACGCCGGCGAGGTGGCGGAAAAGCCAATGCCGGATTTGGTGACTACTCGCTATCCTTTACAAACGGTAAAGCCGAGTACGTGGTTTTTCAAGAATGGAGTGACGAAGATGATACGTATTCGATTGGAATTAACATTCAAGGAGACAAAAAATCGATTACGTTATTAGGAAACCCAAAAACTCAGAAAGGCTCGCTGATATTGCTGGAGTCAGAAAACAAAAATATTTCTAATACTTTGGCCGAATAGCAGAAGTACCGTATTACCAGCTTCCTACCCCACCACCACACAATCCCGCCCTGCCGATTTCGCCGCATACATCGCGTGATCGGCGCGGCGCACGCCGTCGCTGACCGCTTCGCCTGCGGCCAGTACTATTAGCCCGCCGGAAAAGCTGACGCGCCTGCCGGGTACGACGGCTGAGAAATCCAGCGAGGCAATTTGTTGCTTGATGCGTTCAAGTACCAGTTTTGCCGAGCGCAGGTCAGTATCCGGCAACAGCAGCAAAAATTCTTCTCCGCCCCATCGGGCCAGCACATCATCAGTGCGCAGCACGGCTTGCGCCTGCTGGGCGAAAGTACGCAGCACTTCGTCTCCGGCTGCGTGGCCGAAGGTGTCGTTTATCTGCTTGAATAGATCGATGTCGATCAGCGCGATGCAGACTGGCTTGCCTTCGGCGTTGTAGCGCCGCTCTTCCTGGGCCAGGATTTCGCTCATGTAACGGCGATTGGCGAGCGACGTTAATTCATCCCGGGTGGCGAGTGTCTGGATGCGCGATAGCGCGTCGGTCAGTTCTCCCTTCTGCGCTATCAATCGCGTGCGCAGCCTGCTGAGCTCGGCGGTGACATAACCGACTGCCACCAGCATGCTGGCGGCGAGCATAAAATGAGCCAGTTCCCGCGGCGGCCGGAAGCGCACAGGATCGCTGAGCACCATGACAGTCATCGTTGTTCCCAAGAGCAAAATGGCGAAGATGCTCATCACGTGAAACCTCTTGGGATCCAGCGTAAATGCGCAAAACACGAGGACCACTACCAGAAGCGTTAATGTGGCACCGCGCATCGGGCCGGAGATAGCGTAGGAAGCGACGATGCAGGCAATCGCGAAATTACCCTGAAAGATGGCAAGCCGCTGCGGCGTGATGTGCAGGCGGTCACTGCTTCGAATCAGCACATAGAACAGAACTACGCCACCATAGATGCAAACCGTGAGCCATCTTGCCGGCTCAACCCGCACATTGCCCATAAATACTTCGGTCCAGAGCAGCCCAACGCACAAGGTATAAAGCGCAAACGTGGCGATCCAGTAGTTGATCTGCCGGCGTATTTTCGGGTCGCCGCTGGTAAGTACTAATGGAATGCTGTCAAAACTAGACATCCGACGCTCTCTTGAGGCACATGGAGGACAGGGTATAAATAAGAGAAATGCTTCCCTGGGTCATGAATTGCCTCGATGCTAATGTTGATTTGCGGTAGCAATATGATGCTAACTTTAATGGAATTTATTTCCAATAGGAAGTTTCCTACCCCTGCTTGATTCCGGACAGGGTAATAAACAAGGGCGGCAGTCGCGCTCGATATCAAGGGAACAATCCGGAAATTTTTCTTACACTCCTCCGATGCAAGACTTCTGCGCTTGAATGCAGGGCAAGGTAGAATTTCCACTCTTCAACATTGCTGCAGATCAAGAGAGATAAGGGCTCGCTTTATCTGCCAATATCATGACTGATCATTACCTCACCCCCGGTTCTCTTCCTACCCTCTGGCAGCGGATTTCACTACGGCTTCTTGCGCTGTTCGGCTGGCGCATCAATTTCGCGCCCTTGCCGGGGCCGCATGGCGTGCTGGTGGTTTATCCGCATACATCGAACTGGGACTTCATTGTCGGCATCTTTGCGAAATGGGCGATGGGCGTACCGTTTCACTGGCTGGGCAAGGAATCCTTGTTCAATGGGGTGTGCGGAACACTGCTCGGGCCCATCTTCCGCGCCTGGGGCGGCGAGCCGATTGCACGCAATGCCCCTACCGGCGCCATCGACCGTCTGGCGCAACGCATCAATGCGGCCAGTTTTTACTGGCTGGTGATTACGCCTGAAGGCACGCGCCAGTATCGTGATTACTGGCGCAGCGGCTTCTACCACATTGCCGTCACAGCGGATGTGCCGCTCGGCATGGCAACCTTTGATTACAAAAAGAAGGAAGTGCGCCTGGTGCACTATGCGAAGCTGACGGGCAATCCGGAAGCCGACTTGCCGCAGATTCGTGAAGCCTATCAATCCTGTCACGGCTTGAAGGCGGAATGGGCTGCGCCGATTACTTTCAAGCCAGAAAAGCAGGATAAGCCGGCCCAAGACGCCAAGCAGAGCTGAGAAGGCGCAGGATTTCTCCGTTCGCCTGCCTTGGCGCCCCCTCATTTTTCTGGCCGGAACCTCCCGCAATCAAGGCCCTTGCCGCCGCCAGGCAGTACACTGTCGCTTTCATTCCCCCCCAACGCTGCCATGACTACTTTCAACGTCGAGAATATCAACATCACTTCCTTCGATTCCATGCCAACTCCGGAGGAGTTGCATGCGCGACTGCCGCTGTCCGATCTTGCAGGAAGTGTGGTGACGCAGGGACGCGAGGCCTTGCGCAATATCCTCGACCGCAAGGACTCGCGACTGTTTGCCGTGGTCGGACCATGTTCGATCCATGATCCGGTCGCGGGGCTGGACTATGCGCGCCGGCTGAAGAAGCTGCAGGAAGAAGTCAGCGACACGCTGCTGCTGGTGATGCGGGTGTATTTCGAAAAGCCGCGCACCACCACCGGCTGGAAGGGCTACATCAACGATCCGGACATGGACGATTCCTTCCATATCGAGCGTGGCATGGCGAATGCGCGCAAGTTCCTGCTGGATGTGAGCGAGCTGGGCATGCCGACGGCGACCGAGGCGCTCGACCCGATCTCGCCGCAATATCTGGGTGACCTGATCGCGTGGACCGCGATCGGCGCGCGCACCACCGAATCGCAGACGCACCGCGAAATGGCATCCGGCCTGTCCACGCCGGTGGGCTTCAAGAACGGCACCGACGGCGACATCGGCATCGCGATCAATGCAATCCTGTCAGCATCGCATCCGCACGCCTTCCTCGGGATGAACGCCCAGGGACGGACTGCGATCGTGCGCACTTCCGGCAACCGCTACGGCCATGTGGTGCTGCGTGGCGGGGACGGTCGGCCGAACTACGACACGGTATCGGTCGCGATGGCCGAGCAGGCGCTGGCAAAGGCCAAGCTGCCGGCCAACATCGTGGTCGACTGCTCGCATGCGAACAGCTTCAAGAATCCGGAGCTGCAGCCGCTGGTGATGGCGGACGTGGTGAACCAGATCCGCTTCGGCAACAAGTCGCTGGTCGGCGTCATGATCGAGTCGAACATCGTCGCCGGCAAGCAGTCTATCCCTCAAGACCTGTCGCAACTTAAATATGGTTGCTCGGTAACCGACGGCTGCGTCGGCTGGGAAACGACCGAGAAAATGATCCGCGATGCCGATGCGATGCTGCGCGGCGTGCTGAAGGAGCGCTTGCAGTAACACCCATTCCTGACAAGGATACGCAATGCAGATACTCGACTTCGCCGAAACCACGCTGGTCCTTCCCTATTCAAAACTGGTGCCGGCGATCGCACTAGCGGCTCATGACCTTGCCAGTGGGGTCATCAAGGCACCCGAACGGCAAGTCGTCGCTCTCGATCCTTCCAGCGTATTGCTGTGCATGCCGGCAATCGGTGCCGATATCGGCGTGACCAAGCTGATCACGGTGCACAGCAAGAATGCGCAGCACCATCTGCCAGCGATTCAGGGCGAAGTAATCGTATTCGATACCGCAACCGGGCGCCGGCGCGCCATCCTGGACGGCCCGACGGTGACAGCGCGGCGCACGGCGGCTGTCACGCTGCTCGGCATCCAGAAGCTGATGCCTGCTGTGCCTACTTCCGCGCTGCTGATCGGCACCGGCGCACAGGCCGGGGAACATGCATTGGCACTGATCGATTTCTTCGGCGTCTCGCACCTGCGCATTGCAAGCCGCACCCTGGCAAATGCGCAGGCACTTTGTGCGGCGCTGGTGAAACATCATCCGCATGTATCGGCCCTTGCAGTGGACTTTGCCGAATTGCCGATGCACTGCCAGGAAGTTGATGTGGTGATTGCACTGACGACCGCGACAACGCCGGTGGTCCCGGCACAGCTACCGCCGCAGACGCTCGCCGTCGGCGTCGGCGCATTCAAGCCGGACATGGCGGAACTGCCGGCGGAACTGCTGCACACGCGGGAGATCGTGGTCGATCATCTGGCTGGCGCGCAGCATGAAGCCGGCGACCTGATTCGCGCCCACGTCAACTGGAACGGCGTACGCGACTTGGCCGATGTGCTCATGCATGGCCGCAACGAGACGGCGCTTGCGCCGGTCCTGAAAACCGTCGGGCATGCCGCCTGGGACTTGGCGGCGGCACGCGTGGCGATCGAAGCAATCGGCTAGAGTGCCATACGGGCGCATGCCTGCCCGATCAGGCGCGATTCCGGTTGGCCTTGCGTTTTTCCAGCGTCTCCGGGGTGGGAATGGCAATCGGGTCGCTCGCAGGGAAGGTCATTTCCACGGCATCGTCGAGCAACTCTTCTTCCTGCTCGTTCACGTCATCCGAACAAGTCTTGCGTTGGGTTACGTCCTTGGCAGAAGCGGACTTGGATGAAACATCCTTCGGTGTGACGGACGGCGAATTGTCGCCGGGCGATGAGTTCAATTCCTGCGGCTGCTTCTTGTCTTCTTCAGCGGGTTTCCTCGGCTTGGACATCGAATTTCTCCAGTTAAATTACGTATACGAGCAGCCGCGCTGCCCATACTCCTGCGATAGCAATCACTGAAGAAAGTTTCCCCTTCTGGCTCACACCAGTCCGTGTTCCTCGAGCTCCATTTTCACGTAGGCATAAAACACCGGAGCTGCAACGACGCCCGGCAAGCCGAAGATGGCTTCCATCGTCAGCATCGCCGCCAGCAACTCCCACGCACGCGCATTGATATGCGAGCCGATGATTTTTGCATTGAGAAAATATTCCAGCTTGTGAATCAGCACCAGGAACAGCAGCGATGCCAGCGCGATCGCCATCGAATGCGACAGGCTGACGATCACGATGACGGTATTGGAAATCAAGTTGCCGATCACCGGAAGCAGGCCGGCGAAAAAAGTGATCGCGATCATGCTCTTGGTCAGCGGCAGGTGAATGCCGGCCAGCGGCAATACCACCATCAGGTAGATAGCGGTAAACGCGGCATTGATGGCGGCGATACGTACCTGGGCAAATACAATCCTGCGGAAGGCATGATGCAGGAGTACGACCCGCGTATGCAGCGCTGCGGCCAGCGGTTTGTAGCGGGGCCGGGTGGTGGTGTCGTACAGGGCGGCCATCGCGCCGATGGCCATTCCGAGCAAGAGATGAGCGATGGTGCGCCCGGCCTCTCCGCCGATGGTTTGCGCCTGCACCGCATGCATGCGCAGCCAGGTAATGATCATTTCGCGGATCGCATCCGCGCCGGCAGGAATATAGGCTTTCAGCCATGCCGGCATCTGGTCGCGCGAGGTTTCGATGATATCCGCCATCTTCTTCAGCAGTACTTCAACGCTGCCAGCGTCGCTTTGGAAAAACCTGATCGTGCCCCACACTGCGAGCGACAGCAGCAGCACGATCAGGATGCCGAGGAGCGCGGCCGCAATTGTTCTGGCGCGGTTGTCGCCAATGTTCTTGCCCAGAACGGGTGACAGCAGGTGCACCAGCGAATAGACCAGCAGGCCGGCAAACAAGGCGGCCAGCAATCCCTTTTGCAGCACGATGAGCAGCGCGCCGGCTGCCAGAAGATAGGACGCGATCAGCGTTAAATTGAGCCTGTTTTGCGGATGCATGCTTGTTTTTTTGTACGCAGAAGGCTGAAGCTTACGCCATATCGGCACGCAGATTGCCGGTTCGTGCGCGGAAAACGGCGAACAAGGTACAGTCTGCGCGAATTATTCGCTTCAGGATCCGGTGTCACGCATCCAGTTGCACCGCAACGCAGGCAAGACGCTCGGCCTGCGCACTCGCATCCGCCTCCGGCCGGGTGTCATGCTGCGTCACCAGGTATTTTTCCTTCGCATACACATCGCGATTGCGGTAAATGTTCAGATACAGTTGCCGCTTCTGGGGTGCGTTTTCCAGAAAGCGCGGGCCGTTTTCGGAAAGACGGCCGTCGAGCGTGAAGAGCGTAACGATATCGTCGTCGCCGATATAGGCGTGCACCTTGTAGACCGGATGCCGCGCCTTTGTGGTGAGTATCTCCACTGCCTGCTTTGTGGTCACGGTGCGTATCGGCTTTTCGAAATCAAGCGGGACGTCACTTTCAGCGCTGTCAGTATCGATGGCAGGCTGGGCTGGCGCAGGAGGTGCCGCTGCCTTTGCATCGGCTGGGTGCGCACTGAACTCAGGTGTATCAATCGGAATATCAATTCTCGGCCCGCGAGTCTTTGTTCGGGTGGGCGCCAGTTCCGTATCCGGCACAGCCCCAGGTGGCGGTTTGTCGAAGGTTTTTCTCGGAACGTGAAATTCCTGTTCATAGTTGTATAGCTGCTCGTCCGTCATGTCCGGAAAAGGAGCCGTATGCCCGCCGTCCACCGTACGATATTTCGGCGCGGGCTCGCGCTTGCCCAACAGGGAGCCCCACATACCCACATCACTCTCCTTCAGAGGGTTTGCTGCAGGCGTAAAAGCCTGCTTCTTGCCTTTTCGACCTCTGCCATCGACACAGGTTCGTCGCCATAGGGCACTACCACCCGGAGTTTTGTTTCGATTTGTACTCGACATTGACTTTTCTACCGAGGGGAACCGTGTAGCGTTACGTACAATCTATTTCTTATCGTGCTTCTTGTGAATTCCGGGGGCTCTTTTCTGCGGGACAAGATTGCGGAAAGGCAGGTCGATGCTTTGCGCTATTCGATGGCTAAACTGGTGAGGTAAGGAGGTGATGTCATGACGCAGCTGCCGGACCTCGAAGACATCATGAATGCCTTGCCGTATCCCTGCATGCTGCTTTCTCCTGACCTGACGGTCGCAGCAATCAACGATGCTTACCTGCGGGCGACAAACAGGGCGCGTAAAGACGTGGTCGGCATCAAAGTGTTCGAAGCTTTTCCTCCTGATCCAAATGACATCGCAAGCGGTAATGCGTTTCTGCAATCATTCAAGCGCGTATTTTCCAGCGGAGAGCCCGACACGCTAGCCCTGGTCCGGTATCCCGTTGTCGACCCGACACCCGGTGCGACGAACCTGGTTGAGCGTTTTTGGAATGTGGTGCACACACCGATCCTCGATGCACAAGGCAAGACAGCCTTCATGCTGCAAACCCCGATTGACGTGACCGAGCTGCATGCGCTGAGAAGGGCATTACAGGCCACCCACAGTTCCACCGGTAGCTCGGCTGCAGAAGGTCCATCGCAGTTACTGGAAACTGCGAACCGCATGCTCGATACCGAAATCAGCCATCTGCGCACTCTTTTTGCCCAAGCCCCCGGTTTTGTGTACATCGTCCGCGGTCCGCAACATGTCTTCGAGATGGCCAATGAAGCCTACTACCAGCTGGTCGGGCATCGTGATCTGATCGGCAAACCGTTTCGCGAAACATTTCCGGATCTCGAAAACCAAGCCTATGGCGACATACTGGACCGTGTCTATGCCACCGGCGAAGCGTTTGTCGGGCACGATATGCGCACCGTGCTGCAGCGTACTCCCGAGAGCCCGGCGGTTGAGCTCTATATCGATGTGGTAGTACAACCAATCCTTTCACCGGACGGTTCAGTGATATGCCTTTTCGTCCAGGGACATGACATGACTGTCCAGAAACATGCCCAGGATGAATTGCGGATCAGTAATGAACGCCTGAAGCTGGCCATCGAGGGCACAGGCGATGGTTTGTGGGATTGGGATTTACGCACTGGCCGCAATTTCTTTTCGAGGCAATGGAAGGAAATTCTCGGCTATGCCGATGAAGAAATCGGAGAATCATTCAAGGAGTGGCGCAGCCGGCTGCATCCGCAAGACGCGGAAAGAACGATGGCAGCAGTGCAGGACTGCATCGATGGCAAGACCAGTACTTACATAAGTGAACACCGGCTGCGTGCCAAGGACGGCAAATGGAAATGGGTACTGTCTCGCGGCGTTATCGTCGCCCGTGATGAACAGGGGCGGCCGCTGCGCATGATCGGCACGATGAGCGACATTACGGCAAAGAAGGAATCGGATGAGCGCGTCTGGCGGCAGGCCAATTTCGACACGCTGACCCGCTTGCCCAACCGCCGGCTGTTTCGCGACCGCCTCGAACAGGAAGTCAAGAAGGCGCACCGCGCAGGTTTGCGCGCGGCGCTGCTGTTCATCGACCTCGACCGCTTCAAGGAAGTCAATGATCTGCTAGGGCACGACGCGGGCGACCAGTTGCTGAAGCAGGCGGCACTGCGTCTGTCGGAATGCGTGCGTGAAAGTGATACCGTCGCACGGCTGGGCGGCGATGAATTCACGGTCATCCTGTCCGAGCTCGAAGATATCGCGCATGTGGAACTGATTGCGCAGAAACTGCTTGCCAAGTTAACCGAACCTTTCCGGCTCGGTACCGAAGTGGCCTATGTCAGCGGCAGCATCGGTATTACCCTGTATCCGACCGATGCGGAGGAACCCGAAGAGCTGATCCGCAATGCGGATCAGGCGATGTATGCGGCCAAGAGCGCCGGCCGCAACCAGTTCAGCTATTTCACGCGCTCCATGCAGGAGCAGGCACGCGTACGCTTACGGCTGGGACGCGACTTGCGCAATGCGCTGCGTAGCGGACAGCTGCAGGTCCATTACCAGCCGGTAGTGGATTTGGTCACCGGACGCATCGCCAAGGCGGAGGCATTATTGCGCTGGAACCATCCCACACAGGGCCTTGTTGCGCCTTCGCAGTTCATCCCGCTCGCGGAGGAGTCCGGCATGATCAACGAGATCGGCGACTGGGTATTCCGGGAGGCGGCCGCATGGTCGCAGCGCTGGGGCGCGCAACGCGGCGCGCCGTTCCAAATCAGCGTGAACAAGTCACCGGTGCAATTCCTGTCGCAGGATGAAGATACCAGCTGGACACAGCATCTGGAAAGCCTCGGCCTTGCCGGCAACAGTATCGCGATCGAAATCACCGAAGGAATTTTGCTCAATGCCTCGGCCACCGTATCGGACAAATTGCTGGAATACCGCGACGCCGGTATCCAGGTCGCCATTGACGACTTCGGGACCGGCTACTCCTCCATGGCTTACCTGAAGAAATTCGATATCGATTATCTGAAGATCGACCAGTCCTTTGTGCGTGACCTCACGGCCGACGAAAGCGACCGGGCGATCGCCGAATCGATCATCGTGATGGCGCACCGGCTCGGGCTGAAAGTTATCGCGGAGGGAATCGAAACGAGCGAACAGGAAAGCTTGCTGGTTGCCGCAGGCTGTGACTACGGCCAGGGTTTTCTGTATGCGGGCGCTGCGCCGCCGGCAGACTTTGAACGCATGCTGGCGCAGGAATTTCAGTTGGCAAGCGGCCCGGCTCATTAAGAAGCGGTGCCGGTAAAACTAGCTTAACCGCTTGCCGGGGGGAGAACGATATGGTGTGCCTTCCCCTGCGATGGGGGGAAGGCACGGCTGGCATCAGGACAGTTGCTGGATTCCTGCCAGGATCCATCCACCTGCGCCGGAGACCGGCTTGGACAGGTTCCAGATTTCGGTGAACGGTTCAGCCGCTGCATTTTCCGCCTCGCGGATCATGCCGCTGAACTTCACGCTGGCAAGATACTCGCTGCCGAGCGTTTCCACGCCGAGCAGTTCCGCATCCAGCGACACGACATCGGTATGGTTGGCCGACGCGCCGCGTTCCAGCAATTGCTGCTTCATCTCGGCGAACATTTCCGGCGAGGTGAATTCACGCAGATCGTTTACATCCGCCTTGTCCCATGCCGCCTGCAGGCGGATGAAATAAGTCTTCGAATGACGCAGGAAGCCTGCGGTGTCGAAGTCGGACGGCACACCTACCGGCGCGTTATTTACCGGATCGCTGCTTCCGGACTGGAAGGAAGGCGACTGGAATGCGGCCGGCTGTGCAGATTGTGCCGGTTGCATCGGTTCCAGGCGCGAGCCGATTTCCGGAGTGGCGACACCGCCCGCATACGCCGGCTGCATGCCGGTTTTGGCATGGGCATCATTACGTTTGCGTGTGAGCATGCGGTAGATGAAGAATGCCGCTGCCGCGAGCAGGCCGACCATCAGCATGGTGCTGATCATGCTTGCCATCGCGCCGCCGAGACCGAAGTGCGACAACAATGCGCCCAGGCCAAGGCCGAGCAGTGCGCCGCCGAGGATACCCTTCCACGGGCTGGCCGGCTTGGCTGCGGCTGCCGGTGCAGCAGCAGGGCTGGCCGGCTTGGCGGCAGCAGGCGCGGCCTGGCTTTGCGACGGCGACGAGCGGCTGAAGCTCTGCGACTGCTTGCCGAACGAGCCCCCGCCGCCCATGCGCTTGGCTTGCGCTTCCGTTACGACCACCGACAGCGCGCTGACCGCGACCATCATTGTGACCAGGAATTTTTTCATGCTTTCTCCTCAAGTTGATTTGCGCTTGGCGTCCGGCTTCGACGCCTTCACGAACGCGTTATCTTAGGCTAGTCTCGCTGATTGAAAAAGCGAATTAAGCCTAACATTCACTTCGTAAAATTATGATTGTTGGTTATGCAATGGCATTTGTGAGCGTACCGATGCCGTCGATCGTAATTTTCATCACGTCGCCGGGTTTCAGGAATTTCGGCGGATTGAAGCCCAAGCCGACACCGGCCGGCGTACCCGTCGCAATCACGTCGCCGGGCTGCAGTGTGATGCCAGCCGAAATGGTTTCGATAATGGCCGGGATGTCAAAAATTAGGTCGCGTGTATTGCCGTCCTGACGCAGTTCGTCATTGATCCAGCAACGCACGCCCAGCCGGCTTGAATCGATGTCAGTCGCGCCGACGATCCACGGCCCCATCGGACAGAAGGTATCCATCGATTTACCGAGAAACCATTGACCGTGCCTTTGCTGCACATCCCGGGCACTAACATCGTTGACGATGGTGTATCCCCAGACATGCTGGTATGCCTCTGCTTTGCGGATGCCGCGCCCCGGCTTGCCGATCACGATGGCCAGTTCCGCCTCGTAGTCGAGCTGCGTGGTGATCTCTGCAAATGACTGCACCGCTTCCTTGTCTCCGATCACGCTGGACGGCGCTTTGGTGAACACGATGGGCGCGGCCGGAATTGCTGCCGTCGCGCTGGCGAGAGCGGTCTGGCTGAGCTCGCTCACATGGTCGCGGTAATTCTTGCCGATACAAAAAATATTCCGGCGCGGTACAGGAATCGGTGCCATCAACCGCAGGCCGTCAAGCGGCTTCCACGTAACGACGCCGATGTCCGTCGGCGCAACCGGCATTTGCGCGATGAAGTCATTCATGTCACCGTCAAAACCGGGCAGCAGCGCATTTGCTTCGCAATACTGCTGCGCATTCTCGGAAATTATGACGACCGTCATACGATCATCGATATTCAGTGTGCCAAAGCGCATCAACTCCTCCAAAAATTTCACCCCATTTCAAACTGCGCCTAATGATGCCGGAAATACGCGTCGCGTGCCGGAGGGAGGCTTGGAGGAAAAACTGCTAAGGGAAAAACCGCGTGGAGAAATTTTCCCGAGTATCAGCGCAAATACCGGCACGCGAGTGCGGTGACTCCGTGTTCGGCACGTGCAGGTTCCTGAGGCCGTAGGCAGAAGCGCGGCCTCAGGAAGTGTCAGAAGGCGTGGTTGTACTGAACGCTCAGGATATTCACATTGCTGTCGTACTTGCCGATCAGCGTGCCGCCGACCGGAGGCTCGGCCTTGTTGATGGAAGAGTCCTTGACGAACAGATGGGCATAACCGATATCCAGCGTGCCCATGCGCGTCGGCTTATACTGTGCGCCGAAAGCAAGCCAGATGCGGTTTTCATCCGGGACGCGCGGCGTGCGGAATTCGCCTTCTACCGGCGTCTGGTCATACGCTATGCCGCCGCGGAACTTCCAGGTGTCGTTGTGCCGGTAATTCAGTCCCAGCGATACGCGGTAGGTGTTGCGCCAGTTCTCCGGCGTCACGCTCGCAGCGGCGCCGTTATTGAAGTTGACGCGCAGCTCCTTGAAGCGGCTCCAGTGTGTCCACGTCACATCGGCCATGGTCGACCATTTGCGGTCAAGTTGCATGAAGGCGCTCAGGCTCAGCGACTCCGGCAGGTCCAGATCGGCACTCGCGCCGGTATTGGTGAAAGTGGGCGAGGCCGCAAGCGGAGCAGGCAGTCCGGCCGGCAGGCGATAGGTGGCATCGCCGCCAAGATCGTGCTGAATGCGTGAACGATAAGCGATGCCGAAGCGCGCATACTCGTTCAGCTCGAACAGCGCACCGAGATTGAAGCCAAAGCCCCAGTCATCGCCTTTTACCGTCACCTTGCCGTCGCGTTGCTGCGGCAGGAAGCCGCCCGGGACACAGGCCCCCGCTCCCAGCGTGCCAACACAAATGCTGCCAAAGTCGATTGCACGCGAAAGCTCGACATCGACATACTGCGCGCTGATGCCTGCCCCCAGCGACAACCGGTCGTTGAGCTTGTAGGCAATCGATGGATTGATATTGATGGTTTTCAGGTTGGACTTCAGCGCCTGATAGCGGCCCACCCAGTCCGAGTTGTAATCAGTCGTGAGGCCGAAGGGCACCTGCACGCCAATGCCAAAACTGAGTACGGGACTTAACTGCATCGTGTGATACAAAGCCGGCACAAAAGACCAGCTACCGGCATCGCCGCCGTTGCCGCCTAATAGCGGTGCGCCGGTGCCGGTCACCGAACCTGCATTGCGGAAATCTGCCGACAGGCCGATAGCGGATATCGCCGCCATGAACTGGCGTCCCTGCAGACGCGTCATGCCGGCCGGATTGAAGTAGACGGTACTGGGATCTTCAGCGGCGGCTGCGCCACCGGCATGCGCATTGCCCAGGCTGGCGGCACTCATTTCGCTAAGCGCGAAACCGCCCGCGTGCACGTCGGGCGCCAGTAGCCACATGGCGCCGATCAAGGGAAGTGCGGATGCGGCAAGGGCCGTACGAAATGATGCCATAGTGAACGCTCCTCTGCCCTCCCGCACACGCGACACGAGGTGCCTGGCTGGGAGGAAAAGGGCCGACACTCGTCCTGCAAATCCGTTTGACCGGCGGCACGGCATAGAAATTGAGAATGATGCGGCGCGACGCCTAAATGAAGATTCGCGCTTGCGTCCGGAGTTCGCTGCACATGACAAGAGCTGTTTGAGTCAGCTCAAGCATCAAGGCTGAAGCCGTCTCATGAGGCGGCAGCATCGCCTTCGCGGGTGACCGCACGCACCAGCTGGATCGCGGGCACAGCCAGCTCCTGCAGCCGGCCAAGGCGATTGCGCTCGATCGCCTGCAGTACCAGTTCATTGATGCCGCCGACGATCGCCATCGCCATGTCGCGTGACAAAGGTGCCTTGCGCTTGCGCACGCCGCGTGTGGTATTGACGACTTTCAGCATGAAGGCGGTGATTTCATCGTTGACCCGCCGCCGCGCTGCAAGTCCGGCAGCACCGAGGCCGAGGATTTCTATGAAAAGCGTGCGCATCAGCACCGGATTTTGCGACAGGCAGCCGAAATAGGCGGTCATTGCCTGCTCTACCTGATCCTGCCAGTCGCGGGCGGGATCGATGGCTTCCCGCAGGACATTCAAGGCATTCCGGCTTGCCGCCTCGTACAGCGCAATGAGGCAATCCGCCTTGGTCGGGAAATGTTCATAAAAGGTACGGCGTGATACCGCCGCTTCGCGCACAATATCGGCGATCGTCGTATCGGCGTAGCCCTTGACCGCGACTGCCTGGGCCATGCCCTCCAGCAAGCGATGACGATGGGTATCTTGGAGAGTGCTATCTGGAGGGAAATCGCGGAGAATTTGCGTCATGTCGAGGACACCTGATTTGGTACTTGACAGTACCACAAACGCACATCACCATCATTGGTACTTATTCGTACCAACGCTTCATCTCGATTGCATCACGCCAATATTCGTGGAGCCGCTTATGACCGATCTTGTTGTCCGTCGCCTGCTGATTGATCTGGAAACGCCATTTGCACGCCACTGGTGCGGCGGCGATGCCTTCCGCACCGCGTTTTTCAATGCCCTGTCGATGAGCTTTCCGGTTGGCGAGCAGTTCTTCATCGACTCGGTACGCAATGGCTTCAAGGCGCTGCCCGAACACAAGCAAGCGCCCTTCAAGCAGGAAGTGCAGGGCTTTATCGGCCAGGAAGCAACGCACCGGCGCATCCACGGCCTGTTCAACAATCATCTGGAAACGCAGGGCATGGTCAACGCCTGGGGTCCTCGTGCCACCAAGCGGCTGAAGCTCGTCGAAGGGATGGATCCGCGCCATTGGCTGGCGATTACGGCAGCCAACGAGCATTTCACCGCGATCCTGGCTGAATACTTGCTGTCCAACCGCGAATGGCTGAGCGGTGCCGAAGCACGCCTGCAGACGATGTGGCTGTGGCACAGCGCGGAAGAATCGGAACACAAAAGCACCGCATTCGACTTGTATGTCGCACTGGGCGGTGCGCATGACTGGCGCATCGTCTGGTTCCGGCGCGCGACATTTTTCTTCGTCACCGATACGCTGCGCCAGACCGTCAGCAACCTGCGGCGCGATGGCACGCTATGGAAATGGAGCACGTGGAAAAGCGCCGCACATCACCTGTTCGGGAAGACCGGGCTGGTGCGGCAATCGTACAAACCGTGGCGCGAATACTTCCGCAAGGATTTTCATCCGAACCAGATGGGAAGCGATCTGTCGCGCCGCTGGCTGGCCGAGAATCGCAATCAGTATTCGCTGGTTGGGGCGGCGTGAGAGGGCAGCCAAGGTCGATCCAGGGAGTTCACGCGCACGTAAGCTACGGCCGAAAACGATGGAGCTCCGATTGGCTCCTTATACTGCTCGGCCTTCTACTCGAAAAAACAAGGCGCCACCTGCCTGCGCGCCTTTGTGGTCATTAAATTACTTTTGCTGCCGGAACCCGGGGCGTGCCAGCCAGTTTCCGGCTGCTGCACGGGCATCGCGTACCGCACTTTCCGGCATCAGCTTGAGCAGCGCGGGAATACCCAGTGCGATCAGACTTATATCGTCCACCCAGCCAAACACCGCTAACCAGTCCGGAATCAGGTCGAGCGGACTGACGATATACACCGCGAGCAACAGCGCAAGAAATTTCATCAGACGGGGCGTTGCCGGATGACGGCAGGCATACCAGAGGACAAGAATATCGCGGCCGACGGTACGGAATAAACGACCCAGGCGAAGCAGCATGGCTTTCTCCAAAAAACATCCCAATACGGAACGTTGCCCTTTGCAAGCAACGCACCACGAGAGGAACTTAGGCACGCGCCGGGGCAAAAAGTGCCCTTAATTTTTCCGCAGGTTAACCAGCACAACACCGCTCATGACCAGCGCCGCGCCCAGTACGAAACGCAGATCAAGCGGATCGCCCAGCAGCAGAACGCCGAAGCCGACGCCGAACATCGGTGTCAGGAAGGAAAATACGGACAAGCGCGACGCCAGATAATGGCGCAGCAGCCAGAACCAGACCAGAAAGCTGATAAACGCGACAATGACAGACTGGAAAAACAGGCTGAGCCAGACAATCCCGCTCAACACAACCGTCTGCGCCTGGCCCAAACCCGCAGCGATAAGCAGCAAAACCGTGCCGCAAACGCCCAACTGATACAGCAGCGTGGTTGCCGGCGGTGCTTCGGACAAGGCAGAGCGCCGGATCATCACGGTGGTCGATGCCCAGAAGATGCCGCCGAGTATGCCGAGCGCATCTCCCAGCAACATGCCGGCCCAGTCCTGCGTCGCTTCGCTGAAGCCATTGGAAAATGCGACCGCGATACCGGCAAACGCGGCAAAGGCGCCGGCCCACTGCAATGCGCCAAGCCGTTCACCGGAAACCGACCAGTGCAGGCCAAGCACCGTGAAAATCGGCGCGGTGTACAGAAACACCGACATGTGCGACGCGGTCGTATATTGCAGCCCGACCGCCACACATAAAAACTCCAGGGTAAACAACATGCCGGTGGCGATGCCCGGCCAGAAGCTGCCATCACGCACCGATAGCCGTTCGCCGCGCCACCAGATCAGGCCGCACACCAGCAGTGCGGCGATTGCCGAACGCACGCCGATCTGCATTACCGGCCCCATTTCCGGAGCCGCCGCCTTGACCGCCACTTGCTGCAAGCCCCATAACACGCATAACACCAGCATTGTGGCGATTGCAACTCCATCCAGCGGCTTGCGGCTCATCGGTACTTTCTATCGTTAACAGAAGGAAAGCTATTTTAAGTTGCTGCCGACTTTTTGGCTGAAGGGAATCTGAACCAGTTTCCTTTATCTATCTCTAATCTTGTCGAACTAATACTGGAGCGCACAATGGAACAGGCAAGACAGGCCGAACTGGATGCCGTAAAACTGCTGACCTCACAACATCGGGAAATGGAGGGACTACTGCAGCAAGTTGCCGATTCACATGGCGATGACACGACAAAGAATTTATTTGCACAAATTGCCGACCAGCTGACCGTGCACCTCAAGGCGGAAGAAGAGATCTTTTATCCGGCCGTGCATGAAGCCTGTACCGAAGACGACTTGCTGGAATCGCTGGAGGAACATCTGTCGCTCAAACGCCTGCTGGCGGACCTGATAGAACTCGAACCGGCGGACAAGACATTCGAACCGAAATTCAAGGTATTGAAGGAACAGACCGAGCATCATCATCGCGAAGAGGAGGAACACCTGTTTCCTGAAGTACTGAAACTCCTGGATGCAGAACGGCGTATGGCTTTGGGCAAGGCCATACTCGCAAGGCAGTTCGAGTTGGCCAAAAAGGGCGAGCCGCGTGGAGCCGTGTCGAACGAAACCATTTCGGCTGCGCCACTGCAATAAGCTCCAACAGAAACGTATCCTGCCCATAGGTACATAGGCACGGATGCGTGTATGCCTCAACGGTGCGTTGCGCAATTCTTCGCAATTGCCAAATTACCAGAGCAGGTTTATATGGCATGAACTAAAGGGTAGCTTGCCTGAGCTGCCATTTGTTTTAGTTCATGCCTCAATTCGCGCGCGCCTGCACAATGGCGAAATGCTTGTCACAAGACGAGGTTCCATGAGCGCACATCCCTCCTCCACTTTTCAAAAAAAATACCTGTCAGGCTTGCTGGCTGCCGGCAGCCTGTGTGCGGCCTGCCTGCACAGCCATGCGGCAAACATCGCGCCAGAAGTGCTGACACGGGAACTGGAGCATCCGTGGGCGCTGGCATTCATCGACGGCGGCCGCATGCTGGTTACTGAGCGCCCGGGCCGGCTGCGACTGGTACAGCCGGATGGCAAACTGGGCGAACCGATTGCAGGCGTGCCAAAAGTGGTCGCCGCCGGACAAGGCGGCCTGCTGGACCTGATTACCGACAGCGATTTCGCGCGCAACCGCACAATCTACTTCTGCTTTTCGGAAGCCGGTAGCGGCGATACGGCCGATGCCAATTCCACCGCGCTTGCATCGGCACGGCTGTCGGAAGACGGACGCAAGTTGGAACAGGTAAAGGTGATCTTCAGCCAGCGACCGAAAATTCGCAGCAACCTGCATTTCGGCTGCCGCATTGTCGAACATCCGGACGGCACCTTGTTCCTGACACTGGGCGAACGCTTTAGCCGCATGCAGGAGGCACAGAAGCTCGACAATCATCTAGGCAAGGTGGTACGCGTGCGCAAGGATGGCTCGGTGCCGCCGGATAATCCTTTCGCAGCAAAAAACCCAGCCGATCCTGGCGCGCTGCCAGAGATATGGAGTTTCGGCCATCGCAATTCGCAGGGAGCGACGCTCGGGCCGGACCGCAGGGTGTGGATGAATGAGCACGGCGCACAGGGCGGCGATGAAATCAACCGGCCGGAGGCAGGCAGGAATTACGGCTGGCCTGTGATCAGTTACGGTGTGCATTATGGTGGCGGTAAAGTCGGCGAAGGCAAGACTGCGCAGCCCGGCATGGAACAACCGCTGCATTACTGGACACCCTCGATTGCACCCTCCGGCATGGCCTTCCTGCGCAGTGACCGGTATGGCAAGGATTGGCAGGGGAACCTGTTTGTCGGCTCGCTGAAATTTGAATACCTTGCACGCCTGCAAATGCAGGGCGACAAAATCGTCAAGGAAGAAAAACTGCTGGAGAAACTGAAGCAGCGCATTCGCGATGTGCGCGAGGGACCGGACGGATTGTTGTATGTATTAACCGATGAAAACAAAGGCCAGCTGATTCGCCTGCGGCCGCAGCCTTAGACCGGGCAAGCGGAAAGGAGTTGAGATTTTTTTCGCGGCGCACTGAATCGTGTCAATCCTGCTGTTCGCAGGCCTGCCGATCTTTTCAGGAACACTAGACTAAATGAATACCCTTTTGAGCCAGATGCCTTCGGATGCGGCTGGTTCAACTCCTCATTCATTCCTGGAAAGTTCTCATCATGAAACTCCTCTTTTCTCGCCGATCTTTTCGCCGGTCGGCCATGATGGCCTGCGGCACATTTGCTCTTTTGACTGGCTGCGGTGGTGGTG
>DATFAZ010000233.1:0-3809 GCA_035254105.1 Noviherbaspirillum sp. | reverse complement strand
CGGGCACGGCAGGGGTCGATTTGGTTGTTTTGGTAGCCACTTCGCTTACTTTCGAAACATCGGGTTTTTTCATTTTATCCGTTAATCCTGTGCTTGCATTGTCACTGCTCATGGAAAAACTGGATATCTCCTTGGAACTTGGTTTGGTCGACCGGGATGCGGGCGACTTCTTCAAGGCTGTCGCAGCTTTGCCTGTTTTGGAGGCTGTGCTGGCCACAGTGCCTGCGCGGGATGCGGTCGGTGCAGTTGCCGTTGCCTTGGTCGGCTGTTTCGCCGTGCTTCCCTTCGAACCGGTCTTCGCCGTAGTTTTGGCGGCGGAGTTTACACTATTTTTTGCCGGAGTTCTGACTGCTTTCGTAATCACCTTGGCCGGGGCGGCGGCCTTTTTCGAGGCAGGCTTGAGCGTCTCTTTGACGGTTTCTATCACCTTGCTTGCCACCGCCTTCAGAATGGATTTCTTTTGCGGCGGATTGGCAGCCTTGTTCTTCGATGGCGCTGCTGTTTTTACAGCTGCCTTATTTTTACTCTTGGCCGCTGCGCTCTTGGTGGCGGATCTTGTAACGGTTGCGTTCATGGTTGGTCTCCATTCTTCCACTGCCCGATACCTTGAACCACATCGGGCGCCGGGTGTGACATTGTTTGATGTCTTTTGCCAAACGACTACTCCGCTGCTGAACCTCGTTAAACCGCGCTAGTTTATACCAAACACTGTTCCAGACCCTGAATAAACGTATCTTTCGGGAGATTCTTTCCAATAAACACCATTTTGCTGCCGCGCGGCTCATTTTCCGGCCATTTCGCGCCGATATCGGTTCCCATCATCTGGTGGACTCCCTGGAATACCACCTTGCGATCCGCCCCGTCCATCCACAGCACACCCTTATAGCGCAGCATGCGCGGGCCGAAAACCTGCACCAGGCTGCCGAGGAATTCATCCAGTCTTGCGGTATCGAACGGCCTGTCACTTTTGAACACGAAAGCGGCGATGTCATCCGAATGATGCGCATGATGATGGTCGTGGTGGCCATGGTCATGGTTGCAGTGGGCGCCGCACTCATGATGTTCGTGCGCGTGCTCATCATCTTCTTCCTGCGCGAGGAAGTCGGGATCGAGTTCCAGTTTGTCATTCAGGTTGAAGCCACGCAGGTCGAGCACTTCGCTGATTGCGACGTGGCCGAAATCGACTTTGCCAATCGGCGCTCTCGGATTGATGCGCTTTAATCGTGCGGTCAGACCGTCGATTTCGTCGCTGCTGACGAGGTCGGTCTTCGACAGCAATATTCTGTCGGCAAAGCCCACCTGCCGCTGCGCCTCTTCATGTTCATCCAGTTGCTGCATGGCGTGCCGGGCATCGACCACGGTAATCACCGCGTCGAGCATGTAGTGCATTGCGACCTCGTCATCCATGAAGAAAGTCTGGGCTACCGGCCCCGGGTTCGCCAGGCCGGTGGTTTCAATCACGATATGGTCGAAATGCAGTTCGCCCGCATCGCGCTTTTGCGCCAGCGCACCGAGAGCGAGGATCAGGTCGCCGCGCACGGTACAGCAGACGCAGCCATTGCTCATCTCGACGATCTGTTCGTTGCTGTCCTGGACCAGGATTTCATTGTCGATGTTCTCCTGGCCGAACTCGTTTTCGATGACCGCGATTTTGTGACCGTGCGGCTCGCGCAGGATGCGGTTGAGCAGGGTGGTTTTGCCGGCCCCGAGAAAGCCGGTCAGTATGGTTGCGGGTATCAGGGCCATGTCATTGTGCGCAGTCGGCGCACCATCCTTTTATCGTGAACTCTATATCGTGGGTCTGGAAGCCTTTGCCGAGGGATTCCTGCAGCGCATCCTGCAGCATTCCGGCTTCGCCGATGCTGTCGAGGCAGAATACTTTCGAACAGCGTGTGCATTTGAAGTGGCCGTGCTGATGGTGCTGGATGCTGCCGTCGTGTTCTGCGCCAGCGCTATAGCGGAATACCCTGTCGTCGCCGGCAATCTTGTGGGCCAGGCCAGCATCGGTCAGGCAGTCGAGCGCACGGTACAGCGTGACCCGATCCATCTCGGCGAACGCATCCTGCACATCCTGATGGGAAAAGGCGCGCTGCGCATTCAGCAACGCCGCCAGCACCTTTACGCGTGCAGGCGTGATTCGGACCGAGGCGACACGTAACTGCGCTTCGGCGAGCGCAGCAGCGGTCTGGGGCGGCGGCTTCCGAAGCGTCTGCCTGGTTAGCGGCTTGGATTTGCTCATTGGTGCAATGCAATAAAAGGCTGAATGAAAAATTATGACGCAATTTTGCCAGCAGGTTGCAACAGTTAATTGTGTTGCAATTCCGACGCGGTTAAGGCTTCTGCAGCATCAATCCCTTTAAATACTCACCTTCCGGGAAGCTGGTTGTCATCGGGTGATCGGCGCCAGCGGACAAGCGCCGCAGGATGCGGGCGTCGACCTTGGCATCATTCGCCGCACCGGCAACGATTTTTTGAAACAGATCGGCGCTGATTGCGCCCGAGCAGGAATAGGTGAATAGCAATCCGCCTTCGCGCAGCAGCTGAAAACCGAGCAGGTTGATGTCCTTGTAGGCGCGTGCCGCCCGCTCTACATGGTCGGGTGAAGAGGCAAATTTCGGCGGATCGAGCACAATCAGGTCGAATGATTTTCCCTGCTCGCGCAAGGATCGCAAGGTCTTGAACACGTCAGCATCCATCCATTGCGCCTTGCCAGCGTCAAAGCCGTTGAGTGTCATGTTGCGTCGGCCGACTGCGAGCGCCTCGCCGGATGAATCAATCGAGATGACGCTCTTTGCTCCGCCTTTTAAAGCCGCCAGAGAAAAGCCGCCGGTGTAGCAGAAGCAGTTCAGCACTTCTCGTCCATCCGCATTTTCCTGCACCAGTCTGCGATTGTCGCGCTGGTCGATATAGAAGCCGGTCTTGTGGCCGGTCTTGATATCGACCGCATAGCGCACGCCGTTTTCGGTAATGGCGGTTTCCTCGTCGGGTTCGCTTCCGGCCAGCGTGCCGGTTACCAGCGGCAGCCCTTCGCGTTCGCGCACCGAGGCGTCCGAACGTTCGTAGACGTTCGGGCAACCGGACTCGGCGATCAGTGCTTGCACGATTGGTACCTTCCACGCTTCCACGCCAGCAGACTGAAACTGGCATACCAGATGCCCCTCCTTGCCGCCGTACCAGTCGACAACCAGCCCGGGAAATCCGTCTGCCTCGCCAAAAATTACACGCAGCGCATCGGTGTCATGTACCGCCGCCATCCGGTAGGCAAAGGCCTTCTTGATGCGGCGCTTGATTAGCGCATGGTCAATCGGCTCGCTCTCGCTAAAGCTCCAGACGCGCGCACGGATCTGCGATTTCGGGCTGTAGGCGGCGCGCGCCAGGAACTGGCCCGAAGAGGACTGCACCAGTGCTGTCGCTCCGGGCTTGTTCTTTTCTTCCGGCTTGCCTTCGATGCGTTCGATGGCGGTCGGAAAAACCCAGGGGTGGCGACGCAGCAGGCTTTTTTCCTTGCCGGGCTTAAGAGTGATGGTGAGCATGGGAATCTGAAATTTAAAGTGGGGAGCTCTATCTGCGGAGCCTATTTCTTCTTTGCGCGCGGATGTGCTGCGTCATATACCTGCGCCAGTCGCTGAAAATCAAGCGACGTATAAACCTGGGTAGCTGCAATCGATGCATGGCCCAGCATCTCCTGTACCGCCCGCAAATCGCCTGACGACTGCAGTACATGCGATGCAAATGAATGGCGCAACACATGGGGATGCACGTTGGCGGGAATGCCGAGCGCCTGTGCATGCGCCTTCAGTCGGGACTGC
>DATFAZ010000232.1:0-3924 GCA_035254105.1 Noviherbaspirillum sp. | reverse complement strand
TCCTGGCCAATCGATTAGCGCCTGCCATGAATCGTTTTGCGCAGCGCAGGGGGTGAAAAATTCAACCGGCCAACGGTAGATGGATGCAGGGAGAGAGTGATTAGCTCCCGATTACTACGCTCTGCCATCATCGATGCTTTAAAAAGCGCTGCTTATGACTGAATCCGATCGCGTATCAGGCTGCGCAAGAAGTCACGACTTGCCCAGCCCATTAACAGCGTATTTCGGTACGCATTATCCCGCGGAAAGGTAAGCGGCAGGATCGGTCAAAGGGAGGAGACTTTGACCGAGAGATGCTGTCACGAAACAAGGTAAGCGAGACGACGGCTATCGGTTCAGCGTTCCGTTGGCAGTCGAGGTCGCGCCCGCACACCGGCATGACCTCAAGTTGGTGACCTCCACGTTGGTAAGTATGATGTCCGCTCGTCCAGTCGATGCCCGCAAGAGCCAGCTATGTCTGGATCTCGGTTATAACTATGATGAGGTGCGACGTATCGTTCATTTCGCGGGGTTTAAGCCCACCATCCTTGGTCAGCGCGATGAGCGGAAGAAACGGCTGAGACTGTTTATGGCAGCAGCTTGCGCACCGAACACTTCTCCTTCAGCCCGAGTATCCGGCCGGTGTCTTCTTCGTTCATTCCTCTTTCCTTCGGCTTTTGCGCGATATTTCTATGCGCGCTGAGCACCGAGCCGCCGTTCAGGCCCGACCTGGCAATGATTTTTCAATAGATTTCCAGTGTCACGTAACACGACGCACGCATTCATGACTGGTCCACTTGCATCCATAAGCGGAACGGGAGGATTACACGTGAAAATTCCCCATGCCACGCCTTTTTAGGCTCAGTGATTCTGAGTGGAGGACGGGAATTTGTAATAAAGGTGATTCAGGTATTGTGTCACTACCTCGATATCAGCCTCGCTCCACCGCGCGTGGCTGACGCTTTGCCAGCGTCGCACCTGGGACGTAAGGCTATCCATATCCGTGACCAGGCCGCGCTCGCGCCAATGCACTTGCTCTGAATGACATGCAACACAGTGCGTCGAGTAAAGCAATTCCCCACGCGATAACTGCGCTTCCGTTGCGGCATTCACAGTCGGGCATGTTCCTATGAGGAACAATACGCATGTGGAAAAAAATAGTCTCTTCCATGTCGACATTTTGCCTCCTTCATATACGCTGACCTCGGTATTGCCCGTCACCAGGCAAGATGACTTGATACATTCCAGGTCAATGGCGCCATTAACCTCCGCCTTTTCGGCCGCTCATCATCACGAATGCGATGCAGTAACCGTATCCTATCGATACAGGTCGACATCATGAACTAAGAGCGCCTTGCCTGCGTTATACCGTGTACGCTATGCGGCCCCATTGAGCTTGCACAGCGCGTAGTCACGTTCGCTGTTCTACATTGAATTTGCCGTCATTTCATTACTGCGGCAACGTCGAATTCGAAAACCGTTTTTCCCTCCATAACATCAGCGCTCACAAACGGCACATGGGAAGGTACTGGAAAGGATGTTTATCATGGCCAGAAAGCAAATTTCTGTTTTGATTTCAGCCGCGGTATTGGGCCTTTCAGCATGTACTGTTCCGCCGACCCAGGAACAATCGGGAATGGTGATAGGCGGCGCACTCGGCGGAGCGCTCGGCTCCCAGGTAGGGGGCGGCGAAGGCAGGACCGTGGCAACCATCGTTGGCACGCTCGTGGGCGCGTCGATCGGAGGTGCAGTTGGCCGTTCCATGGATGATCAAGACCGTATCAAAGTCGCGCGCAGCCTGGAAACTGTTCGCACCGGCGTCGCTTCGCAATGGCGCAACCCGGACACCGGCAATGAATATACGGTAGTCCCGACCCGCACCTATGACTCCGCCGGAGCTCCCTGCCGGGAATACACCGTTAACGCGACTATTGGTGGAAAGCGCGAAAAAGTGTATGGCACCGCCTGTCGCCAGCCGGATGGAAGCTGGAGAACAGCAGGTTGAATTGATTGCGAACTGATTCCCCCTGCCCAACACAGTGCGCAGCGAATCGAAAACACGATCACATCGGATAGCTCGACGTTGGTCATCGACGATCCCGACGCTGATGCAGAGGCACTTTTGCATAAGGCAAGTTTCCGTAGCATCCGAAGGCACTCAACGCAGTGCATCTCGTTAAAACGTTTGTGCTGCATCAGGGATTCGGCTCAAACTCTTTTTCAACCCTGATCGCGCCCTCTACAACGAGCATGAGGCATGATGGAATAGCCCAGGCGGAGCAATTCGGCAGGCATATTGAGCCCGGAAAATTCTTACCACACGATTAAATGCGGCATTGGCGTGCCATTGCTGGCGCGACACGATCAGTTTCAATGTCACCGAATGGAGGTGTAGCATGGAAGAGCGTGAGACAAAATCGCGTGCGACGCACTCACATGACGCGCAATCACATGTGACGAAACAAAAGCGTCACGCTAGTACGGCGCCCACCGACGTATCTGGAGCATCGTCTTCGGTCACCGGGAAGGTAGAAGACGGCATTGCACAACGGCTTTCCGATATCAACGATATCGAAGCCGATATCGTCAAGCTGGTCAGGACGACCGTCGCCGATACGTTGCGCACCGGCGGAGATGCAGCAACCCAACTGACAAACGTGGTGGAAAGTACGGTAACAGGCGCCATCCAGGCTGCCGAGAAAGTCGGCACAGGATTGACGATGAGTGCAAAAAGTGTCGCCACAGGAATCGTGATGGGCGTGCATGACGTCGGCGGCGACGTCGCCAAGGCATCCACCGAAACCATTCGCTCGATGATCAGGCAGACGGCGACAATAGGTGCCGACATTGGCGCGGTAGCGAAGCGCGCGGTGGACGGCGTTATCGAAGCCACTGCCGATATTGGCGAGAACGTTGCAGAAATCGGCAAAAAGGCGGCCGAAGGCGCAATTGAGGAAGCGGAAAACATCGGCAATATGGCTGTCAAGGCGGTGAAAGACGTGTTAATTGGCATCCGCGGCGGGGGCCGAGAGCCTGCCGGGATGCCGGCGCAGCATGGCGCCGCTGCGCGGCACGGGCATTCCACCCATTAGGAGATCGGATTATCCAGTTCCGGGCTGGAAGGCAATGTCGTAATCTGAAAAAGCGGCACATCAGCTCCGCGAAAGGAGTGGCGCTATGTCTTACAAGACGATTCTGGTGCATGCAGACGACGGCCGGAATTATGAAGCCCGCATCGAACTCGCAGCACGCCTGGCGGTGCTGGATGAGGCACATCTGATCGGGGTCGCCATGACGGGCGTGTCCCGCTTTCTGATCGAAGCTGTGGCCACCGATATCCACGCCCAGAGCATTCAGCCATATCTCGACATCTTGCGCCAGCGAGCCGAGCGATCGCTCGTTCCTTTTGAAAAAATCGTCCGGCTTGCCGGGCTTGCATCCTATGAGCAGCGCCTGAGTGACGACGAGGCGGTCGGTGGACTGACTCTGCAGGCGCGATACTGCGACTTGGCCGTGCTGGGGCAATACGATCCAGAGGGTACGGCGCCCTCGGTCTATGCCAATCTGCCGGAATACGTCGCGATGAACAGCGGCTGCCCCGTTCTCATTGTTCCGTATGCGAGTACGACAACACGCTGCGGCGAACGGATCCTGATCGCATGGAATGGCAGCGCCGAAGCCGCCAAGGCCGTGCACAGCGCCCTTCCCTTGTTGCGCCGGGCAAAGATCGTGGAAGTCGCGGTGTTCAATCCGAATCGCCCATCCGATGCCCACGGCGAACAGCCCGGCGCGGATATCGCGTCATATCTTGCTCGCCACGACATCAAGGTGGACGTGATGCAGGAGACAACAGCATCGGATGTCGGCGATGCGCTGCTGTCGCTTGCAGCCAGTCTGAATTCGGACTTGCTGGTGATGGGGTGCTACGGGCATTCGCGCTTTCGC
>DATFAZ010000231.1:0-6786 GCA_035254105.1 Noviherbaspirillum sp. | reverse complement strand
GCAAGTGGTGTCCAGTCGGAGCGCACGGATTCCATTCCCCGAAAGACGACTTCCTCGCTGCCGTCCGGTTTGACAATCAGACCGGCGTAGCGCTTTTTGCTGCCTTCGTCCGAGCCCCGGATCGTCGGCATCAGAAAGCGCCGATAGTGCGTATCAAACTCGAGTTCCAGCGCGCTATCGAGCCCGAATTCCTGGTGCAGGTGCTGCCCCCACCACTGGTTGACATGGTTCACCAGCGAGGATGCAATCTCGAGTGCCTGGTCTTCCGTATGCGCATGCTGTAGTGCGACGAAGGTGGAGTCCGTATCGCCATAGATAACCGAATAACCTTGTTCCTCGATCAATTTGCGCATGCGACGCATGATCTCCTGGCCGCGGAATGTAATGGAGGAAGCCAGGCGCGGATCAAAGAAGCGGCAGCTGCTTGATCCCAGCACGCCATAGAATGCGTTCATGATGATTTTCAGGGCCTGGGACAGTGCCGTGTTGCTGTCGCGTTTGGCGGCCTCGCGTCCCTGCCAGATTTGTGTGACGATGGCTGGTAGACAGTGCTTGTCGCGCGAAAAGCGTGCGCCGCGAAATCCCGGCGTCGTAGCCTTGCTGCTGGCATTGCCCATGCCTTCTATCAGCCCTAGCGGGTCGATCAGAAAGGTACGGATGATCGAGGGATAAAGGCTCTTGTAATCGAGGACCAGCACTGAGTCGTACAGGCCGGCACGAGAGTCCATGACGTAGCCGCCGGGGCTGTTCTCTCCGACAACATCGCCGAGGTTGGGCGCGACATAGCCTTGGCGGTGCATCAGCGGCATGTACAGGTGCTCGAAGGCGGCAACTGAACCACCGCTGCGGTCGGCAGGCAATCCGGTCACGCTGGCACGCTCCAGCAAGAACGCCATCAGTCCGGTCTTCTCGAAGATCCGCGTCACGAGTTTGCAGTCCTTGAGGTTATAGCGGGCGAGGGAGGGCTTGTCTTCACGGAAGCGCCGCTCGATTTCCGCCATCCGGTCATAGGGGTTATTGATGGACTTGCCTTCGCCGAGCAGCGTCTGGGCCACATGCTCGAGACTGTAGGACGGAAAACTCCAGGTCGCCGATTTGAGCGCTTCGATCCCGTCAATGATCAGGCGCCCTGCAGCCGCCGCAAAGAAATGCTGGTGCCGGCTGTGCTCGCGCCAAGTCATCACGCTGCCGTCCCGCCCCAAGCGCAACGGCACACGATAGCGCTCGGCGTGCCGTTGCAACACCTGCAGGTCGAACTGCACCAGGTTCCAGCCGATGATGGCATCGGGGTCGTGCCGTTCCATCCAGCGATTCAGGCGCTCAAGCATCTGCGCGTGGCTGTCGCAGTATTCCAGGTCGAAGTCGAGTGGTTCATTTTCGCCGTTCGGTGGCCCCAGCATGTAGACCTGGCGCTGACCACAGCCTTCCAGCGCGATGGAATTCAACTCGCCCCGGGCACTGGTTTCAATATCGAGAGAAACGAGCCGCAGTTTGGGGCGATAACCGGGGGCGAGCTTTATCTGGCCGAAGAGCACCTGGGGACATCCCTGCGCAACAGGCTCATCGCTGAACTACACTGGCGCGGTGATGAAGCGCTCCATCAGGTAACGTTCAGGTGGGCGTACGTCGGCTTCATAGACGTCGATGCCGTTGTCTCGCGGGCGTTTTTCCAGCTTCTGTAACTGGCGATACTGCCGGCAATACAATCTCGCCACGGAGCGGCGGTGAAAATCACGCAGATTGAGGGGGCGCAACTCACAAAACCGCTCACTGCGCATGAGTGCCTCTGCTTGATCGCGCAGTTCAGCCGGAATGAACGCGACCGACGACTGGGTAGCCAGCCGGACGTGGCGCGGCCCGTCGTCGGTCGCCAGCCAGAAGTCGACTTCGGTGCCGCTGGGCGTGTCGCGCCAGTGTCGGGTCAACAGGAAGCCCTGCTTTAGTTGAGCCAACGTACTCCCTTTATCACACCTCATCAGGCGGAAATGCCAACCTGTGCGCCGTTTGACGGCGGCATAAATTTGGATTCGAGGAGGAGGAAAAAACGCGCACCAACCTCAATAAATATCTACAACGGTTCATCGTGGTCTGTTCGTAACAGTTGGCGTTACACACGTTCAATTCACCCGGGTGTCATGGTTTCGACGATGTACGTGGGGCATATGTGGCATATGATCCGGCACTCATCAACCAGCACGTCCGATGCGCCAAAATCTGCCGGCTGTGCTGTCCGAGTCGATAAACGTCGACAACGTGGCGCCATTGCCCGGCGCTTCGTGTAGCGATGCCGGTATCAGAGGGATGCGCCGATCGCTGCGCCCCGCGCCCTTTCAAAATAAGTGGGGCGGGGCTCTCCTCAGTTGCGGCATGTTCACGAAATATGCAATCGCGCTCCTGTGCCGCTACTTGTGCTGGTCGCTGGTAGAGTATCAATGCGCGTAAGCACCAGCCAAGCGAACAGTGCCACTCCGACCGATGCCGCACCGATCACTGGTTCCGCTGCCGCATAGCCTTTTTGGCGAAACGCTAGCGCGCCCAGCATCACCGGGACCCCGATGTTGTATAGCCAGAACTGTGCGGTCGCCAACCTGCCTTTGGTGATCGCTGGGTGCGCCATGCCGATCAGCGCAAATAGCGCCATGGAGACCCAGCCAAGGAGGTTGAGGTGCGCATGCACGGCGGAAAGCGAGTGATCACCCGAAGCCCCCATTACGATGTCTAGGGCCACCGCGACGACGAAATAACCGACGGCCACGCGGAGCCAGGCGCGGCTGCGAGCATTGGCAATCATGGATGTGCTCCTTCCCATTCAGGAGATGCTGCTACGGTCGGTGTAGCACCCAACTGCTGCATGATCGAGGCGAGATCGATCCATACGTTCTCGCGCCGGATCATGCCGTCCGGAGCCATGTCGAAAACGTGCAGCAGACGAAAGTTCAAGCGGCGGCCGCCGCCGGGAATGCCAAATGGTGTTCCCGGCGCAGTTCCCTCCCAAAGGCTCTCGTCAACGACGAAGTCCGGCCCGTAGTAGCGTCGCAATGACGTCACCTTTTCACCGCACAAGTCAGCAAACAGCGTGTCGTAGAAGCCACGGGCCTGCTCCCTCCCGTGCAGTGGGCCGGTGGGCGAGCCCACCACATCATGCTCAACATCCGTGACCATCGTACTCAGCACGCCCTCAACGTCATCCTCCGCCTCGAAGCGAAAATGACGATCGATCATGCGATCGAACTGCTCCTTGATAATCTCTTCCATGGTGCTCCTCTCTCGTATGATAATGAAGTATAATGAGACAATAATCTGTTTATGAGACATATGTCTCATTATGACTTTATGAATGCAAATACGTCAAGTGAAGATGCACGTCCCGCATCTGCTGGCGAAGGCCGAACTAATCAACGCCGGCGCACGCGGCGCGCGCTCATCGAGGCAGCGCTCGCGCTCTGTGAAGGCGGGCGCAAACCCAGCTTCCCGGAAGTGGCTGAGCGCGCGATGGTGTCCCGCGCTACGGCCTATCGCTACTATTCATCGGTAGAGGACCTAATCAGCGACGCAATGTTCGAGCGGGCGGTGCCCCCACTCGAAACTTTTTGCAGTCTTGAACAGGACGACCCGGCCGAGGCGGCCGCCTATGCGGCACGCACAATGAATAAGCTGTTGCTCGACGATGAGGTGGGTCTGCACGCGGTTGAGCGTTCATTCATGGCGGCATGGCTGGACAATCCGCAGCAATCGAGACCGCCGCGGCCTGCACGGCGCATGCAGTACATCGGTCCGATCGTCGATTCATTGAAGAACGAGTTGACCCCGACAGCGCGTCGACGGCTCTCCAATGCGTTGGCCATGCTGATGGGAACGGAGGCTGCGTTGTCGCTGTGCGACGTCGCCGGCGCAAGTATCGACGAGGCACTGTCAGCCTGTGGATGGGCTGCCCAGGCATTGGTGAGACAGGCGCTTGCTGAAGCCCGTGAGGAATCTGGTCAGCGCTAGGGGGGGGTAGTGGTGAGCGGGCTCACTACATTCCGGACTTTGGAGAAATTGGAGTGGCCGTCTGCTTTAAGAATCCCACGTATGAATTTGCTACACGAAATCGGTCCGCATCTGACTGGTTGACGTCGACGATGGGCGACACATGTTCGACGCAATACCCAACATATCCCATTTAGCACCGTACTCGGTGGATTTGCCGTGACCATGCTTGATTTCGCACGTGGCTAGTAGTGCGGCCAAAGATTGCCCTTGGGGCAAAGCTTATCGACGCTGGAGATCAAGATCGCGTATCACAAGGCGATGACCAAGGACACCGGACTAGTTTGGGCCGAGGGCAGGATTGTTCCCTCGAGCGGCCTGCTTTCACGGAGGCTGAGTTCACCGACACGCACGGGAAGCTCTATGCATCTGCCACATCGAGCCTGATTGTCCTGTCACCGTAAGACGCCAACGAAGAAACATTTAATACAAGTATCGACATGGCTACTCTCGAAACCGTAGGCATCATTTCCAACGACGTATGGATTGACCATCCCCATGGACGAATCTTCGCACGAACATGGAGCAATGCACTCGATCCGCACTTCCAGAAGGAGAAAGCAGCCATCGTGCTCTTTCACGATTCATTAGGCTGCGTGGATTTGTGGCGCGAATTCCCCGCAGAACTGTGTGCCGCCACCGGTCGCCAGGTGGTTGCCTATGACCGGCTCGGGTTTGGAAAATCCGCTCCGCGCACCGACAAGCTGGCGATGGACTTCATTGCGGATGAAGCGAAGACGTTCTTTCCGGTTGTACGTGAGCAACTTGGTCTCGAAAGATTCATCGTCTTTGGACACAGCGTTGGGGGCGGTATTGCGGTTAATTACGCCGCACAAGACTCGTCGCGCTGCATGGCCTTGATTACCGAATCCGCGCAAGCATTTGCAGCAGAAGAAACGCTACAGGGCATTCGGGTAGCGAAGCGCCAGTTCGAGGACCCGGCTCAACTTGAACGCCTCTGGAAATACCATGGAGAAAAAGCGAAGTGGGTCCTTGATGCATGGACCGAAACCTGGCTCGCACCGGAGTTTGCTCCATGGTCGCTCGCCAATGTTTTACCGCAGGTGAATTGCCCGGTTCTGGCGATACACGGTGTATTCGACGAATACGGCTCAACTCGACATCCGGAAATGATCGGACGACTTTGTGGCGGCCAATCTCGAGTCGAAGTCCTGGAAGATGCTCACCATGTGCCGCACAAAGAGAAACCGGAAATGGTTATCGCCGTGGTGACTGAGTTCGCATCGTCGGTCCAATAATGCGCTGTATTGCCCATTACTGAATGACCGCTTTGGACAAAGCTGAATGACGACAAAGGGTCGAGACTGTGTGAAAACGCTGAGTTTTTTCAAAATCCAGAAACCGGACCTTTTAAAACGACCGCTATGCGATTATTTCGAGAGAGGGAATGGGAACCCTACCTTCGAAAATATTTAGATTTCGAGTTTTCACACAGTCTCGGTCGACAGTACTGGTTCGTAGTCGGATTTCAGGTGTCCGATAACGAGACCCAAACGGTCGTTCGGCAAGCAGCCTCGACTGCCGTCAGGGGGGGGCACAAACGCACGAGACGCTGAGAGGGAAACGACAATAGAGTAGCAATTGCTATTTTATTGTCGTTGCTTAGCAATAACGACCTTCGAGCAGCTCTTGCGTAGCGCCGATCTTGCGGGCGAACAATTCGAGTCGTAGCTAGGGGCTGAGCCTCACTGCAGCAATGGCGGTTATGGCCAAGACTGCTGATCATAATCACTGATCTCTGTGATCATGCCATTGGACTGGCTGATCAAGAATGCTGGATTCCGGAATCCGCTCGCCGTGACGCGGTGGCAGAAAATTGAAAAGCAGGGCAGCAAAGCCGGCTAGTTCTGAAAAATTGTTTTGGGCAAGAGAATGGCGGATAATTTCCGCCCATGAACGACATGACACAACTCCCCCCCCCATTTCCTGACCGCCTATCGGTCGATCCGCGCAGCCCTTACTACAATGCGGCTGTTCTCGAGCACGATGTTGGCATCAAGCTCGATGACAAGGAACGTATCAATGTCGAGGAATATTGCATCAGCGAAGGCTGGATCAAGGTTGCGGCCGGCAAGGCGCGTGACCGCAAGGGCAATCCGATGACGATCAAGGTAAAAGGCAAGGTCGAACCTTTTTACCGATAGCGCCTTGCACAACATAAGAAAGAATGGAAGATGCCGCCTGCGATATGGAAGCAAGCGGTCAATCAGTCCGCTATCGTTTTCGGCGTCCGTTTCACGAATGTGCCGCACTGAGATTTTTAAATTACCCTCCACACACAAAACGTCGGACACCTTTGGAAGAAACCTTTCCTGACACAACTCGTTGCGCAACAACGACGCTTTGCGCGTAACAGCTTAATCGTTGAAAAACGACACGCCTATGTCCGCTTTCGAGGAAGCCAACTGACTGGTTTCAGCCGACTGTTCTCCTTCACTCCGCCGTTATAATCGTCTGAAAGGCAGCTGATTGCAGCCAGTTCCTTAAGTGTGCCGATCAAGCACTATCGGCCACAACTGCCGTTGGGGTGAACTACTGAGGTGTATAGCCCCCGATTAACCGCCGTTCAGCCTTGAGAGCACACGTACGGCAGCTTCCCAAACCCGTGAAAGCATACCATCAAGGTTGAAGCGAAATTCACGTATGATCGGTCGGAAGCGCAACTATCCAGCAACGACACGCTGCATCGACGTCTTGTCGTGCACCCAGGTGTCGTCAAAGAAGGTCACTTCTCCG
>DATFAZ010000230.1:0-3918 GCA_035254105.1 Noviherbaspirillum sp. | reverse complement strand
CTACCGGCCTGCAACGACTTCCCGACGCCGATATGCCGCAAGGCCTGTGCGGCACTTGCGCTGCATGGGAATTTACCCCCGCCGACGATCCCTTGTGGCTGATGATCGACGACGAATTCACGCCGATACGCGAACATGAATTCGAGTCCCTGTTTTCGGTTTCCAACGGCTATCTCGGGAGCCGTGCATCGCTTCCTTTTGGCATCACAATGTCGACACCGACCGTCTTCATCGCCGGTGTTTTCGACGTCACGCCGCCATCTTCGCTGCGGGAACTGGTTGCCATACCGGGCTGGACCCTACTGTCCCAGAGCATCGGCCCGACCCATCTCAGCACGCAAAACCTTCTTGTCATCGAACACCGGCGAATGCTTGATATGCGCGAAGGCATGTTCCGGCGCGAATTCCGGTTCGGCGACAAGGACGGACACGTGATGCGCATCCAGTTTCTGCGCATCGCCTCTCTGGCGGACCAGCATGTGCTGTTGCAATCCTCGCTCTGCGAATCGGAAACTTACTCAGGACCGATGGCAATTCATTCCGGATTTCTTCAAGCCTCTGAAACAGCCGCGAAGACATTCGCTCCTCGCGCAAGCAACCGCGATACGCCATATGGACCGATACAGGTCTTTGAGTGGGAAACACATGCCGGACTCACGATCGCTCTCGCGCTGGCCTCCCGCTTCAGTGCTGCCGCCGAAGGTATGCAGGACCCTTATGTCAGCAGAGTCACCGGCCAGATGGACGATGTGATGCACGTTGAGGTCGAGGCCGGAAAAGCCTACCGCAATGACTGGCTGGAAGTCACTTACACCTCCCGCGATACCGAGCAGCCGGCAGAAGCTGCCATCGCCCATCTGGAGCGCCTGCTGCCAGAAGGCGCAAAGCCTATCATCCGGAACCACGTCGATGCATGGAACGCGCGCTGGCAGTTGAGTGACGTCGTAATCGAAGGCGACCCTGATGCACAGCGTGCGATCCGCTTTGCCTGCTACCACCTGATATCCACAGCCAATCCCGAGGATGGCCGTGTTTCCGTCGGTGCGAGAGCCTTGACGGGCCCCGCGTACAAGGGACACATTTTCTGGGACACGGAAATTTTTCTGCTGCCGTTTTATGTCCTTACCCATCCGCCATCCGCACGCGCCCTTCTGATGTATCGCTTCCATACCCTGCCTGCGGCCCGGGGCAAGGCCCGTGCCCACGGTTATCGCGGTGCCTTGTATGCGTGGGAGTCCGCCGATACCGGCGAGGAAGTCACGCCGTCTTTCGCCATTACACCTGTCGGCGAAGTCATTCCTGTCCTGACCGGCATGCAGTCGCATCACATCAGCGCAGATGTGGCTTACGCAGTCTGGCAATACTGGCAGGCCACCGGGGATGATGATTTCCTGTGCCGCGCCGGTGCAGAGATACTGATGGAGACGGCACGGTTCTGGGCCAGCCGTGGCAATTTCGAGAACGACGGGCATTACCACATCCGCAAGGTCATCGGCCCGGATGAATATCATGAAGCCGTAGACGACAATGCCTACACCAACTGGATGGCGCAATGGAACATGGAATGCGCGGCTGCGGTCTGCCGCATGCTGCAGGAGCGCTGGCCTGAGCACTGGCAAACGATTGCAAAACGTATCCGGCTGGATGAGGAGGAGCCGGCAGAGTGGCTTGCGATCAGCGAAAGAATGTACACCGGCGTGCATCCGGACAGCGCCCTGATTGAGCAGTTCGAAGGCTATCTCGGGCTGGAGGATATCGAGCTTTCCACGTTTTATCCGCGCAGCCTGCCAATTGACGTCGTGCTCGGCCGGGAGCGCACGCGCAGGACAAAAATCCTCAAGCAGGCGGATGTGGTGATGCTGCTGCACCTGTTTTCCAACCGCATTGCCACCGGTATGCAGAAGGCCAATTTTTTATATTACGAACCCAGAACAGAACATGGCAGCTCCCTGAGCCCGGCGATTCATGCCCTGGTTGCTGCGCGTCTTGGCGATACTGAAATGGCCTTGCGCTATTTTCGGCAGGCGCGCGAGATCGATCTGGCCGACAACATGGGCAATGCCGCAGGCGGCGTACATATTGCTGCACTTGGCGGCCTGTGGCAGGCCGCCATATTCGGTTTTGCCGGACTAAGCCTGAACGAGCGCGGAATTGCGTTCACGCCTCATCTGCCTGCCGGCTGGCAGAGGATGTGCTTTCCCTTGTTGTGGCACGGACAAAAATTGGCAGTAACCATTACACCGGCGCTGCTGGAGATCGAGCTTCTGGAAGGCACATCGTTACAGTTGAGCTTAGGTGAGGCTCCGGACACACAGCTCGAAGCAGGATTCGTATCCAGATGGGAGTTCATCGACGGCCAGTGGAAGGAGTTTGCGCGTGAACGACGATAACGCGATGCAGATCGTCTTGCCCTTTGTCGACGCCGCCAGCGCAAAGACAGTGCTTCCTGTTGCCAGGGCGATTGCAAGAAGCTGGAATGCTTCTTTGCATGTGCTCGCAACCGAGAGGCAGCTGGCGGCAGTGCAGGATTTTCTGCAGCAAATGACACAAGCGCCCGGAGAAAACGAAACGCTCCCCATGGTGGTGGCTGCCGGAGAGCTGGTGGAAGCGACGATACACGAGGTTGCCAGCCTGAAGCAGGCAATGGTGGTGCTGGCGATTCGCATTCGCGACGACGTGCCGGAAAACCAGAGGCAGGCAATCGATATCTTAGGTTGCCAGATGCTGGAAAAAATCCCCTGCCCGATCCTCCTTGTCCCGCCGGAACAGGACATGGCTGCCTGGCAGTTGCGCAGGGAACTGCTGCCCCAGGACGGCACGCCGACTTGTGCGGCTGCACTGGCACGGATCATCAGGCAGTCCGCCAGTAGAGAAGTCGAAAACCTGGTCCTGCGGGTGGCCGGCGCAAACGTCGGCCAGCCGACGGCGCCCGGAAGCCTGCCTACGCCGCGTTATGTGGATCACCCCCAATATGAATGGGAAGCGTGGGGCAAGGAATTTCTTGAGCGGGTAGACAGCATGGGTCTCAAACCCGGCACAGCCGGAATGCGGCTCATGATGGCAAATGGAGATCCGGCATCAGAGATCCTGCGCATATCGGAAGAGAAGTCCGTCGATATGATTATCCTGCCCTGGCACAGGGTGCTGCGCTCCGGTCGAGCGCGCATGGTGAAGGCTGTATTGCAACGCGCGGCCTGTCCGGTGCTGCTCGTACCGCAGCGTCGGGAACGGCACGGTCAACGGTGATGACTGATGGATGCCGCTATTGAGGGTGCCGCGATTGTTTGAGGCGACATGTCAGTTCAAACGATGTCGGCTCAAACAATACGATTCAGCCTGAAGGGGTGATAGAAAGCCAGCTACAGGGAGTGGGCCATGGACCGGATTAGGCGGCTTGGTGAATGGGGTTACGGCTGTTATGCATGGATATTGCTATGCGTGATTTTGCTGGTCTTTGGCTGCCTGATCATTGTGTGCGGGCGGCCTCGATGTGCCCGACCGCTTGCCCGCTATGCTGCAAGAAGTCTTTTCTTCCTTGGGGGGATGCCAATTTCGATTCATGGACTGGATCGATTACCCCGTGAGCCGCATATCCTGCTGCTAAATCACACCAGCTTTCTCGATCCGCTGGCCCTTCTCGCGCTCCTTCCTGCCAAACCGGGATACGCCTTCACCGCACGCCAGCAGTACACCAGTCAGGCGCTGTTGTGGCCCGTGCTCAAGGCCGTCGGCACTCTCATTTTCAAACACACCGAGCCGCAGCACAGTTCGTCGAACCTGGCGCTACTGGCTGGCCATCTAAGGCGTGGCGAAAACGTCATTGTCTTTCCGGAAGGGGGGATTGCACCGGAAGAAGGCTTAAAGCCATTTCATTCGGGCGCTTTCGTTGTAGCGACTTCAGAGAAGGTGCCTGTTGTT
>DATFAZ010000229.1:0-9780 GCA_035254105.1 Noviherbaspirillum sp. | reverse complement strand
CGATGAGTTACCGCGCCAGTACAATCCGGCGTCGCAGCGTCTGATGACGGCGAACCAAAAAATCGTCGGACCGGACTATCCACATTTCCTGACCAGTGAATGGACTCTCCCGTATCGTGCGAACCGGATTGATGCGCTGCTTGAGGGAACGCCAAAACACAGCATGGACAGCTTTGCGACAATCCAGAAAGACCATGTGTCGCTTGCCGCGCAGAAGATCCTCCCGGTACTGCGCATGACCGTTCCTCGTTCAGAGCGGGCAGCAAAAGCGCTCGATATGCTGCAGCGTTGGAAGGGCTCGATGGATGCCGATCGTCCGGAGCCCTTGATATTTAATGCATGGATGCGCGCTGCGTCGTATGCCATATTCAATGACGAACTGGGTGACGCGCTGATGAAAGATTACTGGGAGCAGCGCAATGTCCATCTGCCGACGGTCAATGTGCTTCAGAACAAGGATGGGCAAGGGCGGTGGTGCGCCAATGTCAGCAGCGCTTCGGGCAGAGTGCAGAACTGTGCCGATGTATTGTCGGCCTCGCTGGAAACTGCACTGGCTGATCTGGAAAAGCGTTATGGAAAAACGATGACAGCGTGGCGCTGGGGAGAGGCGCATATGGCGCACTCGGAGCATCGGCCTTTCAGCAAGGTGGCGACACTCGCTCCCTTTTTCGATATCCGTATCGCCACACCGGGAGACACCTTCACGATCAATGTCGGGCGACATAACCTGCGCGATGAGGCTGCGCCATTCGAAAACCGCCACGCAGCCAGCCTGCGGGCGTTGTATGACTTGTCCGACCTTGAGAATTCCCGCTTCATGCACTCCACCGGGCAGTCCGGCAATGTGCTGTCGCCGCTTTATCGCAATTACTCGCAGCGTTGGGCGCAGGTGGAATACATTCCCATGAAAACACGGCGTGCAGAAGTGGAGAAAAACAGGTTGGGTGTGTTGACGCTCGTTCCCTGAATTTGCAATTATTGCGTCGTGACAGGCTTAACCTTCGATGCCGCTTCCTTGGCGCGGCGACGTGCTGTTTCTACTTCATCTGCAACAGCCAGGGCCACGCCCATGCGGCGTCGGGCGAAAGATTCCGGTTTGCCGAACAGCCGGATATCGGCGCCCGGGACATTGAGCGCCTCAGCCACACCCTCGAAAGCGATTGCCTTGGCTTCGTGCTGACCATAGATGACAGCTGACGCGGCCGGTGTTTTCAACGCGACATTCACCGGCAGGCCAAGGATTGCTTTTGCATGCAGTTCGAATTCACTCTGCCATTGGCTGGCCATGGTGACCATTCCTGTATCGTGCGGACGGGGGCTGACTTCGGAAAACCAGACCATGTCGCCCTTGACGAATAGCTCGACACCGAACACGCCGAGACCGCCAAGGTCGTCGGTCACCTTTTTAGCGATCTCGCGCGCCTTCTCCAGTGCGGCGGGATGCATCGGATGCGGTTGCCAGGATTCGATGTAGTCGCCTTTCTCTTGCACATGCCCGATTGGGTCGCAGAAGTGCGTGCAGACCTGTCCGTTTGCATCCAGTGCGCGGACAGTCAGTTGTGTAATCTCGTAGTCGAAATCGATGAAGCCTTCGACAATAACTCTGCCGGCATCGACCCGGCTGCCTGCTGCCGCATAGCACCAGGCTGATTCGATCTCCTGCGGCCCGTCGATTTTGGACTGGCCTTTGCCGGACGATGACATCACCGGCTTTACCACGCAGGGGAATCCTACCGCGTCACATGCGGCCTCTAGCTCTTCCAGACTGTCGGCGAAACGGTAGGGCGAAGTTGCCAGGCCGAGTTCTTCGGCCGCGAGGCGGCGAATGCCTTCGCGGTTCATTGTCAGCCATGCGGCGCGTGCGGTGGGTATGACCGTTGCTTTGCCGGATTTTTCCAGTTCAACCAGTGTTGGAGTGGCAATTGCTTCGATCTCCGGCACGACCAGGTCAGGTTTTTCCTGCTCGATCAGCGCGGCAAGAGCGACCCCATCCGTCATGTTGATGACATATGCGCGATGTGCGACCTGATGCCCGGGCGCGTTTGGATAACGGTCTACCGCAACAACTTCGACGCCCAGGCGCTGCAGGCTAATAATGACTTCCTTTCCCAGTTCGCCGGATCCCAACAGCATGACTTTGACGGCGGATGGAGATAAAGGGGTGCCGAGGCGGCGTGGTGTTTTCATAACATCAGGAACGGAAATTGAGATTGAGGAGATAGAGCAAGGCCGTCAATCTTAGCAGAGCGGCGGTCGGGCAATATGCCGCAAAAGAGGGGAATAAAAAAAGCCGCCAGAAGAATCTGGCGGCTTCAAACCAGGAATACCCGAAGGTAGACCTGGGACGATTAGACTTTTAGTCGTTCGCGTAGATATCTCTGTCCTTGGTTTCTTTCACGAACAGCATACCGACTACGAAGGTCATCAGTGCGATGATGATCGGATACCACAGACCGTAGTAGATGTCGCCCTTGAAGGCAACCAGCGCAAATGCCGTGGTAGGCAGCAGGCCGCCGAACCAGCCGTTACCGATGTGGTACGGCAGGGACATTGAAGTGTAGCGGATACGGGTCGGGAACAGCTCAACCAGCATTGCCGCGATCGGACCGTACACCATGGTGACATAGAGCACCAGGATGGTCAGAAGTACGAGGACCATGCCCTTGTTCATCTGAGCCGGATCAGCCTTGGCAGGATAGCCAGCACCCTTGATTGCATCCGACAGTTCCTTGGAGAAAGCCTTGTCTTTTGCAGTAGCCTCTTCCTTGGACAGTCCATTGGCGTTGTAGGAAGTGAGTTCCTTATCGCCGACCTTGACGATTGCGGTCGAGCCCGGAGCAGCAGCAACGTTGGAGTAGTTCACCGAAGCTGCAGCCAGTTTTGCCTTCACGATGTCGCAGGAAGAGGTGAATTTCTTCGTGCCGGTCGGGTTGAACTGGAATTGGCAATCATTCGGGTCAGCGGTCACGACCACCGGAGCGTTCTTCAGTGCTGCTTCCAGTTGCGGGTTGGCATAGTGGGTCAGCGCGCTGAAGATCGGGAAGTAAGTCAGAGCAGCGATCAGGCAGCCACCGAGGATGATCGGCTTGCGGCCAATCTTGTCGGACAGTGCGCCGAACACGATGAAGAACGGCGTACCGATCACCAGCGAAGCAGCGATCAGCAGGTTAGCCGTTGCGCCATCCACCTTCAGCGTTTGCGTCAGGAAGAACAGCGCATAGAACTGACCCGTGTACCAGACGACAGCCTGACCTGCGGTCAAACCAACCAATGCCAGGATAACGATCTTCAGGTTCTTCCACTGGCCGAAAGATTCGGACAACGGAGCCTTGGAGGTCTTGCCTTCGGCTTTCATCTTGGCAAATGCCGGGGATTCGTTCATGGACAGGCGGATCCAGACTGAAACAGCCAGCAGGAACACCGAGACCAGGAACGGAATACGCCAGCCCCAGTCAGCGAAGGCTTCTTCGCCGATTGCGGTACGGGTACCCAGAATCACCATCAGCGACAGGAACAGACCCAGCGTTGCAGTGGTCTGGATCCATGCCGTGAAGGCGCCGCGCTTGTCGTGCGGAGCGTGCTCGGCAACGTAGGTTGCCGCGCCGCCGTATTCGCCACCGAGTGCCAGACCTTGCAGAATACGCAGCGAGATCAGGATCACCGGTGCGGCGATGCCGATGGAAGCATAGTTTGGTAGCAGGCCGACGATGAAGGTCGAGATACCCATGATCAGGATCGTAACCAGGAAGGTATATTTACGACCGATCATGTCGCCGAGGCGACCGAACACAAGTGCGCCGAACGGACGCACGATAAAGCCTGCAGCAAATGCCAGCAACGCGAAAATGAACGCGGTATTGGGATCGGTGCCGGCAAAGAATTGTTTCGCGATAATTGCAGCAAGCGAGCCGTATAGGTAAAAGTCATACCATTCGAATACGGTGCCCAGCGATGAAGCGAAAATAACTTTCCGCTCTTCGGCTGTCATGCCGCGTGTGGTCGCAGTTTGTACTGTCGCCATGTTGTCTCCTTAATTTAATTAATATCAATGTGCAAAGGCTTACACATTTGTAATGCAGTGTGCGACTCAAACCTTACGGGATGCTTGCTGCAAACTTACAAAAACTTACAGCATCCGGCTTATCTAGAAGTTGGTTTTTCATAGGCAAAAGAATGTTTTCAGGCAATTTCGCACGACTTTTATTTTTGCGAACGATCGTGCTAAAAATATGCTATTCTGCCTTCACGGTGGTTTTTCAACCTGTATTCAAATGGCTGTCCGAGCGTCGATTCGGATATCAATAATTCAATTCAAGGAGCCTTAAATGACTGATGCCGTCATCGTATCTACCGCCCGTACCGGATTGGCCAAATCGTGGAAGGGCGCATTCAACATGACCCATGGCGCGACTTTGGGTGGCCATGTATTGAAAGCAGCGATAGAGCGCGCGAAGATCGACGCTGTGGAAGTGGAAGATGTGCTCATGGGCTGCGCTACGCCGGAAGGGGCAACCGGCAGCAACATCGCCCGACAGATTGCTTTGCGTGGCGGTTGCCCGGTGACGACGGCAGGCATGACGATTAACCGCTTTTGCTCCTCCGGGCTGCAAACCATTGCTACTGCGGCACAGCGCATTATTGCGGGCGAAGGCGATATCTACGCAGCTGGCGGGGTCGAGTCGATCTCGTGCGTGCAGAATGAAGCGAACAAGCACATGATCATGGAAACCTGGCTCAAGCAAAACAAGCCAGAAGTCTACTGGCCGATGCTGCAGACGGCTGAAACCGTCGCCAAACGCTACAACATTAGTAAGGAACGTCAGGACGAGTACGGCGTGCAAAGCCAGTTGCGTGCTGCCGCCGCACAAGCCGCTGGCAAGTTCAATGATGAGATCGTGCCCATGACCACCACCATGGGTGTGGCCGACAAGGCAACCGGCATGCTGGTGACCCGCGAAGTTACGATCTCCGCTGACGAAGGCATCCGTGGCGATACCACTCTCGAAGGCGTATCGAAAATTCGTACAGCTATTCCCGGCGGCGTCATCACGGCCGGCAATGCCAGCCAGTTTTCTGACGGCGCATCGGTCGCGATTGTCATGAACAGCAAGGTCGCAGAACAGAAAGGTTTGAAGCCGCTCGGTATCTTCCGGGGCTTCGCGGTTGCCGGTTGCGAGCCGGATGAAATGGGCATCGGCCCGGTATTTGCGATTCCGAAGCTGCTAAAGAAGGCCGGTCTGAAGGTCGAGGATATCGGCCTGTGGGAGCTGAACGAAGCATTTGCGGTGCAAGTGCTGTATTGCGCCGACAAGCTTGGCATTCCGATGGATCGTCTGAACGTCAACGGCGGCGCGATTGCGGTTGGCCATCCGTATGGCGTGTCCGGTGCACGCCTGACGGGCCATGCACTGATCGAAGGCAAGCGCCGTGGTGCCAAGTACGTCGTTGTTACGATGTGCATTGGCGGCGGCCAGGGTGCTGCCGGCTTGTTTGAAGTCGTGTAATCAATAACATGGGCGCTCCGGCGCCCATGTTCGCATTGGGCGCCGCCGGCGTCCGCTTCCTGTCATTTTTACTATGTGCGCGCGGCGATGCGTCTGCATGCACGGAGGCTAATCAAGAATGCAATCGAAAATTGTTTCTCGCCGCAACCTCGAGTTCGTGCTTTACGAATTACTGAACGCCGAAGAACTGACCAAGCGCGCGCGCTACGCCGATCATTCGCGCGAAACCTTCAATGCCGCTTTGGACACTTGCGAACAGATTGCTTCTGACCTGTTTGCGCCTCATAACAAGAAGAACGATCAGGAAGAGCCTCACTTCGACGGTGAAACTGTCCACATCATCCCGGAAGTCAAGACTGCATTGAAGGCATTCTGCGATGCCGGCCTGATGGCGGCAGGCCAGGACTACGACTTCGGCGGCATGCAATTGCCCTGCCTTATCGAGAAAGCTGGTTTCGCCTATTTCAAGGGCGCCAACGTCGGCACATCCTCCTATCCCTTCCTCACCATCGGTAATGCCAACACGTTGATGAAGTGCGGTACGCCGGAACAGATCGAGACGTTCGTGAAGCCGATGATGGAGGGCCGTTTCTTCGGCACCATGTGCTTGTCCGAACCCCAGGCCGGTTCGTCGCTGTCGGATATCGTGACGCGCGCAGAATTGGATACCAGTGCGCAAGCTGAGGGAACGTACCGCCTTAAGGGCAACAAGATGTGGATTTCCGCAGGCGAGCACGAACTGTCGGAGAATATCGTGCATCTGGTGCTGGCGAAAATCCCGGACGAGAACGGCAAGCTGATTCCCGGGGTGAAGGGCATTTCGCTGTTTATCGTTCCGAAGAGGCTGGTCAATCCGGATGGATCACTAGGCGAGCGCAACGATGTCGTGCTCGCTGGCCTGAATCACAAAATGGGTTACCGGGGCACCACCAATTGCCTGTTGAACTTTGGCGAAGGTAAATTCAAGCCGCAGGGTAAGGCTGGGGCGATCGGTTATCTGGTCGGCGAGAAGCACAAGGGCCTGGCCAACATGTTCCATATGATGAACGAGGCGCGGATTGGCGTGGGCCTCGGTGCGGTGATGCTCGGTTACACCGGCTACCTGCATTCGCTCGAATATGCCCGCGAACGCCCGCAGGGCCGCCAGCCGCTGGCAAAGGACCCGGCACAGCCGCAGATCCCGATTATTGAGCACACTGACGTCAAGCGTATGCTGCTGGCGCAGAAGGCCTACGTGGAAGGCGGCTTCGCGCTGAATTTGTACTGCGCACGGTTGGTCGATGAGGAGAGGACAGCAGAATCGGAACAGGAACGCAAACATGCAACCCTGCTGCTCGATATCCTGACGCCGATTGCCAAATCATGGCCGTCGCAATGGTGCCTCGAAGCCAATAGCCTGGCGATCCAGATTCATGGCGGCTATGGCTATACCCGTGAATACAACGTCGAACAGTTTTATCGCGACAACCGCCTTAACCCCATCCATGAAGGCACGCATGGAATCCAGGGCCTCGATCTTCTGGGGCGCAAGGTGACGATGCAGAACGGCGCAGCCTTCAAGGCTGTGGGCATGGAAGTGCAAAAGACGCTTGCCAAGGCGCTGGAAGTGCCGGAACTGGCCGCATATGCAAAATCGCTCGGCGGCGTTTTGCAGCGGATCGAAAAAGTCACGATGGCCTTGTACGGCGCCGGTGATTTGAACAAGACGCTGGCCAACGCATCGGCGTACCTGGAAGCTTTTGGCCATGCCGTGGTGGCATGGGTCTGGCTGCAGCAGGCGCTGATTTCGGTCGGAAAAACCGGGCATGACGTCGATTTCTACAAGGGCAAGCTGCAGGCCTGCGCTTATTTCTTCAAATGGGAACTGCCGAAAGTTCAGCCGCAGCTCGACCTGCTGGAAAGCATCGATACCACGACACTCGACATGCAGGATGCCTGGTTCTGATTAAAAAATCTAATAGGAGACAACATGCGTACTACCCAACAATTGTTCGATTTGACGGGCAAGACGGCACTGGTCACTGGTGGCTCGCGCGGCCTTGGCCTGCAGATTGCCGAAGCGCTGGGCGAGCAGGGGGCAAAAATCGTTCTGTCCTCGCGCAAGCAGGCCGATCTGGACGAAGCCGTCGCCCATCTGAAAGAGCGTGGCATTGAAGCCAGCGCGATTGCTGCGGACCTGTCGCAGGAGGCAGCGGTGGCGCCACTGGTTGCCGAGGCGATGAAACGCCTTGGGCATATCGATATCCTGGTGAATAATGCCGGCGCCACCTGGGGTGCGCCCGCCGAGGACTATCCGTCCGAGGCGTGGGACAAGGTGATGAACCTGAATATCCGCAGCATCTTCCTGTTGTCTCAGGCGGTCGGCAAGCAATCGATGATTCCGCGCAAGTACGGCCGCATCATCAATGTGGCGTCAATTGCCGGCTTGTCCGGCAACGGCCCGGGCGTAATGCAAACTATCGCCTACAACACTTCGAAGGGCGCCGTGGTGAATTTCACCCGCACGCTGGCTGGCGAATGGGGGCCTCACGGCATCACCGTCAATGCACTGGCACCGGGATTTTTCCCTTCCAAAATGACGAAAGGCACGCTCGACGCATTCGGCGCCGAGGCCCTGGCCAAGCGCGCGCCGCTGCAACGGATTGGGGATGATGAAGACCTGAAGGGGGCGGCGCTATTGTTCGCATCGGATGCGGGCAAGCACATCACTGGCCAGATTCTTGCGGTCGATGGCGGCGTGTCGGCGGTTCACTGATGGATACCTCAAAGCCGCAGCCATTTCCGATTGACATCCCGTTTCTGCACGATCTGGGTGTTGAATTCCTCAATATGGGGAACGGTGAAGCGCAGATCGCGCTCAATCTGGAGCAGCGCCACATGAATAGCTGGATGGTTACCCACGGCGGGGTGACCATGACGCTTCTCGATGTCGTGATGTCTCTGGCCGGGCGCTCGCTTGATCCGGACGCACGCGGCGGGGTCACCATAGAAATGAAAACCAGCTTCCTGCAACCCGCTGGGCATCCTGGCGGGCGCATTGTGGCAAAGGGCAAAGCCTTTCACCGCTCGACCACGATCTGCTTCTGCGAAGGCGAAGTGTGGAATGACGAAAAGCTGGTGGCAAAGGCGATGGGTACCTTCAAGTACCTCAAGCGGCTCGATATCGCAAAAAAACTGGAACACGAATAGCTGCCGCGCTGGCAATCCGGCACGGCATTGATCAATCGGAGCATCGGAAAAATCATGACAACTTATAAGCGCATTGTTCTGGCATCTCGCCCGCAAGGGCAGGTCGTTCCCGAAAATTTCCGTATTGAAGAGGCCCCTGTTCCTGCCCTGAAAGACGGGGAAGTTCTGATCCGCAATCATTATCTGTCGCTCGACCCGTACATGCGCATGCGCATGGAGGATACAAAGAGCTACGCCGCACCACAGCCGATCGGCGACACCATGATTGGCGGAACGGTCGGTGAAGTGCTGGAGTCGAAAAATCCAAAATATTCGGTAGGTGACAAGGTGCAGGGCATGCTCGGCTGGTCTGAAATAGGCGTGTCAGACGGCGTAATGCTGCGCAAGCTCGATACTCAACACATCCCGTTGTCCGCATATCTCGGTGCAGTCGGAATGCCGGGCATGACGGCCTGGTATGGGCTGACGCAGATCATGCAACCCAAGGAAGGCGAAACCATTGTTGTTTCAGCCGCAAGCGGCGCGGTCGGAAGCGTGGTCGGCCAACTGGCGAAATTGCGCGGTTGCCGTGCGGTTGGTATCGCCGGAGGCAAGGAAAAATGCGACTACGTCGTCAATGAGCTTGGGTTTGATGCCTGCATCGATTACAAGGCAGGAAATCTCACCGCGGAGCTTGCAAAAGCAACACCGAACGGCATTGATGCGATTTTTGAAAACGTTGGCGGTGAAATCTTCGATGCTTGCCTGGCGCGCATGAATCCGTTTGGGCGTATCGCCCTGTGCGGATTGATTGCCGGTTATGACGGCGGGCCAATGCCGATCCAGAATTTGCGCGTTTTCCTGACGATGCGCCTGACCATGCGCGGCTTCATCGTGTCCGAACATATGGACCTGTGGCCGCAGGGTTTGAAGGAACTGGGGACACTCGTTGCGACTGGCAAGCTCAAGTTCCGCGAATCGATTGCACAAGGATTGGAAGCAGCGCCTGAAGCATTCATTGGCCTGCTCAAAGGCAAAAACTTCGGTAAGCAATTGGTTAAGCTGGTCTGATCGCAGCGAAAAAAAATACCTACTCAAATATTCAATC
>DATFAZ010000228.1:0-5236 GCA_035254105.1 Noviherbaspirillum sp. | reverse complement strand
TGCGGCGAAGCTTGCTGCCTGCGCGGACAAGCAGGTCAAGAGCGATGAAGAATGGATGAGCAGCGAACATAAGGCATCGCCCATCCTGTAATGTTGTTCTCTGCAACAGGCCACTCGCGCCTGTTGTTTTTGTTGCTTGCTACTTGCCAGGAGCCGGCACGCGGCTGGCGTGCCCCCGGCTCTTGTGCTTCTTTATTTCAGTCCCAATTTAATAACGATACGGGTTTCTCGGCTGCTGGTCCCACTGGTTGGGAACGCCGTCGCCATCCCGGTCACGATCCCAGCGATTGGGAACGCCGTCGCGGTCCTGATCGTGCCGTCTTCCGTGATCGTGCCTCTGATGGCGCCAGTCCTGCTGATAACCCCAGACTGGCTGCGGACGTACGTAGACCGGAGTCGGCTGTACATAAATGGGGCGCGGCTGCACATAAACAGGTGACGGTTGCACGTAGACCGGTGCTGGCTGTACATAGACCGGCGACGGTTGCACATACACAGGCGGCGCTACTATGTACGGCCCCGGGACACCGATCTGCACATCGACGTTCACCCGTGCGGTGGCCGGCATTGCAGTCAGCATCAGCGCGGCGCCTGCCAATAAACCTGCAACACTAAGATACTTCATCATGATTGCTCTCCTTGAGTCATGCCCTCATTAAATATCAGTGCGATCTGCGTAACTATGAAGAATGGGTAAAGAAAGTTACGAGATGTATCCATCCGACATTGGCCTGACTTAATTATTGTACTCCTGCCCTCCAAGGCCGGGAACGTGGAGGGTTCCGGCTTCATCTAATGTCATGAATTCAACAAAATTTTGGAAAGACCATGCTTGCCAAAGCTATTCCACGTCCCGAAAACCCCGTGTCAGATCTGGAAATCGTCCGGCGCATTGCTGGCGGCGATACCGGTGCCTTCGAATTGATGATGCGGCGGTACAACAGAGTGTTGTATCGCACTGCGCGCAGCATTATGCGGGACGACGCTGAAGCCGAAGATGTGCTGCAAGAAGCCTACCTGCTTGCCTATCGCGGCATAAATGGTTTCCGGGGCGATGCAAAGCTCTCTACCTGGCTGACCCGTATCGTGGTCAACGAGGCGATCGCTCGTTCGCGCAAGGCAAACCGGCGGGCACAAATTTTCAGCCTGGATGGCGATGTGGAACAAATCGGGGAGCCCTTCATGTGTGAAACATTAAGCGAACACCCGGAACATGCGGCCATGCGCACGGAAGCGCGACGCTTGCTTGAAAAAAATATCGATCGTTTGCCGGATGTTTTCCGCAGTGTCTTCGTGTTGCGTGCGCTGGAAGAAATGAGTGTCGAGGAAACCGCCGCTTGCCTCGATATTCCGGAAGCGACCGTGCGCACCCGCTTTTTCCGTGCCAAAAGCCTGCTGCGCGAAGCCTTGTCGCGTGAAATCGATTTTGCTTATGAAGAAGCGTTTGCCTTTGACGGCATGCGCTGTGACCGTATTGTCGCGGGCGTCCTGGATCGACTGCAGTCCTTGCAAGAAGGCGGCGGTATTGATGCCTGAGTTGATTTTTGTTCCTTAACCCGAGAAGGAGAAGTGCCATGAAACAGCTAATCAGTGGTTTGACAGGACTCGTGTTTGCCGTTGCGACCTTAGTCTCTTTTGCGAAGGACGGGCCACCGAACGATGCACAAATCGCTGCGATCGTCGTGGCGGCGAACAGTGTCGATATCGATGCCGGCAAGCTCGCCGCTTCGAAGGCGACCAACAAGGAAGTGAAGGAATTCGGACAGCGCATGGTCACCGACCATACCGGGGTCAACAAGCAGGCAGTAGCGCTGGTGAAAAAATTGAATGTAACGCCGGAAGAAAGCGATGCCAGCAAGAGCCTGAAGAAAGACGGCGCCGCAACCTTGAAGAAACTGAATGGTCTCAAGGGAGAGGAATTCGACAAAGCCTATGTCAATAATGAAGTGACATACCATGAGGCGGTGCTGGACATGATTGACAAAACCCTGCTGCCGAACGCGAAAAATGAAGAACTGAAAGCCCTGGTGGAAAAAGTCAGGCCGGCAATCGATGCGCATTTGCAGCATGCGAAGAAAATCCAATCTTCCATGAAATAAGTGAAGGCAGAAATCATGCACGGCTTTACTCGCTGGCGAGGCAAAGGATGTCAGGTACAAATAGCCTTGTTCACCTGCATGGCACTGTCTGTCGCAAGCAGTACATTGCATGCCGAAGCGAAGGTGCATACCGTGGTTATTGAAGCGATGCGGTATGCGCCCGAAGTGATCGAGGTGAATGTGGGCGACACCGTGATCTGGAAGAACCAGGATCCCTTTCCGCATACTGCCACGGCAGAGGATCGCAGCTTCGATTCTGGCGAGATCGCATCGAATGGGACAGGGAAGTTTGTCGCAAGCAGGAAAGGAATTTTTCCTTATGTGTGTACCTTGCATCCGACGATGAAGGCAAAGTTGCTTGTCAGGTGAAACCGGCTGCTTGCTTTTGTGATGGAAAGGACTGCGAATATGTATGACGCACCGCACGGCTCCACTTCCGTTTGGGTGGAAAGCGCTAATCTGCCGCGTTTCCCCGCACTGCAAGCCAATATCGACACCGATGTTTGCGTCATAGGTGGCGGTATTGGAGGCCTCACCACAGCCTATCTGCTCTCGCGCGAGGGAAAGTCGGTGGTGCTGATCGAGGCCCTCGAAATTGGCGCGGGCGAAACCGGGCGTACCACTGCCCATTTTTTCCCTCCTGATAACCGCTATTTCGCCATTGAAGGCAGTTTTGGTCCCGACAAGGCGCAATTGGTTGCCGAAAGCTTCCAGCGCGCGACCGATCTGGTCGAATCGATTGTGCAGAGCGAACAAATTGATTGCGAATTCGAGCGGCTCGACGGCTACCTCTTTTCCCTCAGCAGCGATGGTGTGCCAGAGCTCGAGCGGGAATTTACTGCGGCAATCAAAGCAGGCGTCGATGTGGAGAAGGTGGCGCGTGTGCCCGGCTTGAGTTTCGATTCCGGACCGGCGTTGCGCTTCCTGCATCAGGCACAATTTCATCCGCTCAAATATCTTGGCGGGCTGGCTGATGCCTTCGTCCGCAACGGCGGCCGGATTTACACGCAGACGCGCGCAACCGGTATTGAGGGCGACAAGGATATGCAGCAGGTCGCTACGCGCAACGGCAACATTCGCGCAAAGGCGGTTATCGTCGCTACTAATACGCCGTTCAACGACCGCCTGGTCATGCATACCAAGCAGTCGGGCTACCGCACTTATGTGATTGGCGTGCGCGTGCCGAAGGGCTCGGTACCGCGCGTGCTGTTGTGGGATAACGGCGATCCGTATTACTACGTGCGGCTGAAAACGCCAGACAGCAGCGCCGACCATGAACTCCTGATCGTCGGTGGCGCTGATCACAAGGTCGGACAGGATACGCATCCGCAGCATCGTTACGACGAAATCGAAGCCTGGGTACGTGCGCGCTATCCGATGGCCGGCACCGTCTATCTGCGCTGGTCGGGCGAGGTGATGGAGCCGGCTGACGGCCTCGCTTACCTTGGTCGCAATCCTCTGGACGACGGGAACGTCTACATCATCACCGGTGACTCCGGCAATGGCATGACCCATTGCACTGTTGGCGCGGCGCTGATTACCGATATGATCATGGAGCGTGACAACGTCTGGGACGATGTCTATGCACCGTCGCGCAAGACGCTGCATGGTATGTCTGAATTCCTTAAGGAGCAAGCCAATACGCTGGCGCAATACCGCAAGTGGCTAAAGGGCGGTGAAGTCGAGTCGGCCCGGCAGATCGCGGCAGGGGAAGGCGCGATCCTGCAGGAAGGCAGCAGGAAGCTCGCCGTATATCGTGACGACGAGGGCGGCTTGCATGCAGTCTCTGCGACCTGCACGCACCTTGGATGCGTGGTGGCATGGAATGCTGCCGAGAAGTCCTGGGATTGCCCGTGTCACGCGTCGCGCTTCGATGTCAACGGCGAGGTGCTGCACGGCCCGGCGCTGAAACCCTTGCAGGCTGTATCACTGCAAGGCGGGCCGGCCGATGCACCGGTTCCCGGACAAGAAATATCGGGAACCTCGGCGAAGAGAGATCCCAATTAGGTTTGTTGCAGGAACACGTGGCGCGCCTTGCGTCATTCTTCCGGCGTTACCTTGTGCTGGCTTGCCATGCGCTGCTGGGTTGCCGGCGGCACCGGGTCGTAGTGACTGAACTCCACCGTATAGCTGCCTTTTCCCGCCGTAGCCGAATGCAATCGCGACTGGTAGCCATTCAATTCGGCCAGCGGCACCTGGCCCGCGACAACGGCGGTGCCTGCCTGCACGGTCTGCATGCCGCTGATCTGCCCTCGCTTGGTGGAAAGATCTCCGGTAATGTCGCCCATGCTTTCTTCCGGCGTCACGATTTCAATGTTGACGATCGGCTCCAGCACAATCGGCCGCGCCTTCAGCACCGCATCGATAAATGCCTTGCGCCCCGCTGTGGCAAACGCGACTTCCTTTGAATCGACCGGATGGCTTTTGCCGTCGTACACCGTCACGCGCACATCCTGCATCGGGAAGCCTGCCAGCGGCCCACTTTCCAGTACCTGGCGTACGCCTTTTTCGACGGCAGGAATGAATTGTCCGGGAATTGTGCCGCCTTTAACCGCGTCAACGAATTCGAAGCCCTCGCCGCGCGGCAAGGGCTCCACTCGCAGGAACACTTCGCCGAACTGGCCGGCTCCGCCGCTTTGCTTCTTGTGGCGGTGATGTCCTTCCGCATTGCCGGCGATGGTTTCGCGGTAGGCGATTTTCGGCGGATGGGTATCGACTTCGATTTTGTAAACCTCGGCCATGCGTTCCAGCGCGGCGCGCAGGTGCAGTTCGCCGAGGCCTTGCAACACGGTTTCGTTGGTATTTGGCTGATGTTCCACTTTCAGGCAGGGGTCTTCGGCGGTGAGCTTTTGCAGGATTTCCCACATGCGCTGTTCATCGCCGCGCTTTTTCGGTTCGATTGCCAGCCCGAAGATCGGCAGCGGAAAGGGCAGCGGCTTCAGATGGATATGCGCATCTTCCGCAGCGTCGTGCAGTACGGCATCGAATGCGATGTCTTCCACCTTCGCCACGGCGCAGATATCGCCCGGGACGCCTTGTGGCACCTCGATCTGTTCCTTGCCCTGCAACATGTACAAGTGGGCGACCTTGAAAGGCTTTCTGCCGTCGCCAATATACAAAAGGCTGTCGCGCCGCAC
>DATFAZ010000227.1:0-8929 GCA_035254105.1 Noviherbaspirillum sp. | reverse complement strand
ATATCCGCCTGCTTCCATCGCGCCATGGGGCCAACCGCAATGAGCAACATCAGCGGCACCATCACGGGCACAAACACCGTATTGAAATACGGCGGGCCCACAGACAATTTGCCCAAGCCCAGCGCGTCAATCAATAAAGGGTAAAGCGTGCCCAACAGCACACTGCCAGCAGCCACCAGCAGGAGCACATTATTGACTAGCAGCAGGGTTTCGCGCGAGATGAGTTCAAACACACCCCCCTGGCCCACCTTGGGCGCACGCCAGGCAAACAGGGTAAGCGAGGAGCCGATCACCACCGCCAGCAACAACAAAATGTATACACCACGCTTGGGGTCGGACGCAAAGGCGTGCACAGAAGTCAGCACGCCCGAACGAACGAGAAAGGTGCCTAGTAGCGAGAGAGAAAAAGCCGTGATAGCCAAAAACACAGTCCAGTTTTTAAAAGCGCCCCGCTTTTCGGTAATCGCCAGCGAATGAATCAACGCGGTGCCTACCAGCCACGGCATGAAAGAAGCGTTCTCGACCGGATCCCAAAACCACCAGCCACCCCAGCCGAGCTCGTAATAGGCCCAGTAGCTGCCCATGAAAATGCCGAGCGTCAAAAACATCCACGCCACCGTAGTCCAGGGACGTGACCAGCGCGCCCATGCGGCATCAAGCTGGCCGCCCATCAGCGCGGCGATGGCAAAAGCGAACGCGACCGAGAAGCCAACATAGCCCATGTACAGCAGCGGCGGATGAATGATCATGCCGAAATCCTGCAGCAGCGGATTCAGGTCACGGCCATCGGGCACTGCCGGCAACATGCGCTCGAACGGGTTCGACGTAAACAGCAGGAAGGCGAGGAAGCCGATGCTGACCAGGCCCAGCACGCCGAGCACGCGCGCCACGGTTTCCTCAGGCAACTGGCGGCTCAGGCGCGCAACTGCGAAGGTCCACAGCGCCAGCATGAAAAGCCAGAGCAGCAGCGAGCCTTCATGACCGCCCCATGTACCGGCGATGCGGTAATACACCGGCAGGTGCGAATTGGAGTTGGAAGCGACGTAGGCAACCGAAAAATCATTGTTCACGAACGCATAAACCAGGCTGGCGAACGCGAACGAGACCAATATTAACTGGCCGGCAGTTGCAGGCCGGGCCAGCGCCATCCAGCGGCGATTGCCATTAAAGGAACCGGCGATCGGAAGAATGCCCTGCACCAGTGCCACGCACAAAGCGAGCATGAGCGCAAAATTACCAAGTTCAGGAATCATTTATTTCACATCCTTTGCCGCGCCTGCGACAGCGCTGGTACCGGGCATGCCGGCGTTCTTCTGTGCTTCATTGACTGCGTAGGCAGCCTCTGGAGGCATGTAGTTTTCGTCGTGCTTGGCCAGAACCTCATCGGCAGAGAACCTGCCATCAGAGCCCAGCTTGCCCTGCGCAACCACGCCTTTCCCTTCCTTGAACAGGTCAGGCAGGATGCCTTTATAAGACACGGGAATCTTTTGCGCAGTATCGGTCACCACAAAATTCACGGTCACGCCGTCGGCCTGGCGCTTGAGGCTGCCCTCTTCCACCATGCCGCCGATGCGGAAGCTACGACCCTTGGGTGCTTCGCCGGCGAAGACCTGCGTCGGCGTGAAAAAAAACACCATGTTCTGCTGAAATGCAGACAACACCAGCCAGGCGGCCAGTCCCAGTGTGCCAAGCCCTGCAGCGACCAGGATCAAGCGCTTATGCCTTGTCTTCATTACTTTCCCTCCGAGTATTGCGTATCCAGCGTCCGTACTGTTTCAGCAGCGCAGTGCGACGCATGCGCAGCGCGATCACTTCGCCTGCCAGCAGGATGGCCGTCATTAAAACCGAACCCCACACATAGAGCGCATAGCCGCCCATTGCGAAGAAATCGCTCCAGCTATTCCAGTTCATGCGTTCTTCTCCACATATTCCTTTGCCCAGTCGGTATGCTTTTCACGTTCGAGCATGATGCATCGTACGCGCATCAGCGTTACGGCGATGGTGTACGCCCAGGACGCCAGCGCCATGACGATCATGCCGGCGAACATCGTCATCGCCATGCTCGGCGCCTTGGTCATGCTGACTGAGGATCCTTGATGCAAGGTATTCCACCACTGAACCGAAAAATAAATGATTGGCACATTGACCACACCAACCAGTGCCAGCAAGGCACCCGCCTTGTCGGCGCGGCGCGCATCGTCAATCGACGCCTGCAGCGCCATGAAGCCGATGTACAGGAAGAGCAGGATTAACTCGGAAGTCAGGCGCGCATCCCACACCCACCAGGCACCCCATGTCGGCTTGCCCCACAGCGCGCCGGTCCACAATGCAACAAAGGTAAACATCGCGCCGGTAGGAGCCAGTGCGGTTGCCATCATCGACGACAGGCGGGTGTTCAATACCAGGCCAAGACCAGCCCAGATTGCCATCACGATATAGATAAACATCGACATCCATGCCGCGGGAACATGCAGGAAGATGATTCGATAAGACTCGCCCTGCTGGTGATCGGTCGGGGCAACAAAAAACCCGATATAGAAGCCGATGACACAGAAGATGATGGCAGCAGTCGCGAACCAGGGAATCATTTTTCCCGCAAGTGGGAAAAATGTCTGCGGTGATGCATATTTGAACCACTTGATGCCGCTGGACTCCAGCTTGCCAGTGGCCATTTGGTTGGCAGTAGACACTACGACAATACTCCAATAAATTTTTCAGCGTGTTCGCGTAACTTAGTGCTTCAGCGATCCAGCAAGTCATTCCCATAATCGGGAATTTTTCTGTCCAATTTAGCTTTTGGACCCGGTTTACCGCCATTTTTGATGGCAGATCAGCCCTTTTTATTCGGTTACTGCCACCAAAGCAATCGCTATGCCACGCAGTTTCCTTAGGGATTCACTCGAAATTACCCTGAAAAACGTCAGCATCCGAAGCGATCTTCCCGCTATTGTCCGACATTTTTCAGAAACGACCGTAACGCAAATCCGGAACGAACCTACAGGTTTTACCAGATTTAAATTATTCCAGCGCGATCCGCAGCCCAGCGGCAGTCGCCCACGGCGTCAATGCAGCAGCGCCAGCCAGCGCACCGCCCAGCAATAGCAGGTGGGCCGTCGCGCCAACCCCGGAAGCTTCCGCACCGACCGCCCCGGCACCGAAAATCAATACTGGTACATACAGCGGCAACACCAGAAGTGAAACCAAAACACCGCCACCGCGTATGCCAAGTGTCAGTGCCGCGCCGATTGAACCGACAAGGCTTAATACCGGCGTGCCAAGAAGCAGGCTCACGAACAGCACCCCGACTGATGATGCCGGCAGGTCGAACTGCACTGCCAGCACCGGCGCCAGGAGTACCAGCGGAAAACCGGACACCAGCCAATGCGCGATCACCTTGCCGATCACGATCACGGTCAGCGGCTCGGATGACAGTACCATCTGCTCCAGCGTGCCGTCTGCATGGTCAATCGAGAACAGCCGCCCCAACGCCAGCATCGATGCCAGCAAAGCCGCAACCCAGAGAATGCCGGGCGCCATGGTCCGCAACAGTTGTTGCTCCGGACCCACGCCGAGAGGGAAAAGGCTGACGACGATAATAAAGAAAAACAAGGTCGTCAGTACATCGGAACGGCGACGGAAGGCCAGCAGCAGGTCGCGCCGGATCACGCACATGAGCGCTTTTAGCATAGCCGTCCTTCGTTCATGTCCAGCCGCAGCGCACGTTTGGCAGAAAGATCGATTTCCTGGTGCGTGGTATAAATCACCATGCCACCGCCAGCCAGATGCCTGCTGATGGTGCCGCATAGTGCCGTCACTGCACTCTTGTCCAGTGCAGTAAACGGCTCATCGAGTATCCACAATGGCATTGCCATTCCCAGCGACAGGCGCGCCAGTGCGACGCGCTTGCGCTGGCCTTGCGACAAGGCCCTGGTCGGCAAATCGGCTGCCCGGCCCAGGCCAAGCTGTTCCAGTGCGTCATGCGCATCGTCCTCGCTGACCGGATGACCGGCCAGAGTCGAAGAAATGACCAGGTTTTCCCATGCCAGAAGATCATCCTTCACGCCATTGAGGTGGCCGAGATAAACCAGCTTGCTGCAGAATTCTTCGCGCAGACGGCGGATATCGCGGCCGTTCCAGCGCACCTCGCCTTCGGCCGGCGCCGAAAGTCCGCACAACATGCGCAGCAGACTGGTCTTGCCGCTGCCATTGGTGCCGGCAACCCAGAGTGCATCGCCGGGGCGGATTTCAAAACTGATATCGGCAAAAAGCTGGAGGTCGCCACGGATGCAAGCGAGTTGGTGAGCCTGCAACGTCATTCGAGCCCTTTCCCAGTCCTCGCGGAAAAATGCATCAGACGAACAGGTGAAAAGAATATCGAGCGCGGCATAAGATGATTGATATACAAACGGACAGCAAGCATGCGAAGCTCACATGAAATTGCCTGTGGCACGCATGATATATGCATCGGCATTCCTTTGCATCGCTAGTTCGCATCCGTCGATATCGCCAATCCATCTCCGTGGCTCAGATGACGTAAATAGAACGCACTCCAGGCAATGAAGTTCCTGTCGGGCTGATGAAGCGGCAAAACCTGAAAATCACGAAATAAATGACGAAATGAGTGACAAAAAATCACGCGTTTAGCAACGCCCCCATTTTTTCGTAATCGAGGATTTTGATGCGCCGCCCTGCGACCGTGACCAGGCCCTCCGAAGAAAAATCGTGCAGCAGGCGCGACAGCGTTTCCGGCGTCAGGCTCAGCCGGGAAGCGATGAGCGTCTTGCTGGCGATCAGGTCGATGCATTCGTCAGCCTGGTACTGGCTTTGCCGCAGCAGGTATCCGGCCAGCCGCTGCTTTGCCGTCTGCATCGAATAGCTTTCAATATCGCGCGTCAACGTATAGAGCTGGCGCCCTACGCAGATCATCAGTTCCTGTGCAAACGTGAAGTTGTTTTTTGCGACGGCCATCACCGACTCGCGCGCCACATGCAGCAACATCGAATCCACCGTCGTCTTCACAAAGGCGATATGCGCGCGATCCAGCAGCATTTCGCCCAATCCGAAGCATTTGTTCTGGTCCAGGATGCAAAGTGTTTTTTCACTGCCATCCTTGCGATCGAAACCAATTTTCACCTGCCCATACACCACAACGAATACCCCCTTGGGTGGATCGCCCTGGTTGATCACGCTGGTATTGGTGGAGGCGCGAATAGGCTGGGTCGCGGTCGTAATATCGTCGAGTTGCCTGTCGTCGAGCATACGAAACAGGGAGGTATTTGCCAAAATACGCTTCAGGTTCTGCGCACTATCGTCCCGCATCGTTCGAGTCCGTTCTATTCTCATTTCCGAGTCCCCTCCTGGATAAGGAGCAGCATACATAACGACCATTCGGCGCTGTCGCCACCTTGGTGAAGCACGAGGGCAAGCCGTTCTTTTACCTTATGACCGTCCCCGTTTCTTGCAAAACGTTAATTGGGGTCAAGGATATATCCTCGTCGTTTTAATTTTTAATGATTTAAATCAATTTCGAGAAAATGTGGCTTCAGAATTGAGAAACACCTTAAGTTTCCGGGTGATACGTGAACAATTAAAATATATACAACACTTTCCAACAAGCTAATTTGAATGAAAGTTTTCGCAACCATCTGCGATCAAATTTCGTCAATATGGGTCAAAGCGTCAGATCAAGCCATGTGCAAAATACAACTCGACACCGGGGCGCACCATGACAACTATCTGTGACTATCTGATGCTTGACCATAAGCGTTGTGATGATTTTTTTCTGCGCGCTGACGAAAGCATCCGCCAGAAAAGCTGGCCGGAAGCCGGAGACAGTTTCTCTCTCTTCCGAAACGCCACCGAGCGGCATCTCGGAATGGAAGAAAAGGTATTGTTTCCCACATTTGAACAAGCAATTCGCAATGCGGAGAGCCCGATTGCCCTCTTGCGACGCGAGCACCTCCAGATTCGCGGCATGATCGAACGCATGGCGGAGGCAGTCAGCCGCATGAGCTGTATCGACTTTCTACTTCATTCAGAAACGTTTATGCTGTTGCAACAGCAACACAACCAGAAAGAAGAAGAATTACTGTATCCGCTGCTGGACAAGATCTTGTTCCTGTCGGACAAACGCGAGCAGATCATTCAAGCGATGTCGGAATTGCGGTACAGGGAGGCAAACACAGTAGCTGCCGGTTAGTACCTGGCTGCCTCGGGCAGCTTCAGCTATTGACGGCATAAATAGTGTGCAAGGCAAAACCTTGCCTTGCGGTATGCCTTTTGCTTTCTTCTCCTCTGCGTTCAGGCACCTTGCCTGCCATTCTGTATCACGGCATATACAACTGGCCGCGATAGCAGCCAAGCAACCTACTAAACGATTTCATGAATAGTCATTCCCAGAATTACATCGAAAACCTGACCTATGATGAACTGACGATCGGCCAATCGGCACGTCTCGTTCGCACACTTGCCTTGTCGGACATACAGGCATTTGCCGCTGTCTCCGGCGATTTCAACCCGACCCATGTGGATGCGGAATATGCGGTACAAACCCTGTTCCACGGCATAGTAGCGCACGGCATGTGGGGGGCGACGCTGATTTCCAGCCTGCTCGGCACCGAGTTTCCGGGCGCGGGCACAATTTATGTCGACCAGACGCTGCATTTCACGTTGCCGGTACGGGTCGGCGATACCCTGACCGTGATGGTGACTGTCACGGCCAAGGACGACGCCACCAAACGAATCACGCTCGATTGCAAGGTCGCCAATCAGACCGCAGCGATCGTGTTGTCGGGCACCGCCGTCGTCATCGCGCCAACGAAGAAAGTGCGCCGCCCCGCCAGGAATACGCAACGGCTACACACCTTCGATCCGCAGGCGCGCCTGGATGCACTCCTGGGCACCGTGAGCCATCTGTCCACGGTGCGCTGCGCGGTAGTCCATCCGTGCGACCCGGAATCACTTCGCGGCGCGCTGAATGCTGCTTCCTATGGCCTGATCGATCCTGTCCTGGTTGCCCCGGAGGCCAAGCTGTACGCGGTGGCGGAAGCGGCCGGACTGGATCTTTCCGGCATTGAAATCCGTGGTGTCGAACATAGTGTCGCTGCCGCAGAATACGCGGCGGAAATGGCGGCGAACGGTGAAGTCGAAGCAATGATGAAGGGCAGCCTGCACACCGACGAACTGATGCACGCCATCATCGCCAGGCGCGAGCTGCGCACCAAGCGGCGTCTGTCGCATGTATTCCGCTTTGATGTGCCGATGTACGAAAAACCGCTTCTTATTTCCGATGCAGCGCTCAACATCAAGCCCACGCTGGAAGAAAAGGCCGACATTATCCAGAACGCGATCAATCTCTCGCATGCGCTCGGCAACATGAACCCGAACGTTGCCATCCTGTCGGCAGTGGAAACCATCAACATCAAGATGCAGTCGACGCTGGATGCGGCGGCCCTGTGCAAGATGGCCGATCGCGGCCAGATTACTGGCGGCGCACTCGACGGCCCGCTGGCGTTCGACAATGCGATCTCGATGGAAGCCGCACGCATCAAAGGCATCGAATCGAAGGTGGCAGGCAATGCCGACATCCTGATCGTGCCCGATCTTGAATCCGGCAACATGCTGGCCAAGCAACTCGAATATCTCGCAGGCGCGACCACTTGCGGCATCGTGCTCGGCGCACGCCTGCCGATTGCACTGACGAGCCGCGCTGACAGCGCTTCGGCCCGGGTCGCTTCGGCTGCACTGGCGCTGCTGCTGGCGCATCACAATCGCCGGGTGAAGCCATGAGCGAAACGGCAAACGCGATCCTTTCGGTCAACGCCGGGTCGTCGTCGCTGAAGTTCGCGCTCTATCCGTTGGAGGACCGGAAAATCGGCGCGGCGCGCCTGTCCGGCAATATGGAGGGCCTGGAAGCTGGCGGCACGCCGGTCGTCAAAATCTCCGGCGGAAACGGCAACAGTCGCGAAGCACTGGACGCCGGAAAAGGCACGCCGCACGAACGCGCCCTGGCGGCGCTCATTGTGGCGCTGAAACACCACGCGCAGGACGTGCGCATCACTGCCGTCGCACACCGTATCGTGCACGGCGGCAAGCGCTTTTCCGAATCCGTGCTGCTGGACGACTCGACGCTGGATTATCTCGACTCGCTGACGCCGCTTGCGCCGCTGCACCAGCCGCACAATCTGGCCGGGGTGCATGCATTCCGCAAGAGCTTCCCTGAGCTGCCGCAGATCGGCTGCTTCGACACTGCGTTCCATGCTTCGATCCCGGAAAAGGAATATTCGTTCGCGCTCCCACAGGCGCTGCGCGATGCCGGCATCCGCCGTTACGGTTTTCATGGCCTGTCGTACCGCTACGTCAGCGACTGCCTGTTCGAGCAGAGCCCGCGCATGCATGAGCGAGCGATCATCGCCCATCTCGGGAATGGTGCGAGCGCCTGCGCGGTAAAGAATGGCAAGTGCATTGCCACCACCATGGGCTTTTCCGCCCTGGACGGCCTGATGATGGGCACGCGCAGCGGCGCAATCGATCCCGGTGTGCTGCTGCACCTGCTGCGCCACGACTGGAGTTGGGGCCAACTGGAACACATGCTGTACCACGAGTCGGGCCTGGCCGGTGTCTCCGGCGTGTCGGCGGACATGCGCACGCTGCTGGCGAGCGACTCACCGAATGCGAAGCTGGCGATCGAGATGTTCACGCACCGCCTGGTACGCGAGTGTGGCGCGCTGTCGGCTTGTCTGGGAGGCCTTGATGTACTCGCCTTCACTGGCGGTATCGGCGAGCATGATGCGTCCTTGCGGCAGCACGCGTGCGATGCGCTGGCTTACCTTGGAGTGCGCATCGACGCAAAGGCAAATCAGGCAGCCACCGGCGACACCATTTTTCCGATTCATGCAAAGGAAAGCAGCGTGGAAATCTGGGTAGTGCC
>DATFAZ010000226.1:0-11863 GCA_035254105.1 Noviherbaspirillum sp. | reverse complement strand
CTAGTGACGGCGCTGGCGCCGCATATCGGTTATGACCGTGCCGCGCAGATCGCCAAGAAGGCCCATCGCGATGGCAGCACATTGAAGCAGGCGGCACTCGCGCTCGGCTATGTGACAGATGAAGAATTCGAGCGCTGGGTGCGGCCGGAAGAGATGACCCGACCGCAGTAGTGTCGGCGTGCTCAGTCTTGCACCGACTGCATTACCTGCTGGCGGAACCAGCGGTTGGCCGGGTCTTCGTCCACATTCGCATGCCAGTAGAGAAAGACGTCGAAGGCCGGCACTTCCAGCGGAAAGGGCAGGATCTGATTGCCGAACTGCTGGTTGGCGATATGCGCGTAGCGACCGGGCATCGTCAGGACCATGTCGGTCTGGCTGACGACACGGCAGGCAGCGAAGTAGTGCTGGCAGCGCAGCCGGATGTGTCTTTCCAGCCCGAAGCGGCTCAGCTCAAAATCTTCCAGACCCGGCCCGCGGCGGCGCGAACTGGCGAGAATGTGGTCCTGCCTGAGGTAGGTCTCGAGATCGAGCGCGCCGTTAATACAGGGATGGTTCTGGCGCACGACGACGACGGTCGAGTCCTGATAGAGGCGCGTGCGCATGATGTCGTTTGGCAGCGGCAATAGGACGTCGATTGCGCCATCCAGCGTACCGGTTGCCAGCTCGTTTTCCAGTTCACGCCGGTCTACATGACTGGCCGCAATATCGACCAGCGGCGCGCTCTCGCGTACCCGCAGCATCAAGGGCGGCAGCATCGTGGCTTCCAGCACATCGCGTAGGGCGATATTGAAGCGCTTGGAGGTGCTTGCGGGGTCGAATGCCTGCAAACCGTTGAGCGTTACTTCCAGTCCGCGCAGCGCGCGCCGGACCGGTTCGATGATGTTGCGCGCCAGCGGTGTCGATACCATCGCATGTCCCTGGCGCACGAATAGTGGATCATCGAACATCTGCCGCAGGCGGCCGAGCGCATGGCTGATCGCCGGCTGGGTCAGGTTCAGCTTCTGGCTGGCGCGCGTGACGCTGCCTTCGGTATAGATCGCCTCGAAGACCGTGAAGAGATTCAGATCGACTCTGGATATATGCATGTAATTTATCGAAATTGATAATAACTATTCATTTGATCGATTCTATACCTCAAGCTATGCTGTCCACAATCGGCGCCTGGCGCCAGCCATAGACAAATAGAGACAAGCAGAGGATGGGAAGAGCGAGATGGGGCAAATCTATCTGGTCCGGCATGGACAAGCATCTTTCGGCAGTGCGAACTATGACCAGTTGTCGGAACTGGGGCTGGAGCAGGCGCGCCTGCTGGGTGAATGGTTCGCCAATTCGCGGCAGCAGTTTCATCGGGTAGTGACAGGCGACATGCGGCGCCACCGGCAGACCGCCGATGCCTGTATTGGCCGGCTGCCGAAGGCGCAGCTAGCGCAAACCGACTGGTTCACCGACCCCGGTTTCAATGAATACGATCACCACGAGGTGCTGATAAGACATCGGCCGGACTTTGCGGACCCGGAAGTGGTGCAACGCTTCCTTGCATCCACCGCGAACGCCAAACCTGCCTTCCAGGAAATTTTCGAGATGGCGATGATGCGCTGGATGAGTGGCCAGCATGATGCCGATTATCGCGAGTCATGGCCGGCATTTCGCAAGCGCTGCGCCGCCGCACTGCAACGGGTGGTGGAGAGCGCGGACAAATCGCAGTCCATCCTCATCTTTACTTCCGGCGGCACCATTTCCGTGATTTGCCAGCATTTGCTTGGCCTTGCCGACAGGCAGGCAGCGCAGCTCAGCTGGACGCTGGCCAACTGCGCGGTTACCAAACTGTTCTACCAGCGTGACCGCATCTCGCTTAGTTACCTCAACAATTACGCCCACCTGGAATGGCTGGGGCAGCCGCACACCATTACCTACCGATAGGAGACCCATGACAACCGTAAACCTGTTCGACCTTTCCGGAAAAATCGCGCTCGTCACCGGCGCCAGCCGCGGCATCGGCGAGTCGATCGCAAAAACGCTGGCCGCGTATGGCGCGCATGTGATCGTCTCCAGCCGCAAGCTGGAATCCTGCGAAACCGTCGTCGCTGCGATCCGTGAAGCTGGCGGCTCGGCAGAAGCGCTGGCCTGCCACGTCGGCGAAATGGCGCAGATCGAGGCCACGTTCGCCGCCATCGCGGCGCGGCATGGCCGGCTCGATATCCTGGTCAACAATGCCGCGACCAATCCGTATTTCGGCCCTATCGTCGATACGGACATTGCCTCGTTCCAGAAGACGGTTGATGTGAATATCCGGGGCTATTTCTACAGCTCGGTGCACGGCGCGAAGCTGATGGCCAAGAACGGCGGCGGCAGCATCATCAATGTCGCATCGGTGAATGGTGTAATTCCCGGCGACATGCAGGGCATTTATTCGATCACCAAGGCGGCGGTCATCTCGATGACGCAGGCTTTTGCAAAGGAGTGCGCGCAATCCGGCGTGCGCGTCAATGCCTTGCTGCCAGGCGCGACCGATACCAAGTTCGCCTCGGCGCTGGTGCAAAACCCTGCGGTGCTGAACCGGCTGATGCCGCACGTGCCGATGCGGCGCGTGGCACAACCGGACGAGATGGCCGGCGCTGTCCTGTACCTGGCATCGAATGCGGCCAGCTATACCACCGGTACCTGCCTCAATGTGGATGGCGGTTATCTTCTGGGTTGAGTTCTTCACACACGCTTTCACCCCTTCAAGCGCATTGCGCCTAACCTGATGGAGTAATAAAAATGGATTTTCAATACAGCGACAAGGTAAAAGACCTGCAGAAACGCCTGAATGCGTTCATGAATGAATATATCTACCCGAACGAAGCGAAGTTTTTTGCTGAAATCGAAGCCAATCGCGCCAAGGGCAATGCGTGGGTGCCGACCACGGTGGTCGAAGAGCTGAAGGAAAAGGCGAAAGCGCAAGGCCTGTGGAACCTGTTTCTGCCTGAATCACATCGCGGTGCTGGCCTGACCAATCTCGAATACGCACCCTTGTGCGAAATCATGGGGCGTTCGCTGTGGTCCGCAGAAGTGTTCAACTGCAATGCGCCGGATACCGGCAACATGGAAACGCTGGAACGCTATGCCAGCGAAGAACTGAAGAAGCAATGGCTGGAGCCGCTGCTCGAAGGAAAAATCCGCTCCTGCTTTGCCATGACCGAGCCTGCGGTGGCTTCATCCGACGCCACCAACATCGAAGCATCGATCGTGCGCGACGGTGACGAATACGTGATCAATGGCCGCAAATGGTGGTCTTCGGGTGCGAATGACCCGCGCTGCAAGGTATTCATCTTCATGGGCAAGACCGACCCGACAGCAGAGAAGCACAAGCAGCAGTCGATGATCGTAGTGCCGCGCGATACCCCGGGCGTGAAGATTGTGCGTCATTTGCCGGTGTTCGGCTACGACGATGCGCCGCACGGCCACGGCGAAGTGCATTTCAAGGATGTGCGCGTGCCGGTATCCAATATCCTGCTTGGCGAAGGCCGCGGCTTCGAGATCGCTCAGGGGCGCCTCGGGCCGGGACGTATCCACCACTGCATGCGCCTGATCGGGCTGGCCGAGCGCGCACTGGAAGACATGTGCAGGCGCTCGCTGAAGCGTGTTGCCTTCGGCAAGCCGATCGCGGAGCAGACGGTGACGCTGGAACGCATCGCCAATGCACGCATCATGATCGACCAAGCCCGTTTCCTCGTGCTCAATGCCGCTTATATGATGGATACGGTGGGCAACAAGGTCGCCGCGAAGGAAATCGCGATGATCAAGGTCGCCGCGCCGAACATGGCTTGCCAGGTGATCGACTGGGCCATCCAGGCGCACGGCGGTGCTGGCGTGTCGAACGACTTCGGCCTTGCATACGCCTACGCACAGGCGCGCACGCTGCGTCTGGCCGATGGCCCGGATGAAGTGCACCGCAACCAGATCGGCAAGATGGAACTGAGGCGTTACAAGTAAGGCTGCTGCACGTTAGGCAGATGTGCTGGGCTTCCTTTTGCGTTAATGCGAGGGGCGCACGAACTCCAGGATTCTGTTTAATGTGTGCGGATTGGAGGAGTGTTCTGAAGAGGTGCCGTAGTGCAGAACCCGGCCTGAGGTTCTGCACTACCTGAGCGACACCGGAGATAAAAGCCGGGAATGCGTTGAAAACGTCGTATCGTTTCTGTCCCTTTTCTGCTCTTAACGCGGGGTGCCACGCCGTAGCAGGTTCACGATGGCCAGCAGTACCACGGCGCCGAGGAACGATACAAGCAGCGATGAAATGCTGAAGTCGTTCTGGTTGATGGTGCCGGTGCCAAATAGCGGTGCAAGCAGCCAGCCCCCAAGTAACGCACCTACAATGCCGACCACAATGTTCAGCAACATGCCTTGCTGTGCATCGGTCCGCATGACGAGACTGGCAAGCCAGCCTAAGATACCGCCAACAACAATCCAGATAATGAAGTTCATTTTTACCTCCTAGGTATATTGATAAACCGGCTAGACACATAGACTAGGTGCATCTCAAATGGTTCATCGCCCATCGCGTCCATCGGAGCCGCGGCATACTTCCGGGGGAGGAAATACTGACCGTCAGCCGCCGCCGTCTTTCGGAAACCGTACGGCGCTTTTTTCATCCTGTCCGGGGAGGGGATAAAAACCCTCCTCGTCCTCGACCAGAGCGGTTGCGTCTTTTCTGGACCTGGTCAGTTCGTTCGCATATGCATAGGCATCCTCCTTCGCGTCAAACGATGCAAGTGGTTGTTCCGATCCCTTCTCCGATACGTCCCATCTGCTGTTCAGGCCCGGCGATACGCAAATCACCAAAGGCCCCTGCTGATCTGTTCCCATAATGCTGGCTCCTCGTCTTGCCGGACGGATGTGCGTACGTGAGGTGAAGGCGGCTGACAGGAACTGGATGTTCGGTTCAGGCAGGGCGGACAATCGCGCGGCTAATGCAGATTGCGCTGCTCGAATTCGCGGATCTGCTCTTCCGCTTCATCCTTGCCGATGCCATAGGCTTGCTGGATTTTTCCTGCAAGCTGCTCGCGCTGACCGTCGATCATGTCCAGATGGTCATCTGTGAGCTTGCCCCACTGTTCCTTCACTTTGCCCTTGTATTCTTTCCAGTTGCCGGCAACGATATCCCAGTTCATGACAGTCTCCTTTCGTCAAATAAAGAATGCATTCATGCATGATGGTCAATGAACAAAGACTGCAATTCCTGTGCCTATGAATTCATCAAGGCCTGAAAGGGAGAGAAGAGGGGAAGAGCAATCGCTTGTTGTAAATGTTCCATGCAATTGAAAACAATACAGCGCATCTGGCAACGTAGTTTCCTCCTCGGATTTCCTGCATTTGCCATGAGCAAATGAGGAGCAAAGGACGAGCAAAGGACGAGCAAATAAACCTTTCTTCATTGCTCAGTATGGAAATCAATAATCCCTCAACAAATTCTGGTGCCTTTGGAAACTTAATGGCGGTCAAGGTGTCCTTTGTTACACCTAAGTACGATGTTTTTAATCCACCTTCAGGAGGCAATCATGACGGACACATTGAATGAACATTCACTCGCCGGACAAGAGACCTATGATCCGAATCGTCTGCTCGATACGCTGCTTGAAAAAATGAATCTGAAAAACGATGCGGCGCTTTCACGCATGCTGGAAGTCGCACCACCGGTGATCAGCAAGATCCGGCATCGCCGGCTGCCGATTGGTGCTTCTCTGCTTATCCGCATGCATGAAACGACCAACATGAGCATTCGTGAGTTGCGTGACCTGATGGGCGACCGGCGCACGAAGTACCGTTTGAGCGATGCGCAAGGCAAACCGAAAGCGCCCGCAGATGTTGCAACGCCAACACCGACCAGTCACTTTCATTAAAACGTCGCTGGTAGCGTCTGGTCGAAGCGGCGCTGCGTTGTCACCACATCGCAGCAGTTCGCTAAGAACGCATACCGGCGACACTCTGCACGCTATGGCAATTTTTGGCATGCCATAACGCGTTTATAACGGCGTTTTCTTCCAGCGTGCGGCTGGATGACAAAGGCTGTTTTGCTCCCGGCCTGGCCCGTCTTGGCCAAGCCTGCTCTCCTGTCTTCCGACAACGGCGGTTCGTGCCTTGCGCGAGGCTCGCCTTGTTGTTCTCTGCTTGATTTGCTTGATTAAGGTTAAGGATAGTCCGGGTAACGGCGTCTATCCTTTCCCTGAAATGTTGGTTTTCGGCAATTATTTAGGGCGACTCCTGAAATTCTGAAAACTGAGGCATCCGGTACGACACGTATCAACCGGCTGTCTGCGAATAAAAAGCAACAAGGGGATATACAGGGCATGTTAAAAAATCTCACCATCAGGTCTCGCCTGATTTTTGTCGTTAGCCTGTTGTCGATCATGTGCATCACCGGAGGCGTGATCGGCCTGAGCAGTCTCTATGTCGCAAATGAGTCCTTGCAGGTCAACTATGAGGACCGTCTGGTCCCGATGGGCAAGCTGGACCACATCATCCGACTGATCAATCGCAACCAGCTTGCAGTCGCACAGGCGCTGACGGAGGAGCCCGCCGCCATTGGCAAGGAAATGGACGGCGTCGAAAAGCGCATAGAGGAGATCAACACCGTCTGGAATGCCTATATGGCGGTAGCAGCTTCCCGCATGTCTGCCGAAGAAAAGGCGCTGGCAGACAAGTTCATTGAAAACCGCAAGAAGTTCGTTGCCGAAGGATTGAAGCCGGCAATCGCTGCATTGCGTGCCAATGACATCGCACAGGCAACGACTCTCATGCGCGGCCCGATGAATGCCCTGGTCATGCCGGTTTCCGACGGCGCCAATACGCTGATGCAGTACCAACTGGACACGGCAAAAAAGGAATTTGAAAAGAACCAGATGATTTATCGCTGGGTGCGCAACAGTTGCATCAGCGGCATTCTGTTCGGCGTACTGTTGGGCGCGGTCATGTGCGTGTGGCTGCTGCGCGCAATCGCCAGGCCGCTTGCCGATGCCGTCAAGGTTGCCAAGAGCGTCGCCGCGGGCGACCTGACCAACCGCATTGAAGTCAGCACGAAAGACGAGACCGGCCAGTTGCTGCAGGCCTTGAAGGACATGAACGGCAGCCTGGCGCGGATCGTGCGCGAAGTGCGTAGTGGCACCGAAACCATTGCCACTGCATCCGGCCAGATCGCTTCCGGCAACCAGGATCTGTCAGCGCGTACCGAAACCCAGGCGAGCTCGCTGGAAGAAACCGCATCCTCGATGGAAGAGCTGACCTCGACGGTGAAGCAGAATGCCGACAGCGCCTATCAGGCCAACCAGCTTGCGATGTCCGCGTCCGAAGTCGCGGTCAAGGGCGGCAACGTGGTTTCGCAAGTAGTACATACGATGGCATCGATTAACGATTCCTCGAAAAAAATTGTCGACATCATCGGTGTCATCGACGGCATCGCATTCCAGACCAATATCCTGGCATTGAATGCGGCGGTGGAAGCCGCACGCGCCGGCGAGCAGGGCAGGGGGTTTGCGGTGGTTGCAACAGAAGTGCGCCAGTTGGCGCAGCGCTCCGCAGCGGCCGCCAAGGAAATCAAGACGCTGATCGACGACTCGGTGGAGAAGGTGGGCGTGGGCGCGAAGCTGGTGGACGAGGCCGGCGCGACGATGCAGGAGATTGTCGACAGCGTCCGGCGCGTAACCGACATCATGGGAGAAATCTCGGTCGCCAGCAAGGAACAGACCGATGGCATCCAGCAGGTCAACCAGGCGATCAATCAGATGGATGCCGTCACCCAGCAGAATGCGGCACTGGTGGAAGAAGCGGCTGCGGCTGCCGAATCGCTGCAGGAGCAGGCTGTGAATCTGGCGCATGTGGTCAGCGTGTTCAAGCTGGGCGAATCCATGCCGATAATGGTATCTGCGGGAGCTATGGCATCTGCGGCCACTGCCGCACCATCAACGGGAACTGGCGTTGCACCCCGTATCAAAAAGCCGGCAGCAACTGTGCCGCCCGTGCGCATAAAAACGACGGCGGGAACAAAACAGATTGCCAATATGCGGCCCGGCGAACAGGAAGACTGGGAAGAATTTTGAGCGGTGTGTCCGGTATGCCGATGGCGTAGAAAAAATAAGCCTCTATCCATTACGGCCGCCAAGTGCGGCCGTAATTTTTGATGGACCAAAAATGTGGTGTGTTTGAATCTTCAATGGTAGCCTTCGCCCGGCTGCAACTTGCCGCGAAACAGCCAGAATACGATGACCATGTAGATAAGGATCATCGGCATCAGGATCATTGTGCCCATCAGGAAAAACAGTTGGGAGGAGGGCGCTGCGGCCGCCTGCCATAGCGTGACCGACGGCGGGACCAGGTAGGGCACGTTGGAAACCACCAGCCCCGCATATGCCAGCAGGAAGATGCCAACGGCGGAAGCGAACGGCAGGATGGGCTGCTGCTTGCGGATGCCGCGCCAGCACAACCATGCCAGAAGCAGCGTCACCAGCGGCACTGGCAACAGGTAATACAGATTCGGCGTGCTGAACCAGCGCTCGGCGATGCGTTCGATCTGCAGCGGCGTCCAGATGCTTACCAGCGCAATGAAAGCGAGCAACGCAATCAGGAGCGGTGTTCCCCATCGGCGCGCATGCTGCTCAACCTCGCCGCCGGTTTTCATCATCAGCCAGGTTGCGCCGAGCAATGCATAACCGACGGTCAGTGCCGCGCCGCACATCAGCGAAAACGGTGTCAGCCAGTCGAGCGAACCACCGGCGAACTGACCGTTTTCGACGCGAATCTCTTGCAGGATGGCACCCAGCACGACGCCTTGCGCAAATGCTGCGATCGTGGAGCCGGCGGCAAATGCCACATCCCATTTGTGGTGGTGCGGCTTGGCAACCCAGCGGAACTCGAATGCCACGCCACGGAATATCAGTGCCAGCAGCATCACGATAATCGGCAGGTACACCGCCGGCATTACCAGCGAATAGGCAAGCGGAAACACTACCCATAGTCCGACGCCGCCCATGACCAGCCAGGTTTCGTTGCCGTCCCAGAACGGCGCAACGGAATTCATCACCAGATCGCGCTCGGCTTCATTCCTGTAGAAAGGAAACAGGATGCCGATGCCAAGATCGAAACCGTCGAGCAGCACATATAAAGCAACCGATATGCCGATCAGCGCAGCCCAGATTACCGGAAGCAGGTATTCATAGTCGCTCATGGCGTTTCTCCGGTGATATTCTGCCCCGCCGATAGAGGCCGGTTCGGCAGTGCCCTTGCCTCGTGCGGCATCGGCTGCGGCCCTTTTTTCAGCATCCGGTACACATACAGGATGCCGATGGAGAACACCACGCAGTACACCAGTACGAACAGCAGCAGGGACAGCGCGACGGTCGCTGCCGCCACCGGCGATGCGGCATCCGCGGTGCGCAGGATGCCATAGGCGACCCACGGCTGGCGGCCGATTTCAGTCACCATCCAGCCGGCGAGAATGGCAATGAAGCCCAGTGGCCAGCTTTGTCCGACGGCGCGGAGAAACCATTGCGTGGTAAACAGTTGCTTGCGCCACCACAGAACTGCGCCGATGATGCCGGTCAGGATCAACAGCATGCCGATTCCGACCATCAGGCGAAACATGAAAAATACCGGTACCACCGGTGGCCGGTCTTGCGGTGCAAAGTCGCGCAGGCCTTGAAAGAGTCCGTTGGGATCGTGCGTGAGAACCAGGCTGCCGGCCTTGGGGATCGATATTTCAGCGAGATTGCGCTCGGTCTTTTCATCCGGCCAGGCAAAGATCACAAATGGTGCCGGCTTGGAGCCGTCCCAGTGGGCTTCGATGGCCGCTATCTTCACTGGCTGGTGCTTGAGCGTGTTCAGCCCGTGCAGATCGCCGACCAGAAGCTGCAGTGGCGCCAGCACGATCACCATGCCCAGGCCCATGCGGATCATGGTGCGCGCTTCCCATTCAAATCGCCCGCCAAGCACATAGCGCGCGCCGGTGGCCAGCACCACCAGCGAGGTGGTCAGATACGTTGCCAGCATCATGTGCGTGAAGCGATAGGGAAAGCTCGGATTGAAAATGATGTCCGACCAGTCGGTCGGGAATGCGATGCCGTTGCGTATTTCAAAGCCGGCCGGCGTCTGCATCCAGCTATTGGCCGACAGGATCCAGAAACCAGACAACGCAGTGCCGCAGGCGACGATGACCGAGGCCAGGGTATGCAGCCAGGGCGGAACGCGGTTCCAACCGAACAGCATCACGCCAAGGAAGCTCGCTTCCAGAAAGAAGGCGGTCAGCACCTCATAACCGAGCAAGGGCCCGATGGTATTGCCCACCACGACCGAGAAGCGGCTCCAGTTGGTGCCGAACTGGTACGACAGCACGATGCCGGAAACCACGCCCATCGCGAACGATACCGCGAAGATCTTGGTCCAGAAGCGCGCCAGCGTGTGGTAATGCGTCAGCCCGCTGCGCAGCCAGAGCACTTCAAGCGTGGCGACAAAGGCAGACAGGCCGATGGAGAATGCCGGGAAGATGATATGAAAACTGATGGTGAATCCGAACTGTATGCGGGCGAGCAAAGTGGCATCGATGCCAGCAAATGTTTCCATTTTTTCTCCCGGGACAGAACCGGCTGCCTCAGTGTATTAGTGCGACATCAGAACGGGAACTGTCGTTTCTTCCAGTAGAGTGCGGGTGACGCCGCCGAGCAATATTTCCCGGAAACGGTTATGCCCGTAGCCTCCCATGATGATCAGGTCTGAACCCTGTTCGCCAGCCAGTGCCAGCAGTGCCTTGCCGGTTTCCTGAGTGGTCTTGCGCTGAATGACATTCACCTTGATGCCATGCCGCGCAAGATACAAGCCCATATCGGCGCCCGGCTGTGGCCCATGCGCAAGCGCTTGCGCATCCGGATTGAATATCGCGACATCGACCATCGCTGCGTGCTTGAGCAGAGGCATGGCGCTGGTGATGGCGTGGGTTGCTTCCATGCTGCCATTCCATGCGACCAGAACCCGGTTGCCGATATTGTCGAAACGCCCGGCGTAGGGAACGAGCAAGACCGGCCGCCCGGAATGGAGCACGACATATTGGGGAAAGTCGGGCATCGTCACCGGCGAAATTTCATTTGGATCATTCTGTCCGATGACGATCAGGTCGGCATAGCGTGCCTGCAAGCAAATTCCACCGCCAGCCTCGTCATCCACCAGCCGTTTTTCAAAGGAAGCCAATCCCAGCCTTTGCACGGCGGCTTCGAAATCCTCCAGACCTCGTCGCGCGCGTTGCCGCAGGAAATCAAGATGGGTGCGCAGGTTAGGATCGAGTTCCGCCAGCATGCGCGTCTGAACCAGATAGCGCGAGGCGCCGGTCATCGCCGTGCCGATCAGGTGAGCGTTCTGCGTCATCGCGATCGCCGCTGCTATCTTGATGCGTTCACTGGCATGAGTCGACTCATCCACATGGACCAGGATCGTTTTATAGGACATGGTTTTTCGCAGCACTTCATCTTCGTTGTCGACAAACTATTAGACAAAGCAATTTGCTGAAAACAATGATGCAGCGGCGCGGCCTTGACACGTATCAAAGGGGGCAATGAATAAGGCAGGAAACTGCAAAAGCCGGTATCGCGCAATTTTGCGAGCTTGATTTCGATTAATCGTTACGTAAAATTAATAAGGATTGTCTTTTCCCTTTAAGCCGTTCAGGCAAGTTCATCGTGGTCAATGCGCATTTTCGTTTTTATGCCGATCTGAACGATTTCATAGCCCCGCCCCAACGGCAGCGCAGTTGCAGCCATCGCTGTTCGCGCGATTCCACGGTTAAGCACATGATCGAAGCGCTTGGTGTGCCGCATACGGAAGTGGAATTGATCATCGTGAACGG
>DATFAZ010000225.1:0-9005 GCA_035254105.1 Noviherbaspirillum sp. | reverse complement strand
CTCGATAGTCTTTTTCGCGGCAAGGTGATCGTCATCGGTTCGTCTGCCGCCGGTGCCTTTGACCACCACCTGACGCCATTGGGCGCCGGATATCCCGGCGTCGATGTACTGGCGCTGGCTATCGACAACCTGAAAAACGAGCGCAGCGTGCATGTGGCCGGGCCGGTCTTTCCCTTCCTGTGCGGCCTTGTGCTGATCGCCGTGCTGGCTTTCGCGTTTTCCCGGCGTGTCAATCCCATGCTGGCCGGCGCCGCGCTGCTGCTCGCGACACTGCTGATGCTGGCAGCGGCCGATGCGGCCTTGGCGAGCAATTATCTGGTGCCACTGGCCACGCCGCTGATCTTTGCCTGGACCGGTTTCCTGTTCGCAGCGCTTGCCGGCTTCCTGCGGGAGCGCCGTTCGCGTGAACAGGCGGTGTCGCTATTCAGCCGCTTCCTCAATCCGAACGTGGTGCAGCAGATCGTGGAGCAGGGTGAAACGATCGAAAGCCTTTCTGGGCGCACGCGCGACATCACCGTGCTGTTCTCCGACATTCGCGGCTTCACCAGCCTGTCCGAGAGCCGTCCGCCGCACGAGGTTGTCGCGCTTCTCAACCGCTATTTCGAGCGCCAGGTGGAAGTGGTGTTTCGCCACGGCGGCACGCTCGACAAGTTCATCGGTGACGCCATCATGGCCTTCTGGGGCGCACCGCTGGACGATCCGGAGCATGCGCGGCGGGCGGTTGCGGCGGCAATGGAGATGCAGCAGAACCTGCTCGATTTCCGGCGCGAACTCGCGGAAGAAGGATCGGATGACGGCGACTTCGATGTCGGCATCGGCGTGCATACCGGGCCGGCTGTGGTCGGTTTCATCGGCGCGCAGCGCAAGCTGGATTACACCGCCATCGGCGACACCGTGAATCTTGCCAGCCGCGTCGAGGGCCTGACCAAGGGTGTGGCGCGGGTGCTGGTTACGCATGAAACGGTATGTGCCTGCCAGGCAGATGATGCATTCGAGTTCCGGCATTGCGGCTCCTTCGAGGTCAAGGGGCGGATGGCGGCAGTGGAATTGTATGAACCAGGGAGAAGGACAAAATGAAGAGAATATTGCTGACGCTGGGTGGCATTCTGGTCGCCGGTGTCACCCATGCGGAACCAGCGCTTACTGCCCGGGCGATCGACCTGATGGCGCAGGCCCAGTCGGATGCCGCCGTTGTCGCCAGCCTGCCGGAAGACACCCGGCTTGAGGTTCTGGGGCGAAAGGGCGCCTGGAGCGAAGTGCGCACCGCGAACGGCCAGAAGGGCTGGCTGCGCATGACGACGCTCAAACCGGTTACAAGCGCTGCCGCCACACCCGCATCGGCCAATCCGCTCGGAGCGCTGAACAACCTTCTGTCTTCGGGGCGCACTTCCAACACCGCGACGGTGACCACCGGCGTGCGCGGCCTGGAAGCGCAGGACCTGGAAAATGCACAGGCCAATATGGTCGAATTGGAAAAAATGCAAAAGTTCGCTGTCGACAGGCGCGCCGCAGAAGCATTCGCACAACGCAACAAGCTGGTGCCGCTCAGCCTTGAAGAGCTGCCCGTGCCGGTAGCTGCGCCGGCTCAGAACAACAACCCCAACTTGCTCGGAGGCTGACATGCGCCATATTTCCAGAATCGCCATCGGGCTGCTGTTCGCGAGCGTTTGCGCCACGGCTGCCGCAGAGTTTCCGTTTTCTTTGCCGGGATTCGGCAAAGCCGGGGAGAAGGGCGGCGGCCTGAACATCGGCAGCATCATCAGTAACCTGACCCAGGCAACCCGCGAAGCCGATGAGCCGGAAGAAATCCGCATCGGCCAGGAATTTGCGGCGACGCTGCTCGGCGCCAAGCCGCTGGTCGCCAATGCGCCGCTGCAGCGCTATGTGAACACGCTTGGTCGCTGGATCGCATTGCAGACCGAGCGGCCAGACCTGCCTTGGACATTCGGCGTGCTCGACGATGCCGGCTTCAATGCCTTTGCCACGCCCGGCGGTTATATTTTTGTCACGCGGGGGCTGGTCGAGCGCATGCGCAGCGAAGCCGAGCTGGCCGGGGTGCTGGCGCATGAGATCGCGCACGTGTTGAAGAAACACCATTTGCGTGCCGTGCAGAAGAACGCAGGCTTCGCGCTGGTAGGCGATGTGCTGAACGCCACCGGCAAAGGCAATCCCGAAGCGCGCAACGCGCTGGTGAACATCGGACGCAAGCTCTATGCGAGCGGCCTCGACCAGGGTGACGAGTTCGAGTCCGACCGGCTGGGAGTCGTGATTGCCGCCCGTGCCGGTTTTGATCCGTACGGACTGCCGGCGGTGTTGCAAACCATTCAGGGACAAAGCGCCAGTGATGGCAATTTCTCCTTGTTGTTCAAGACGCACCCGGCGCCGGGGGCGCGCATCGAGATGCTCGATACGCTGATGAAGGATCGTCTGGACGCCTTTCCCGCGTTCGCCGGAAAGCCACTCAACACCCGTCTTGCGGAATTCCGTAAATAGCGGTGCAGCCCTGTTATGCCTGCTTGAAAGGCCGTTAAGAGGATTTCGCAACATACAAAAAAATATTTTTCATTCCATAGTGCCGGGGAAAGCTTGCACTGCATTAATATTGATACTGCAGGACAATCTTTCTATTTCGCAGGCCGTATGTTCAAAAAAACTATTTTGGCGTTGCTGTTGAGCGCAGCAAGTTCCGCCTTTGCCGTACCGTTGAGTTCCCAGCATGCGCTGGTGTTCGAAGAAGACTCCGGTAAGGTATTGCTCGAAAAAGATGCCCATTCCATTGTTCCGATTGCATCGTTGACCAAGCTGATGACAGCAATGGTGGTGCTTGATGCAAAACCTGACATGAATGAAAGCATCACCATCGACGAAAGTGATGTTGATACGCTGAAGTTCAGTTCTTCGCGCGTACCTGTCGGGGTCGTATTGTCGCGGGGTGAGTTGCTGCAGCTAGCATTGATGTCGTCGGATAACCGCGCTGCCGCCGCACTGGCGCGCACTTATCCGGGTGGACGTGCCGCTTTTGTTCAGGCAGTCCAGCAAAAACTCGTCGCTCTGGACATGCGCCAGACGTCGATTGAAGAACCGACCGGCTTGTCGCCTAATAACCGTTCGACTGCAGCCGATCTGGTCAAAATGGTAACGGCAGCATCGCGTTATCCGGAGATCAGCCGTCTTACGACTGGCACCGAAGATCTGATCGACATGAACGGGCGCATGGTGCAGTACAAAAATACCAATCGCCTGGTAGGTCGTGACGGTTGGGACATCCAGCTGTCGAAAACCGGTTTCACCCGCGAAGCCGGGCGCTGCTTGGTGATGCGTCTGCAAACCGCCGGCAAGCATGTGATTGTGGTACTGCTCAATGCCAAGGAAACCGCAGCACGGATGATGGATGCGGAAAATGTGCAGCGCTTCGTCAAAGGCGAGCCGTTCCAGGTCGCTGCGGCAAAACCCTCGACCAGAGTGCGCATGATGGCAAAGAGCCGGACAAGCAAGGGCGGCATCATGCTGGTCAAGGCGAAGGGTGGCAGCAAGGTAGCGAAGAGGAAGCACCGCTCGATTTAAGGCCGTTCGCCAGCATCGGCGCTTTCAATTTTTTCAACCCCTTGCCATGCGAATGGCAAGGGGTTTTGTTTTGTACGGTGCATTCCAATACCAAGTTTTAGCCTGGATGCACCTCATGTGTCGTCCGCCACGTTCTGCAAATGTCGCCGTACCAGCTCGGCGACCGATGCGGCATCGAGCTTGTCCATTACGCGCGCCTTGTGCACTTCGACGGTACGGGCGCTGATACCAAGGGTTTCAGCAATTTCGCGATTGTGACGGCCGGCTACGACTAGATCCATCACCTCCCGTTCACGCGGAGTCAGGCTGGCATGACGCCGTGCATATTCTGCGTTGTCGCGGCGACGCTGGTCGCTCCTGGCATGGCGCGCGAGGGCCTCCTCGATCGCATTGACCAGGCTTTCCTCCTGCAAGGGCTTTTCCAGGAAATCGACCGCCTGGCTGCGGAATGCTTCGCGCGCGGAATCGACGTCGCCATGCCCGGTAATAATAATGACCGGAAGCTCGCAACCGCGTTCCCATAGCGCTTTCTGGAGGCTCAGGCCGTCCATTCCCGGCATGCGTATGTCGAGCAGTACGCAGCCGCGCAAATCACCCGAACAGGCGCGCAGGAAATCGGCGCCGTCGGCAAAGAACGCTGTCCGGTAACCGCGCAGGCTTAGCAGCAGGCCGAGCGAGTCGCGCACCGCAGGATCGTCATCGACGATGAAAACCGTGTTGTCAGTTACACTCACAATGTCTCCTTTTCCATGGAACCGGCAGGCAGCCTGACGACGAGTATGCCGTGCTTGCTCGGTTCGATGATCAGCGTACCGCCGTGCGTTTCGACAATCGAACGGCTGATCGCGAGGCCCAGCCCGAGGCCGCTGGATTTGGTTGAAACAAAAGGTTCGAACAGGCGGGCGCGTACTTTGCTGGCGATGCCGGGGCCCGTGTCGGCTACCCTGATCCAGATGAACGCGTGATCGGCTCCGGCCTCGACCGTCACACGGCGTTTCGTGCCGCCATCCTGCTCCGTTACGGCATCGAACGCGTTTGCAAGCAGATTCCGCAGGACGATTTCGAGTTGAACACGGTCGGCGAGCAAGGTCACCGGCGGCACTTCGCCGACTTCAAAGAGGATCTGCTCATTGCGCGCACGCTCGCCGAAAGGGCCGGTGGCGACCTCAATCAGCTCTGCCAGCGCCACGCGCTCCAGCGTGGTGGAGCCGGTGCGGAAGAAGTCGCGCAGCCGTTTCATGACGTTCGAGGCGCGTTGTGATTCGCCGACCATGGATTGCAGCGTCTTTCGCAATAACGGGCTATCGTCGCCACGCTCCGCCAACCGCATGCAGGCGCTGCCGTAGGCGGACAGCGCGGTAAGCGGCTGGTTGAGTTCATGGGCCAGTGCGGCGGCCATTTCGCCGGCGGCGGCAAGACGCAGCGACTGGCGCAATTCCTCGCTGGCACGCTGCGCGACATCGACCGCGACGCCGATCAGGAAGCCGGATAGCGTTAGCGTCAGTACCAGCATCTGCAAGTCGGGCATCTGCGTGGAATATGATCCGGCACCGACGGCTGCAGCCGTGACACCAGCTTCGAGAATAATCGCGGCACTGATTGCGCCCGCCATGCCTTGTCGTGCAGCCGCCCACGCCAGCGGCAGGAACAGCAGGTAATAAGCGAGCGATTCGCCGACCGGGCTTTGGAGGGCGACCCACAATACCAGGCCTATCAGTACGGTGTATGCGGCAGTTTCCCATTTCAGCACCCGTGCCAGGAAAGCGGTACGCACCTCGGGCTCGCTCAGGCACCAGGCCAGCGGCATCACCACCAGCATACCGGCAGTTTCTGCGATGCTGTAGCGAATCATTGCCTCCAGCCAGGAGGGGGCGGCCAGCGCGCTGCTGGCCGCCAGCAGGCTTGCATAGAGCGCGCCGCTGAACAGGCTGCCGCCGGTGACAAAACTGGCCAGCAACAGCACGCCGCGGTGGCTGGTGAAAAAGGCATTGCCCGGCAAATAGCGGCGGATCAGCCATGCAATGCTGATATAGGAAATCAGCGGCAGCATGCCCAGCCCGATCGACAGGCCGAGCCGGCCGGCCACGATAGGCATCGCCAGTGCAGCGAACAGGGCGGCGATCAGCAAGGGCGCGATCATGCGCATGCCGCTGCGCAGCACCGCAAACAGCGCAAGCCCGCCAGCCGGATGCCAGACCGGATTGATGGTCCAGTGCCGCGCCGGCGGGCCGCATAGCAGGTCGAGCAGGACATAGGCGGCAATGAAGCCACAGGCCCACCAGATAGTTCGCAGGGAACGTAGATCGGTCATTGCTGATTGTGTTGCATTCTGTGCTGCATTCGCTGCCCACGGCAAAGCTTGAGAGGAGTCAAGTATCCCCGATTTTCATGCAGGAGCGCAGCCTCGAACAACGTAAGGGAAACCCGTACGGGCGGGCCCGAATTTTTATTCCCGGCCCGATCGGGGATACTGGCATGTCCGTTGACGCAAGGAGACGCACAGTGAAGACGGCACGACTGATTCTGGCGCTGACCGGTGGGTCGGGAGCATGGTTACGTGGAGGCACGATACGACATGTATGGCGTCTGCGGCAATTGTTGCTCATGCCTCGTACCCCAACGCTGATTGCCGGACCCTGCAGCGAACCCGTGCAAACGCAATACCGGCGCGTGCTGGTGGCAGTCGATGGCTCCCCGGCTTCGATTGCCTGTATCGAACAGGCGCGCAGGCTGGCCCCAGCAGCCGACATGGTCGTGGTGCATGCGCTGGATAACGTGCAGGAACACCGCCTGTTGCGCGCCGGATTATCGGAGGAACAAATCCGGGAATCGCGCATCCAGCATCATGAAGAGACATTCGACCGGCTTAATTTTTTGCTGGAACGGGCTGGCGTTGCGCCGCACGAGGTCGTAAAGGTGGTGGAAAACGCATATGCGCCTCAACTGATCCTTGATACCGAGAAAAGCTTTCGGGCTGATCTGCTGGTGGTCGGGCGCAGCTCGGCTTCACTGCTGAGGCGCTTGTTTTTCCGTGCGGTTGCGCCACAGGTTTTGGCGAAAGCTCGCTGCGACGTGCTGCTTGTGCCTGCAGCGTTGCCATCGAACGATACTCACTAAGGAAAATATCGGCGCATTATGTCGCTTCTCTGGATTGTTATTCTGCCCTTCGCGGGTAGCTTCTGCGCAGCAGTGCTGCCGTCCCATGCGCGCCGCGCCGGGGCGTTGCTGGCTGGCTTGATCGCGGTCGCCTGCGCAGTATTGGCGGCGGCGCACTATCCGGAAGTGACTAACGGCGGCGTGGTGCGCTACGTGCTGCCATGGGCGCCTTCGCTCGACCTCGATTTCACCCTGCGCATGGATGGTTATGCGTGGCTGTTCGTGATGCTGGTGGCGGTGATGGGTGCGCTGGTCGTGCTGTACGCACACTATTACATGTCGCCTCAGGACCCTGTGCCGCGTTTTTTCGCCTTCTTTCTGACGTTCATGGGGTCGATGCTGGGCGTCGTCTTGTCCGGCAATCTGATCCAGCTTGTGCTGTTCTGGGAAATGACGAGCATGGCCTCGTTCATGCTCATCGCATACTGGCACCACCGGGTCGATGCGCGGCGCGGTGCAAGGATGGCCTTCACAGTCACCACGGCAGGCGGCCTGTGCCTGCTGGCCGGCGTGCTGATGCTCGGGCACATCGTCGGCAGCTACGACCTCGATGTGGTGCTGGCGGCGGGCGAAATGGTGCGCGCGCATTCCTGGTATCCGATCGTGCTGGTGCTGATCGCGCTGGGTGCGCTGACCAAGAGCGCGCAGTTCCCGTTCCAGTTCTGGCTGCCGCACGCGATGGCAGCGCCGACTCCGGTTTCCGCCTACTTGCATTCGGCGACGATGGTGAAAGCCGGCGTATTTCTGCTGGCACGGTTGTGGCCGGTGCTGGCGGGCACCGATGTCTGGTTCTGGATGATCGGCGGTGTCGGACTGTGTTCGCTCTTGATCGGCGGCTATGCGGCGATTTTCCAGCAGGACATGAAAGGCGTGCTGGCGTATTCAACCGTCAGCCATCTCGGGCTGATCACCTTGCTGCTTGGCCTGAACAGTCCGCTGGCATTGCTGGCGGCAATCTTTCACATGGCAAACCATGCGACTTTCAAGGCTTCGCTGTTCATGGCGGCAGGCATGGTCGATCATGAAACGGGTACACGCAACCTGTCGCGGCTGAGCGGACTGTATGCCGCGATGCCGATCACCGCCACTCTCGCGCTGGTAGCGACCGCATCCATGGCCGGCGTGCCGCTGCTCAATGGCTTCATTTCAAAGGAAATGTTTTTCACGGAAACCGCCTTCGTCAGCGGCAACCCTACGGTGCAGATGGTGCTTCCGGCGCTCGCTGTAGTCGCAGGCATGTTCAGCGTCGCTTATTCGCTGCGCTTCATCTTGCAGGTGTTCTTCGGGTCGCCGGCGAAAGGCTTGCCGCGCCAGCCGCATGAACCGCCGCGCTGGATGCTGCTGCCGAGCGCGCTGCTGGTCGGCATTTGCCTGCTGGTCGGCATCCTGCCGGCGCAGACCATCGGGCCGTTCCTCGATACGGCAGCACTCTCCGTACTCGACCCCGCGATGCCCGCGCACAGCCTGGCGGTATGGCACGGCTTCAACCTGCCTTTCATGATGAGCCTGGTGGCAATGGGAGGCGGCATCCTCCTTTACCGAGCGCTGCGCCGCTACCAGCGCCGTGAGCCCGGCGTCGTGCTGATCCTCGATCCGATCGAGGGCAAGCGCATTTTCAATTACACGATCGACAGCCTGAGCATCATGGCGGAATGGCTGGAACACCGGCTGTCCTCATCACGGATGCAGGTGCAGTTGCTGCTGCTGGTTGTGGTGGCATTCGCGGCGGCGGCGCTGCCAGTGTGGCGCGGCGGCTTGCCGGCCGGGGACATGCCCCTGTCTGAAGTCGATCCCGCATTTGCGCTGCTCTGGCTGATCGGTGCAGCCTGCGCGATAGGTACGGCAATGAAGGCCAAATACAATCGGATGGCCGCACTGGCGTTGGCAGGCGGCGCTGGGTTGATCACCTGCCTGACTTTCGTCTGGTTCTCGGCACCCGACCTGGCGCTGACCCAGTTCGCGGTGGAGGTGGTAACTGTGGTGCTGATCCTGCTCGGCTTGCGCTGGCTGCCGCCGCGAATCGAGGCAATTGACAACGCCTCGCTTACGCTGCGTGAGCGTGCACGTTCTCGTTCCCGCCGGCTGCGCGACCTCGTGGTGGCCTGCGTGGCAGGCGGCGGCCTGGCGTCATTGACCTATGCGGTGTTGACCCGCGATGCGGCAAGCGGGCCAGGGGAGGGCATCGGACCTTTTTTTGTTGAGAACTCCTTGCCACTCGGCGGTGGTTCGAATGTGGTCAATGTGATTCTGGTGGATTTTCGCGGCTTCGATACGTTTGGCGAAAT
>DATFAZ010000224.1:0-9463 GCA_035254105.1 Noviherbaspirillum sp. | reverse complement strand
TTTGCTGCCGGTTCTTTCAACTTGCCGCCCGATTGATTGGCCATGAAGACCACGGCGCGTTCAACTTCGATATCGGCCAGATCCGGATTGCCGCCTTTGGCCGGCATACCACGGATGCCTTTGATCGCATTGTTGACCAGGGTGGATTGACCTTGGCCAATACGAGCCGACCAGGCACCAGCATCGCCCACCTTCGGAGCGCCGGCAACACCGGACGCATGGCAGGCAGAGCACACAGCCTTGTATACCGCGTCACCTGCTTGCAACTGCTTCGGCGTGCTCGTATCTTTCAGCGTGTAACCCTCATCACCCACCGGGCGCAGGCGTTCGGCAATTGCTTCCGGGGACTGGCTGTTCGAGCCGACACCCACCTTGTTGCCATTGGATACATATTGAACCAGCAGGACAATACAGATAATGGGTACAAGAAATCCTGCGGCAACCGCAGCGATAAGCTGCTTGGGTGACTTGATTCCGGATTTTTGTTCGTTATGTGCGTCGCTCATTATTCCCTCAATGCAATTAAAAGCCGGTGGAGCGGGTTCGCGAATCGGGCTGACAGCCTCTGCGGTACTGCAGTGCGATACCTCGCAAAACCTTTGATTATAGTCGGAATAAAGAGGGCTGGGAACGTACGGACGTTGCTTTACATGGACGGGCAACGAGAAAAACGGTATGCTTCATGCCTCTTCACCGTTCCTCCTACGCGGCTGTAGCTCAGTGGATAGAGTATTGGCCTCCGAAGCCAAGGGTCGTGGGTTCGATCCCCGCCAGCCGCGCCATCCCTCCAAAGTCCTTAACAGGTAAGTTGTATAACGCGCCGGATTAAATGTTGGGCTTTGCAGCCCAACCTGCCGACCTTGGTCAGTTCTTCGGTGCCACGCGAGTCAGGCTCATGCGTTCCAGCAGACGGTCCTTCAGCAAATAGTGGTGGCCAAGCGCTGCGGTAACGTGCATACCGATCAACCAGTAGCCGGCGGTCCCGATGGCTTCATGCAGTTCTTTGATGTCTTTGGAAAACGCCTTGTCAGGACTCATCAATGCCGGCAGTTCAAGTCCAAAAAATGGAATCGGCTTGCCTGCTGCGCTCAAATACAGCCAACCCAACAACGGCATGCCTATCATCAGCGCATAAAGGGCGAGGTGGCCCGCGGAAGCAAGCCGGTGAGTCCAGGCTTGCAAAGTTGTTGTCATGTCTGGAACTGGCTTTGCGCTGAACCAACGTGCCCCTAATCTCAGAACAACCATCAGCATCACAGCAAGGCCCAGCGTGAAATGCAGGGTTTTCATCAACTCGCGAGTGTCAGTGCCTTTGGGAAAGAGCACCCGCAGTTCGATCGTGGCATATACAGCGACGAACAATAGAAACATCAGCCAGTGCAACGACACCAGGGTACGGCTGTAACGGAAAGGCGCACTGTCTTGTGCAGCGCCGGGAGTAAATGTTTGCGAGTGATTCACAGTCGAGTTTCTCAAGAAGTTAAATTTAATCTGCGGAGTCGATGGGTGATGCAGAATTTCTTTTCTGCAAAGAATGCAGGTTGGCTAGCGGCTTGGGGTAGTTCGCTCGGGCAAGAAGCTGGCTCTTGGAGAGAACCGCCGATAGTCGAGATTAAGCGCAGGGGCGCGGACTGTCGAGTTTCTTTACATTCTTTAATAAATCATCCTCAAGCCCGATTAACTCATTGAAAACAAACTAGGGCTTGTCATCAATTGAGCCAGATGCCAGCGGCACCGAGGAAGTTGTGGGCGTCTTATCGTAGCGGGTGGCAATGCTGCGATATTGCTTGAGCTTGTTGAAGAATGGCTCGATCAGGTGATGCGCCTGGTAGAGGGATAGCACCACTTCGACTAACAGGCGATTGTCTTTATCAACCCGCCAAGTTATGGTTCCTGTTCGACGGCGCGCTAGGGGCTGGCAGGTATAAAAATAAGGGCATTTCCCGCCACGATATGCATCTAGGCACATAAGTCGGTTAGCTCGATTTAACGTGCAAATCGAACGTTAAATCGATCACCTCTTGGAGACGTAGCCATAACAGTCGTCGACATATCGTTATTAAAAAAATAATAAAATCCTCGACTAGAACCGTTTCTTAACTTCCTGAATTAACGTCCACATGATGCCTGGTCGACTTCCTCCGTTGCGTCCTTTGCTCGCCGTATTACTTCTGAGCGGGCTCCTGCAAGCCCCCATGTCAGCATGCGCAGACGAGCATGCGAAAGTTCATCCTGAGCTGGTTGCGCCGCCATTGCTGCTGGCGCAAAGCTATTCGGATAAATACGATCCGTCGGACTATCTGGTGAGCGAAAAACTGGATGGCGTGCGCGCCTATTGGGACGGAAAACACCTGCGGTTTCGCAGCGGCCGGCTGATCCATGCGCCGGTCTGGTTTACAGCGGGCTTGCCCGAATGCGCGCTGGATGGGGAATTATGGATGGGGCGGCAGAGTTTCGAACGCCTGTCCGCTGCGGTGCGCAGGCAACAGCCGCTGGATGCGGAGTGGCAGGACATTAGCTATCAACTCTATGAATTGCCCAATGGCGAAGGCAGTTTCAGCGAGCGCATCGCCACATTACAAGCCCGTGTTGCGCAAGCTGGCGTGCCCTGGCTGCAAGTCCTGCCTCAGACGCGGGTGGCCGACCGGGCAGGGCTAAAGCTGAAGCTGGCGCAGGTCGTGCGCGACGGCGGTGAAGGATTGATGCTGCATCGTGCGGACGCAATCTGGCAGAGCGGGCGTTCCGATGTCTTGCTGAAACTGAAGCCGCAACAGGACGCCGAAGCGGTGATCGTCGCGCATGAGGCGGGAAAGGGAAAATATCAAGGCATGCTCGGCGCTGTCGTCGTGATGACGCCGGACGGTCGGCGCTTTCGCCTGGGCAGCGGCTTTAGCGACGCATTACGCCGCACGCCTCCTGCTGTCGGCAGTACGGTCACCTACCGCTATCGCGATCTCACCTCGACAGGTTTGCCGAGATTCACCAGCTTCCTGCGGGTGCGGGAAAGCGAGTAAGGCCGTGAAACGCTGCTTTCCCGTCAGAGTCAAAGTTCAGCTGACGGAGTGTTGTGGAGGCCGAATGGGATGCGAGTGAGCTTGCATCGCCGATGTGGACGGGGCGCGTAAAACAATCTGAGTGCGTTTTGGACACCTGTCGGTTTCCCGAGTCAGTTGAGTGATTAAGGCGGAGGAGGGAAAAGGCAAGACCTGACCCCGCACGACTCAGTCATCGCTTTAAAACGACCGGTCTTCATAAGTGGGGTGCGAATAGGTGAGGAACAACAAACTACTCGCCGGCCAGCGTGGCATCAACATGCCACGCTGGCCGGCGAGCAAGACAGCAATTGAATCAGCCGCCGAGCAGTTTCTCTTTCAGCATGTTGTCAGCCGGCCTGTCACCCAGCCAGATCTTCAGGAAAGCGTTCGCGAACGGAAGGCCTGTCATCGGTTCGCCGAGTTTCTTGTCGTTGACATACACCTGCAAGCCGGTTTCCGGAGTGTAGTCGATGGTGATTACGGAACCCTTCTCGAGTTCGGGGATTGTCGTGAAGATCTCGCCCATCTTGATGGTCTGATCGACGAATTTCGCTTTTTCAGCCTTGTCTGAATTCTTGTTCAGGCCGTCCATGAAGGCCTGGCCCAATTCTTCATTATTCACTTTGCGCAAGAGCACGAGCTTTACGCGGCGCGGCGTATTCAAGGCCAAGACCTCGGCGGGAGTGGTTTTCTTTTCCGTCAGATACATGCCCATCGCATAGACTTTAATGAGGCCGGCCCAGGCGCGCGTTCCGGCGCCGTTCAGCTTGAGCTCCTTACCGCCGACCTTGACGGTGTCTTCCATTTTGACGCCGGCCACTTCGGCTGCCGACGCCCCCTGGACGAAACCAGCCATCAGGCTGCCCAGAACCAACCACCGTTTGATACCCATGCTTACTACCTCCTTAGCGTTTATGTAAATGTGGTGTTGAATGGACGTTTAATCCATCTCATTAAATCAAGAGCCGATTTTCTAGAATTCTTCCCAATCGTCGTTGCCGGACGATTTGGTGCGCACCTGCTGGATTGCGCTGACCGTCGGGGCCGTTATCTTCCCGGGCGATTTCCTGGGCATGGCGGCTCGGTTGCCATGCTGGTTTTCAACCTGGAAGACACTGACCAGTTGTGCCAGCTGGGCCGCCTGGTTTTGCATGGTTTCGGCGGACGCAGCTGCTTCCTCGACCAGCGCGGCATTCTGCTGGGTGACGGTATCCATCTCGCCGATCGCGTGATTGACTTCCTCAATGCCGGTACTCTGTTCCTGGCTGGCCGCCGCGATTTCCTCAATGATGTCAGTCACGCGCTTGACGCTGGCGACCACCTCATCCATCGTGACGCCCGCTTCGCTGACCAGCTTGCTGCCGGTTGCAACCTTGTCCACCGAATCGCCGATCAGCGCCTTGATTTCCTTCGCCGCGCCGGCCGAACGCTGTGCCAGGTTGCGCACTTCGGACGCCACCACCGCGAAGCCGCGCCCCTGCTCGCCGGCACGCGCGGCTTCCACCGCCGCATTCAGCGCCAGGATGTTGGTCTGGAAGGCGATGCCGTCGATGACGCCGATGATATCGACGATCTTTCTGGAGGATTCGTTGATCGAGCCCATCGTGTCGATGACCTGCGACACAACCGAGCCGCCCTTGATTGCGACGGCGGAGGCGGATACGGCCAGCTGGTTGGCCTGGCGCGCGTTGTCGGCGTTCTGGCGCACCGTCGTGGTCAGGGTCGAGATCGACGCGGCGGTCTGCTGCAGGGAGCCGGCCTGTTCCTGCGTGTGGGACGACAGTTCCAGATTGCCGTCGGCCATTTCGCGCGATGCCGATGCGATAGTCTCGGTGCCGTTGCGTACTTCGCCGACAATCTTCTGCAGGCTTTGATTCATGTGCTGCAGCGCACGCATCAGGTCGCCGGTTTCGTCGTTTGTCTTGATCTGAATGTCGCTGGTCAGGTTGCCGTCGGCCACTCGCCGGGCGACGTCGACCGCTTCTTTGAGTGGGACGGTAATTTTGCGCGTGGTGAAGAACGCCACCAGCGCACTGAGCACGCTGGCTGCCAGCGCCAGCATCAGGATCAGCATTTCGGTGCGCCCGGCCGCCCGGGACGAATCGACGCCGGCCTGTTCCATCTGGCTGTCCTGGTGCTTGATGAAGGCGTCGAGCTGCACAAAATATTTCGCCTGCAGCGGTCGCACGGAGAACATGAACTTCACCAGTGCTTCGTCTTTTCTATCCTCATTGACGAGCGCGATGAATTTTTCCTGGTTGGGGATGAACTTGTCCCGGAATTCGGTAATCGCCTTCAGATGTTCGCGGCCCTTGTCATCGGTAATGGTCTTGTGCAGCGAGGCCAGCGCGTCGTTGGTACTCTTGTTCCTCTCGGGGATATTGGCGAGTTCCTTCTGGATCTGCCCCGCATCGTTCATGACCAGCACATTGAGCATGTTGCGGGTGACTTCGTTGAGGTCAGCCTTGATCTGGTTTGCCGCAACGGTCGCCGGATAGCGGTCCTTCACCATCAGGTTGATCTCGCTGTTGAGGCTGGAAATGCGCACATACGCCAGGCCGGCCAGCATCATCAGTAGCGCAATAACAACGCCGAAACCCAGACCAAGCCGTTGTCCGATACTTGTCTTTTTGAGATTCATGTTGCGGTCCCCTTTACCAAATCCCCGTGCAGGCGGGTTATTAGAATTATTCCGGCAGCCCGAATAAAGAAAGCAGCTTGCCGACATAGCTTTTCAGCAATGCTATTGCAGCAAGGCAATCAGCGGCAATGCGATTTATAGAGGGAGTGGTCTAGAGGCAACATCTTTGGCAGCCTCGGCCGCCAAAGATGAAGAGAGTGTTGTGTCAATGTCGCTATGGCGTAATGGCCACCTTGAGAACGCCGTCGCGCTGGTTCGCGAACAAATCGTAAGCTTCCTCGATCTGATCGAGCTTGAAGCGGTGCGTCACCATGGGCTTGAGGTCCACCCGGTGGGAGGCGACGACGTTCATCAGGCGGCGCATGCGCTCCTTGCCGCCGGGGCAGAGTGTGGTGACGATCTTGTGGTCGCCCAGTCCGGCGGCAAAGGCGTCCAGTGGCATGGAAAGCTTGCCGGAATAGACGCCCAGGCTCGACAGCGTGCCGCCCGGTTTCAGCGCCCGCAGGCAGTTTTCAAACGTCTGCTGTGTGCCGAGCGCCTCGATGGCCACGTCCACACCACGCCCGCCGGTAAGCCGCATGATCTCGGTGAGCGGATCGGTTTTTGTGTAGTCCACCACGACATCGGCGCCGAGGCGCTTGGCCATGTCGAGGCGTGTTCCGACGCCATCGACGGCAATGATCTGGCTTGCGCCCTTGAGCTTGGCGCCGGCGGTGGCGCACAGGCCGATCGGCCCCTGCGCAAATATCACGACCGTGTCGCCAATTTTGATCTGGCCGCTTTCGGCTCCGCCAAAGCCGGTGCTCATGATGTCCGGGCACATCAGTACCTGTTCATCGCTGAGCCCGTCGGGCACTGGCGACAGATTCGCCATGGCGGAAGGCACCAGCAGGTACTCGGCCTGGCAACCGTCGATGGTGTTGCCAAAGCGCCAGCCGCCCATGGCTTTGCCGCCGCATTGCGCCTGGTGACCGTCGAGACAGGAGTGGCAATGGCCGCAAGGCGTGATCGCACCCACGATCACTCTTTGTCCGACGGCATAGCCAGTGACGCCCGGCCCCAGCTCTTCGATCACGCCCACCGGCTCATGGCCGATGATGCGGCCGGGCTCCACCGGGTACTCGCCTTTCAGGATATGAATATCGGTACCGCAAATTGTCGTGGTGGTTACCTTAATCAATGCCTCGCCAGGGTCGACTGAAGGAACCGGCCTTTCTTCCAGAACGATCTTTCCCGGGCGAACAAACACGGCGGCTTTCATCGTACGCATGCTTCCTCCAGAATCAGGTAAAAGGGCTTTCGCTCAGAGACATTGCAATGCCGGGACGCCCCGCGCCGTTTGCGCGGGCTCAAGTGCCTCCCATATTTTTCAAATCACTGGAAATTTCATACGCATAGTTGCAATGTGGTGTTTTAAATTTCCAGTGATGTATAAATGTGCTTTAATGAATCAGCTATCCCATACCGAATAGCCATTCCCGGTTTTTTGACCTGCCCTTACTGAAGGAGACCATGATGAAAAGAGTCCTAAGTGCGCTGTTACTGGCCTTGCCGATCGTCTTGCATCCTGCTTTTGCCGCGACTGAACAGCAAAGCAAGATGACAACGTGTAATAAAGAGGCCGCCGACAAAAAAGGCGACGAGCGCAAAGCTTTCATGAAAGAGTGCTTAAGCAGCAAGCCTAAAGTCAGTGCGGCACAAAAGGCGCAGCAGGACAAAATGAAATCCTGTAATGCGGATGCCAAAGGCATGAAAGGCGACGAGCGTAAAAAATTCATGAGCGAGTGCCTGAAAAAGAGCTGATCTTTTTCCAGCCACTCCCAAAAAGCCCGCCGATTGGCGGGCTTTTTGCTTGTCCGTGTAGGCAGCTGGCCTGCAGGTGCCGGAACTATTTTTTATAATGACGTATGGGGATCTTTTCTTTTTCGCTGCCGCCAGACATCGCGTTTCTGGCAATTCTGGCTGCTGTGGCAGTCATTTTTTACAACGGCAGATCCGCTCCGTGGAAGGCATTGACGGCACCCGGCACTTTTTCCGCCTGGTGTTTTTCCATCATTGTGCTGCCCATGCTGTGGAGCTTTGAAATTCCCGTGGTCCGCGGGCTGACCTTGCACATGCTCGGCATGCCCCTGTTTGTGCTGATGTTCGGGCGGCAGCTTTCCATTTTCGGACTCAGCCTATCCGTCATTGCGTATTCGGTGATGAACGGCGCTTTGTGGAGCAATATCGGGCTGAACCTGATGTTGCTGGCAGTGCTGCCGGCATATTGCGGTGACTTCGTCATGCGGGCGACGAAGCGATTTTTCCCGCATCACATGTTTATTTACCTGCTGGGCAACGGATTTTTCGGCGCCTTACTGATGCTGTCCGTAATTGGCCTGATTTCGCTTGCGGCCCATTGGCTGTGGATCATCAGCGCGCCCATCCGGGGCGAAGCCGTTGCCTACATGTTGCTACTGGCGTGGGGAGAGTCTTTCCTGACAGGCTTCCTGCTTACTATCTTTACGGTTTACCGGCCGAACTGGGTACTGACCTTCGATGACGAAGTGTACTTGCAGGGCAAATAACACAGCCAGTAAATACAGCCAGTACCGCAAGCAGGCAGCTTCAGGAGTTTGCCTGTATAAAGCGTGCGGCCTGACGGCCCAGTTCTTCGGGCTGATCCCGGTGCGGTGAATGACCGCAATCTGGCAATGGCAAGGCTTGTGCGCCGGAGACTTGGCGTGCGATGCCGAAAATCTGTTCCAGGGTTCCGTATTCATCTCCTTCACCCTGCATGGCCAGCACCGGGCAAGTGATCGCGCCAATTTCCCGTTCAATATTCCATTGGCGGAAGGCCTCCTCGAGCCAGGCATCATTCCAGCCGTAAAAAACCGAATTGGCATCGATATGATGACGTGCCAGCCGATCCGGCAAATCCGTGTGCAGAAATGCTTCGCGCGCCTTGCGAATGCCGTCTATCGTGATGTCTTCCACAAAAATATGCGGCGCCACCACGATGATGCCGCTGACCGCCTGCGGAAAATGGGCTGCATACAGCAACGCAATCGAACCGCCGTCGCTATGGCCAAACAGCCAGGGGCGTTGTATGCCCAGATGCGACAGGAGCATTGGCAAGGCCTGGTCCGCCTGTTCATGCAGATAGGTAAAAGGCAGGCCTTCGTTGGGAGGGCGCGGCGTCGAACGACCGTAGCCATAACGCGAAAACACCAGTCCCCGGAAGCCGTATTCTTCGCAGAAGCGCCGGGGAAAGTCGCGCCACAGACTGATTGAGCCCAGGCCTTCGTGCAGGAATACGATGACCGGGGCGGCTGACGCGGCCTTACCGATCCATTGGTATTCCAGCGTGATGGTGCTCTCTTGCCAAGGCAGTGTGACGAATTGAATATCCTGATTTTCCAAGCTGATTTCCGGTTTGGTTGTGCAAAGGTTGGCAAAATTATGCCTCACGACTGCACCCACGCGCCTCATTCATCTGCGGAAAACTCGGCTGCTGCCTTCGCCGTCCAGAGCGCTTTGTTATAGCTTTCAAAGGGCGTGTCGTAGCCTTCGATCTGGCCATTCTCGCCGACGAACTGGGTCCACCATCCCTCCTTATCCTGCACAAGAGCAATGTCGCCGGCACGGCAGTGCTCCGCGACCGCTTCTCCGTGTTCCAGGGTGACGATCTTGGTGCCTCTGTGGGTAATGACGCTGGAAATAGGGACTCCTGACTGAATCAAGCAAGAATTGCAGGGTTTGACCATACACCTACTGGATTGTCACATTGAATGTGCGGGTTTCGGCG
>DATFAZ010000223.1:0-2439 GCA_035254105.1 Noviherbaspirillum sp. | reverse complement strand
CATCGATATTCGGCAGGATTTCCTTCTCCACGAAACGGCGCACCGTGTCACGGAAGGCTTGATGGTCTTCGTTACAGTAAAGGGGTGACGGGGGCAGCGTTGCGTACATGTCTCTTCCTTGTTTTAAATATGCGCGGCTTTTTTCAGCGCCCGGTCCACTTCGGCTTGCGCTTTTCGATGAAGGCCGACAACCCCTCCTGAAAATCCTCGGTCAATGCAAACAGCCCGATCTGACTTTCAGTGAACGCCATCGACGCCTCAAATGGCATGGCCTCGATCTGTTTGAGCGTGTACAGGCCGCGCCGGATCGCTGATGGCGACTTGTCCTGCAAACGGGCGAGCAGCCATTCGAGCTTGGCGTCGAGCCCATCTTCTGCCAGATGATTGACCAAGCCATAGTCCAGTGCCTGTTTTGCCGTCAGCGTCTCGCCCGTGATGCACATTTCCGTCAGCACGCGACGCGGAATCTGATGCTGCAAGACTGACAGCACCTGCGCCGGGAAAACACCTACCTTTACTTCCGGCAGGCCGAAGGTGGCTTCATGCGTTGCCACTGCCATGTCGCACATCGCGAGCAGCCCCATGCCACCGGCCAGACAGGCGCCGTTCACCCTTGCGATCAGCGGTACGGTGCAACGCTTCGCCTGCCGCAGCAGATCAGCCAGCCACTGATATGGCTCGGAATAATCGAACCTGAACGATGGCTCCTGCAGGTCGGCACCAGAGCAAAACGCGCGATCGCCTGTGCCGGTGATGACTATCGCGCGCATGCTCTTGTCCTTGTTGGCGCCTTCCAGCGCTTGCCGAAGGCCGTGAAGGACATTGGCATTGATCGCATTGCGGCGCTCGGCGCGATTGATCGTGAGCCACATTACGCGGTCGCGCATTTCCAGCAGCAAGTCGTCGTTCATAGAATCTCCAAACGGTTATTCAACCCGGGGCAAAACCATACTAAATCAATCGCTTGCTTTAATCAAACAGCGCTTTGTGTTGCCTTGCGCTACATCCAACGTCGAAAAACTGATACGACTCCCATGCGAATAGAGGGAAATGCGCATATTTGCAGAGCGCCGGGCTATCTGGCTGCCTGGGACCAATCCGTTTTCGAGGACTTCCCCTAATGATATTCAATCAACCGATTGATTTAATTTAAAGTGATAGCTACACTCGGATTGTTAGTATTCAGACGAGCACTGCCCCACCAACCCAACCCCAGCACGCTCTTGAAATGGAACCAGCATGAGCCAGAAAGCCATCATCACCTGCGCCCTGACCGGCGTATTGACCGACCCCAACCAGCATCCGGTTCCCGTGACGCCGGAGCAGATGGCGCGGGAAGCAAAAGAGGCGTTCGATGCGGGAGCGACGGTAATGCATGTGCATTTCCGCAAGCAGGAACCGGGAATGGGGCGTTACCCGTCTTGGGAGCCGCAAGTCGCGACGGAAATCGCGCAGGCGATCCGGGAAGCGTGCCCGGGAGTGATCTTCAATCAGTCAACCGGCGTGGTCGGTGCCGATATCAGCGGGCCGCTGGCTTGCATGCGCGCGATTCGTCCGGAGGTGGCCGCCTGCAATGCCGGCTCACTCAACTACCTGAAAGCGACCTCCGCCGGAACATGGGCCTGGCCGCCCATGCTGTTTGATAACCCGGTAGAGAAAATCAAGACGTTTCTCGATGCCATGCACGAAACCGGCACCTTGCCGGAATTCGAATGCTTTGATGTCGGCATCGTGCGTTGCGTCGACATGTTTGCTAAAACCGGCATGTATTCCGGCACAGCTCATTACAACTTCGTCATGGGGGTGGAATCCGGTATGCCAGCTGATCCCGCTCTCCTGCCGATCCTGACCGGGCTGATCCCGCCGGGCAGCGAGTGGCAAGTGACGGCGATTGGCCGCAGCAATATCTGGCCGCTGCACCAGCGCGCGGCAGAACTGGGCGGCCATCTGCGCACCGGACTGGAAGACACCTTCTATCTGCCGGACGGCAGCAAGGCCAACTCGAACGCGCAACTGATCGAAGTCATGGCGCGCTATGCAAAAAACGCCGGACGCGACGTGGCCAATGTGGATGAGGCGCGGAAAATGATGGAATTGCCTGCATACGCAAATTGCCTGTAACCGCTCATGGAATTCAGGATAATTTGCGATGCTGGCATAAGCCTCACAATGTTGCCTTCGTTTAACCAAGGCGCCAGTTAAAAAACCTATAATGGCTGACGCACGAAATCCCTTCCGGTAAAAATAGCCGCAGCCAGATAGTCAAACGATGCAAAAGCCGAAAAAGAGTACCTCAGCGCGCACCACGCTCTCCAAGCCCAAGGTACCCAAACAAACACCTCCGCCACCCGCTACCCGACCAGAAGATGAAGGTCGCCGCAATGAACTGATTGCCAAATCAGCCAAGCTGTTTCGCGAAAAAGGGTATGACAAAACCAC
>DATFAZ010000222.1:0-7301 GCA_035254105.1 Noviherbaspirillum sp. | reverse complement strand
ATCAAACTTCTTCGGTGCGCGCACCAGTTGCATCGCGGCGTTGTCTACATACATGTGGTCGAGTGTAACGTCCTGGTACTCCTTGTGCACGTCGGTCACGATGTCTTTCCAGAACTGGAAGGTTTCCAGCACATTCGCCTTATCGACGCTGGTCAATCGCTTGTCGCGCTTTCGCGCCGCCTGGAAGGCAACGTGCGCGATGCGGCGAATTTCAGTTTCCGCATAACGCATTGTGTCGAAGCCTTCGCGCTCGCCCTTGAACGGACCGTCCGGGCACTCGCGTACACCACGCGGCTGACCAAAATAAATATCGCCTGTCAATTCACGAATGATCAGGATGTCCAGCCCCGAAACCACTTCCGGTTTGAGCGTCGATGCCCCGGCCAGTTCCGGATACAGAATTGCCGGACGCAGGTTGGCGAACAGGTTCAGGTTCTTGCGCAGACCGAGGATCGCCTGCTCCGGGCGCAATGCGCGCTCCAGCTTGTCATATTTCCAGTCGCCGACCGCACCGAACAGCAACGCATCAGCTTCTTTTGCCAGTTTCAAGGTGCCTTCCGGCAAAGGATGTCCGTGAGCTTCATAACCTGCACCACCAACCGGTGCGGTTTCCATTTCAAATTTTTCATCGAGTGCGTTCAGCACACGAACAGCTTGCTCGACGATTTCGGGGCCGATGCCGTCGCCCGGCAGGATTGCGATTTTCATTTGCGCTTCAGATAATGATTAAATTGTATTGGCAAGCCATGGCTGGCTTGCCAGATGACGTTCTTCAAATGCCCGTATCTTGTCCGCCTGGCGCAGCGTCAGACCGATATCGTCGAGTCCGTTGAGCAGGCAAAATTTACGGAAAGCATCGACGTCGAAAGCGTAGCTCGCGCTGCTGTTGGCCGTGGCGACAACCTGCTTTTCAAGGTCGATCACCAGCCTATAGCCCGGGAATGCCTTAACTTCATTAAATAACTGGTCAACTTGCAGTTCCGACAGCACGATCGGCAGAACGCCATTCTTGAAGCAGTTGTTGAAGAAAATATCGGCAAAGCTAGGCGCAATCACTGCGCGAAAACCATACTGCTGCAACGCCCACGGCGCATGTTCGCGCGACGAACCGCAGCCAAAATTCTTGCGCGTCAGCAGAATGGACGCACCCTGATAACGCGGCTGGTTAAGCACGAAGTCAGGATTGACCGGGCGTCTGGAATTGTCCATTCCGGGCTCGCCATGGTCGAGGTAACGCCACTCGTCGAACAGGTTCGGGCCGAAGCCAGTTCGCTTGATCGACTTCAGGAATTGCTTGGGGATGATGGCGTCGGTATCGACGTTCGCGCGATCGAGCGGGGCGACCAAACCATCGTGTACAGTGAATTTTTCCATGATCTTTATTTCAGTTGCCATTCCTCTTTGAATGGCTGCCCTTCATTTATTTCTTGGCAGCGTTCTCGACTGCCGCGCCCATTTTCTGGACATCCTTGCCTACGCCCTGGAACGTATTGCAACCGACCAGCACGATTGCTGCAACCGTGAGCATGAATATTTTTTTCATGTTTTTTCTCCCTGCAAAAAGCTAGCGCAATACGCGCACGTCGACAAAATGCCCTGTGATGCCTGCAGCAGCAGCCATTGCGGGCGAAACCAGATGGGTGCGGCCGCCCTGCCCCTGACGTCCTTCGAAATTGCGATTCGAAGTCGAGGCACAGCGCTCGCCCGGCTCCAGACGGTCGGCATTCATCGCCAGACACATCGAGCATCCCGGCTCGCGCCATTCGAAGCCTGCATCCCTGAAAATCTTGTCCAGCCCTTCGCGCTCGGCTTGTTCCTTTACCAGTCCCGAACCCGGAACCACCATCGCCAGCTTGACATTGGAGGCGCGGAATTTACCGCGCACAACCGCTGCTGCCGCACGCAAATCCTCGATACGGGAATTGGTGCATGAGCCGATGAACACCTTGTCGATGCGGATATCGGAGATTGCCATATTCGGCTTCAGGCTCATATAGATCAGCGCTTTTTCCATCGCGTCGCGCTTGACGGCATCCTTTTCCTTGTCAGGATCGGGTACGCGGTCGTCGATTGCAACCACCATCTCGGGTGATGTACCCCAGGTGACCTGCGGTTTGATTTCGGCTGCATCCAGCGTGACGACCAAGTCGAACCGGGCGCCGGCATCGGAATGCAGCGTACGCCAGTATTCAACAGCGCGGTCCCAGTGCGGGCCGACCGGTGAGAAGGGGCGACCCTTGACGTAGTTGATGGTGGTATCGTCAACCGCGACCATGCCGGCGCGCGCGCCCGCCTCGATCGCCATGTTGCAGATCGTCATGCGGCCTTCCATCGACAGCGACCGGATGGTCGAACCGGCGAATTCGATTGCATAGCCGGTGCCGCCAGCGGTGCCAATCTTGCCGATTACGGCGAGGACGATATCCTTTGCGGTAACGCCAAATGGCAGCGCGCCATCGATCTGCACCAGCATGGCTTTGGATTTCTTTGCTAGCAGCGTCTGCGTTGCCAGCACGTGCTCAACTTCGGAGGTGCCGATGCCATGCGCGAGGCAACCGAAGGCACCGTGCGTGGAGGTATGCGAGTCGCCGCAAACAACTGTCATGCCCGGCAGGGTTGCGCCCTGCTCCGGGCCGATCACGTGGACGATACCCTGGCGCTTGTCCTGCATGCTGAAATACGTCAGGCCGTATTCTTTGGCATTAGCGTCCAGCGTCTCTACCTGAAGACGGGAAATCGGGTCGGCGATGCCGCTGGCTCGGTCGGTAGTCGGCACATTGTGGTCGGCCACAACCAGATTGGCGGACAGGCGCCATGGCTTGCGGCCAGCCAGCTTAAGTCCTTCGAATGCCTGCGGGCTGGTGACTTCGTGCACCAGGTGGCGGTCGATGTAGAGAATGGCGGTGCCATCCTCTTCGGTATGGACAACGTGCGATTCCCAAAGTTTGTCGTAGAGCGTTTTAGCCATGTGTCGAAAGCGTGCCAGAAGTATGCGCCGTGCGGCGCAAAGCGGTGAAAACAGCCCTTGATTATGCCATAGTTGTGCAACGCAAAAGCGGGCGGGAGCCGCAGCGGCACAATGAAAAACGCCTGCAAATGGAGGTGCAGGCGTCTTTTTACGGATTTATTAACTGTTTTACAAATCAGTGTTTTTTCTTCGCCTGTTCATACAATGGCATAACGCGCTGTGAATAAACTGCCAGATCGCTCAACCGGTCGGATTGCGAGGGGTGGGTTGAAAGAAATTTAATCGGTTCGCTGCCACCAACCTGCCCCATCTTCTGCCATAGAGTGACGGCAGCACGCGGATCGTAGCCGGCGCGCGCAGCGAGTTCGACACCAAGCCGGTCAGCCTCGGTTTCGTGACGACGTGAATTCGGCAGGCCAAGCAAGCCCATATACGCATACTCTGCCCCTTTTTGCCCTAAATCCCCGATTCCCAGCACGGCAGCACCGACGGAGATCACGCTGCCGGCGATTGCCTGTTCGGATGCCCGCTCGCGCGCATGCTCGCGCAGTGCATGGGCGATTTCATGACCCATCACCGCTGCCAGCTCATCATCGGTGATCTGGAGCTTTTCGATCAGGCCTGTATAGACAGCCATTTTCCCGCCCGGCATGCACCATGCATTGACCTCCGGAGAAGTGAGGACATTCACTTCCCATGCCCAGTTACGCGCGTCCGGACGGAAGGCGACCGTCTGCGGAACGATACGATTGGCGATGGCGCGCACGCGTTCCACCTGCGCCGGATTCCGGTTAAGCGTGCCCTTCTGCCGTTCCTTAGCAATCAGGTCGCTATATTGCGCACGGGCTGCCTGGTCGATTGTCTCGGCAGACACCGCCATCCTCTGTTCACGATCAACCCCGACAACGCCACCTTTTGTAGTCTGCACGGTTTCGCATGCCACCAGCGATGACAGCACTGCTACGGCAAAGATCTTCCTGATTGTCGATTGCATTTTTTCGGCTCCGAATGAGGCTGCTGCCAGCGATAAGACAAAGTTGCCGCCCCGGCTCCTGCCAGCGAAAATATTGCGGCTATTAAATAGACTGTCTGTGCTCCAAATGTATCCCAAACCCCACTTAAAATCAGCCCGCCCAGCGTTCCCCCTAAGCCATAGGAAATGCTGGTGTACAAAGCCTGACCGCGTGCCTGCAAGGGCCCGGAAAACCAGCGTTGCAATGTGGCCACCGAGGCTGAGTGATGCGTCCCGAAAGTTGCCGCATGTAAAACTTGTGCAACCAGCAGCAGCAACAGCGACTGGGCGCCAAAACCGATCAGGAGGAAGCGGATTACTGCAATCAGCAGGCTGGCAATCATCAGGGTGCGCACGCCAAAGCGCTTGAATAGCGGCGCCTGGTAGAAGAAGAACGCGATTTCCACCACCACGCCAAGCGACCACATCAAGCCTATCACCGTATTGCTGTAGCCCAGTTGCGCCAGATATAAGGAATAGAACACGTATAGCGACGCATGCGCGGCGATCATCAGGAAAGTCGAGCTGAAAAACGCGATTACCTCCCGCCGCCTCAGCAGTGCCAGCACCGATGTAACTTCCGAATGACCCTGGTCGTGCGGCGTTTCCTGCATGCGCGTGCTGGAAAACAGCACGAGGACGAGCAAGCCGAGCGCAATCCATGGCATCAGACCGATGCCGTACTGGTCCAGGACAGGACCGGCCAGCGTTACCGCCATAATGAAGCCGACCGATCCCCATAGTCGCAACTTGCCGTAATGGGTCAGGTCGCCACGCATCTCGGACAGCATCAGCGCCTCCGACAGCGGGCCTTGTGCACTGGTAAACAGATTAATGGCCACCATCACGACGAAGAACTGCGCAAACGTCTGACCAAAGAACATGCCGCAGAAGGAGGCAACCGCTGCAGTTGCGGTAATGCGTAGTACGCTCACGCGCTGCTGGTGACGGTCGGCGACCCAGCCCCAGAGGTTGGGACCAAAGATCCGCATCACCTGCATCAGCGACATCAGCACGCCGATCTGTGCGACGGTCATGCCCCTGTCAGCGAAGTATAGGCTCGCATACGGCGACAGCACGCCGACGTAACCGTAATAGGCGAAAAAGAATAAGGCGAAACTGAACGATTGCCGGGGCCAGGGTGAATGCTGCACGAATTCGCTTTTCCGGAAATGACGCTATGGGCGGCGGTGGAAACCTCCGGACTGCACTCGCCGCCCGGATTGCATCACCACCGCATCACTTGATATGCGCAGCGATCTGTGGCGTGGCCACCTTCACATCACCGCATTGTGCGCGATGCCGTAGCGCGTGATCCATCAGCACGAGCGCCAGCATGGCTTCGGCGATTGGCGTAGCACGGATGCCGACGCAGGGATCGTGGCGGCCGAAAGTCTCGACGTTGACCGGATTGCCGCTCTTGTCAATCGAGTGGCGCGGAGTGCGGATGCTGGACGTTGGCTTGATAGCGATGGAGACCGTGATGTCCTGTCCGGTCGAAATCCCGCCCAGTACGCCGCCGGCATTGTTCGTGGCAAAACCTGCGGGTGTCAGCTCGTCACCATGCTCGGTGCCTTTTTGTGCAACCGATTTGAAGCCGGCACCGATTTCCACGCCCTTGACCGCATTAATGCCCATCATCGCGTAGGCAATCTCAGCGTCGAGCTTGTCATAGATCGGCTCGCCCAGCCCGATCGGCACGTTCTGCGCCACCACATCGATGCGCGCCCCGCAGGAATCGCCGTCCTGGCGCAACTGGTCCATATAATCTTCGAGCTGCTTCAGCACTGTCGTGTTCGCGGCAAAGAACGGGTTGGCTGGCACGTGCTCCCAGGATTCGAACGGAATGGCGATTTCACCAAGCTGGCTCATGCAGCCTTTGAATGTCGTGCCGTATTGTTCCTTCAGCCATTTCTTCGCAATCGCGGCAGCGCCGACCACCGGTGCAGTCAGGCGCGCGGAGGAACGGCCGCCGCCGCGCGGATCGCGGATGCCGTACTTGTGCCAGTAGGTGTAATCCGCATGGCCGGGACGAAAGGTCTCGGCGATGTTGCCGTAATCTTTGCTGCGCTGATCTTCGTTGCGAATGAGCAAAGCGATCGGCGTGCCGGTGGTTTTTCCTTCATACACGCCCGACAGGATTTCCACCGTATCCGATTCCTGGCGTTGGGTCACATGGCGCGACGTACCGGGCTTGCGGCGGTCGAGTTCAGGCTGGATATCGGCTTCGGACAGCACCATGCCAGGGGGGCAACCATCCACCACGCAGCCGATTGCCGGCCCATGCGATTCGCCAAAGGTCGTGACGGTAAAGAGAGTGCCAAAAGTATTGCCGGACATGGTGATATCGAATTGATCTGGAAAGACTTGATTTTAACGTATCGACAGTTTGAACTGCCGAAAGAAGTGCTTGCAATAGACAGCGCCTTGGCTTCTCAAACAGAGGCAAAAAAGCGCTCGCCCATTTCCTCCAGTCCGAGCGTCTGCAGCACTTCCTGCAGGCGTTCAGTTGGCCGGTTGCGCGGCAGATTCTTGTAACTGGCGATGATGAGCTCGTTTTTCATCGAATGCTCCCATCCCACCAGTTCGGTGACGTTGACCTGATAACCATGCGCTTCCAGCTGAAGGCAGCGCAGCACATTTGTTACCTGACTGCCGAACTCGCGCGTATGCAACGGGTGGCGCCAGATTTCGGTGAGCGCGTTTTTTGCAAGCGTCTTTCCCTTGTTTTTCCGCAGTACCGAGGCCACTTCCGCCTGGCAGCACGGCACCAGCACAATGAACTTTGCCTGCTTTGCCAGGGCGAAACGAATCGCATCGTCGGTAGCGGTGTTGCACGCATGTAGCGCGGTGACGATATCGATTTTTGCCGGTAACAGGTCTGACGTAATCGAGTCCGCCACCGACAGATTAAGAAATGACATGCCGGGAAATTTCAGCTTTTGTGCAAGCTCCTGAGACTTCCTCACCAGTTCGTCGCGCGTTTCAATGCCGTAAATATGCGATTGATCGCCCAGCGACTTGAAAAACAAGTCGTACAGGATGAAGCCGAGATAAGACTTACCCGCCCCGTGATCGACCAGCTGGATATCCGGATGATCCTGATGGATTTCCTGCAGGAGCGGCTCGATGAAGTGATAAAGGTGATAAACCTGCTTCAGCTTGCGCCGGCTGTCCTGGTTCAGCTTGCCGTCGCGCGTCAGGATGTGCAGCTCTTTTAGCAACTCAATCGATTGGCCGGGCTTGATTTCGGGGATGGCATTCATGGGGTGTTCCTCAATTGCATTGGCACTACCGTTGGCGCCGGGATTGCGATTCTAT
>DATFAZ010000221.1:0-8003 GCA_035254105.1 Noviherbaspirillum sp. | reverse complement strand
CGCAGGTGCTACCGGAACGGGTGTGGACAATCGATTCAACTCATTGGGTGGCCTGTTCTACACACCGAATTGGCAGATCGAGCAACTGACGATCGACAGCCTGCTCTCCGGTCACGACTTCACCCTGTCGCTGCTGGCAGCGGACTGCGAGCCGACTGGCCATACGGGTTATGCCTATCTGGACGGTTTCGGCGCCGTATTGCCGCCACCGGTCGATGTGCCGCTGCCAGGCACCTCGGCGCTCCTGGGTCTCGGCCTTGTCGGACTGGGCGCTGCACGCAAACGCAAACAGGCATAAACCGCGTTACAACTGAAAACCTTCGAAAGCCTCGCGAAAGCGGGGCTTTTTCCTGGCCTCATCAAGAAATACGCGGGCAATTCAAAGGCTAAAGGCACGTCCAATGCCGGACCGTGAAAAGCGCACTGAAATAACGATATCTTTGTAGTTTTCCGCATGCTTCCGCATTAGCGGCGCTACTTGCCGCCCTCATCACATCGTTCCAATTCCATCCCTGCTCGAATAAATACGTTTTTCAATTGTGAGTTTGCGCATTTCTCAATAAACTTGCCGAGCAAAAATTTTCAATGATTACGGATGAATCGAGCGCGCCTTTATGTCGGGCGCACCAGCATCTGCCTACCCGGAGAATTCTGATGGCAAACGGCTATTTCCCCCAATGGCGCCTGCGCACCAGTACCAATGACGGCGGCCGCCCCGTTATCGGCACGAGCGAGCGCCTTCCCTGGCCACAGACTATCGCGATGGGCCTGCAGCACGTGGTTGCGATGTTCGGTGCGACCGTTCTCGCGCCGCTGCTGATGGGCTTCGATCCCAATCTTGCGATTTTCATGTCGGGCGTGGGCACCCTCCTCTTTTTCGTATTCGTCGGCGGGCGCGTGCCCAGCTATCTTGGTTCGAGCTTTGCCTTCATCGGCCTGGTCATTCTCGTTTCCGGCTATAGCGGACAAGGGCCGAACATGAACATGGGCGTTGCGCTCGGCGGCATCATCGCCTGCGGGCTAGTCTATGCACTAATCGGCCTGCTGGTGATGGCGACCGGCACTGGCTGGATCGAGAAGCTGATGCCGCCGGTGGTGACCGGCGCGGTAGTGGCCGTGATCGGTCTGAATCTGGCGCCGATCGCTGTCAAGGGCGTATCCGGCAACAATTTCGATGCGTGGATGGCGCTGGCCACGATTCTCTGCGTCGGCACGGTGGCGGTATTCACGCGCGGGATGGCGCAGCGCCTGTTGATCCTGATCGGCCTGCTGCTGGCTTATGCGCTCTACTTCATTCTCGCCAACGGCGCGGGCCTGGGCAAGCCGATCGATTTCAGCATCATCGCCAATGCCGCATGGTTCGGTGTACCGAACTTCGTCGCGCCGGTATTCAAAGCCGACGCAATGGCGTTGCTGGCACCGGTTGCGATCATTCTGGTGGCCGAAAATCTCGGCCATATCAAGGCCGTCAGCGCAATGACCGGTGAAAACCTCGACCGCTACATGGGGCGCGCCTTCGTCGGCGACGGCGTGGCGACTATTTTGTCCGGCAGCGTCGGCGGCACCGGCGTCACTACCTACGCCGAGAATATCGGCGTCATGGCGGCAACAAAAATCTACTCCACGCTGGTGTTTGTCATCGCGGCGGTGATTGCGCTGGTACTGGGCTTCTCGCCGAAGTTCGGCGCGATCATCCAGACCATTCCGGGAGCGGTCCTGGGGGGCGTGTCCATCGTGGTGTTCGGCTTGATCACGGTGGCCGGTGCGCGGATCTGGGTGGAAAACAAAGTTGATTTTTCCGACAACCGCAACCTGATTGTCACCGCTGTCACGCTGGTGCTCGGCGCCGGCGACTTCACCTTGAAGCTGGGCCAGTTCGCGCTCGGCGGTATTGGAACCGCGACCTTCGGCGCGATCATCCTGTATGCGATCCTGTCGATCGGCAAGAAAAACGGGAACTAATCAGCAAGATTGATGGCGGCGGCAATCCTGAAAGAACCGGGCGGCACGAGCCACCCGGGCGAATGTCAGAGCCTGTTGAAAGATGCCACGTTTACAACGCTGGCTTCGATCAAAACCGGGACGGGTTCAGTGATGATGCCCATGATGGCCGCAACCGCCTGCAGAACGATGTTCTCCCCCGCATTGGTTCGCAGGCGCGCTGATGCTTGCGGCTTGCCATATCTTTTCAACGCTGTGCACGTACGAGACATAGGCTTCGACATATTTACGTCCTGCACCGATATCATCCGGATCGAAGCCAAGCTTCTGCCGCGTAGCCTCGAAGCGTTGTCGTACTCCATGAGTAACAGCATCGGTCAATAGCTTGAGCAAGTTGTCGGGCGAGCCGTTTTGCAATGCCTGATCGGCCGCAGGCACTGCGGGGCCAATGTCGAGGCCGGCCGGCTTCAGGCCCGTGTAGGGAGCGCCTTCGCCTGCCCGATGGACGCGCACCAGGGTTTCCAGAAAATGCTCGTCCGCGAGGGATTGCGCCTGCGGGCCGAGTTCGCGCACTGCTTGCGCATGTTCAAACACATGGCGTATCTGCGCTTCATCCTCGCTACGAACCCACGGCAATACAAGATTGACGTTCTTCTCCGCCAGCGCTTTTTTCCCCAGCATGACGACGGGACCGTCCCGCGTGTCGCAATGGCCGAACATCATGAAGGCAAGCATGCCGGCCTCTGCGCCGGCGCCGGCGCCAGAAAACAGGCTCAGCCCCCAAAACTGTGCAGCCGCGCGTTCGAGGCTGAGTAACGCAACTATAAAGAACAATTTTTTCCATTGTGAAGAAGGGAAAAATCTGGTCATGACATGTCCTCTCGCAGTAGAAATAGATACCTCTGAATAACGCAAACGCGTTCTAACATTGCTAGTGATTTGCCATGTTGCCCGCATTGCACATCGACGAAATCGCGGATAGTTCCACGCTTGCCATAGGGCGGCCAAGCCGGGGCGCAAGGTGCTCCATTGCGCCGCCATTGACAACATTCAGATAGCCGATGCGAATCAATGCATGGCAAGCCGTGTCTGAACGGGCGCCGCTTTGGGAGTAAACGACGATCGGCGTGGCGGGGTCAACGACGATGCTATGGATCTCGCGCGCAAGGCAATCGAGTGGCAAGGGGATCGCATCTTTGATGTGTCCGGAAGCAAACTGGACAATCGAGCGCACGTCGATCAGAACCGCACTTTCCGGCAGCTGCCCTGCTTCTTCCAAAGCTGGCGCTAATGGCTTTTCAAAGATGCTCATCATGGTTCCTTATCAAGAGTGAGGCTTGCGCACGCCGGCACGCACTGGTAGCGAAACCATCGGCAACTGTTTCGAATCCTAGAGCGCTTCAGGCCTGCCGAAACCGGCGATCGACCATCGTTGACAGTTATAACTCAACGTTTCTTAACGACAGATGAACGGGGCGCGCGACGCAATCGAAGCGGCTTCAGGCAGCGGCTGCCGTTGATCGCTTTGAAGATCGGAGGAGATCCCTCGCGTGTGCTCGGGATAGCAGGGGCAAGAGCTTGTTTGGAAATCTTCTGCGTAAGCCGCTTTCCACTTGGTGCATAAGAGTTCACCCGGAAGATGGAGCAGTTCGGGCTCGGCGGCATCGTCACCGCGACCTTTGGCGTCATCCTCCTACATGCGATCTTGTCGATCCACAAGTAAGAAGTAAGAAAGACACTGATCTCAATGATGGGCGGCGATAAGAACCTGCCGCCCTATCATTCGCGCCTATTCCTTGAAATAGACTACCTGATGGCTGCTAGCCAGAAGCTTGCCGTCGCCACTCCAGAGCTCGGCGCTCTGGTCGAAGAATCCCTTCCCGTAGTGCAGCCCCCGTGCTATACCCAGCAGATAGGCACAACCCTGTTCGCTCAGTTGCGCGGCATCGGCGTGAAAGTAGGTAGTGAGCGCAACAGTGCCAGCAGCGGTCCATTTCTGACGGCGCACGAAAATGCGCGGGAAGAAGGCGTCGCACATTGCTGCCAGCGACAAAAAGTCGAGAGGACGCGGCGACTGGTCGCGTATCCACAAGCGTGTCTGCGACGGATGGCCGGCGGTATCGCCCATACCCAGTCCACCATCGATGAAGCGCATGTCGTAGCAGGCTGTCCAGGCCGCCTGTGGTACTGCAGGTGCCTGTACCACGCTTTCCGCCGGCGGCACCTGCGGGAAGGCGGCATCGGTTGCGCCCCAGGTTTCGCGACGGATTGCGGTGACTGCCGTAGCAAAGGCCGCGACCTGGCCCTCCTGGAGCAGTTCGACGAACCAGTGCTGCGTGCTGCGGTTGGTTCGCAGCGGCTTTGCATGCACGGAAAATTTGCCATCCGCTATCGGTGCGGCGTAATGCACAGTAAGGGAAGTCGGGTCGCCAAGCCGGGCCGGATGGCTGACGATGGCGTTAAGCAGAGTGGCGCCAATAACACCACCAAATGGGCCGACCATATTGGCGTAAGGTGTGCTGGTCTGGCCGGTGCAGAAATCGTTGTCAATGGGTGAGAGTGCGATCGCGGCGTCGAATACGTGCGTCGGTGGTGGTGTTGTCTCCATGCTTTTCCTCATTTATCGTTGGTTCAATGCGTGCAGCGATCCGAATCAGCTTGGCCGGTAATGGTTGGCAGCAGCTATGGTCTGGATATGGAAACAAGCCGGCATCCGACCCGGCTTGATCGCTCACAAACTCGTGGCATTTACCTTCACCAGTTGGGCGTCTCGACAGCAGGCGGCGGTGGCGGAGCCGGCATCCAGACCCCACTGGCGCCATAGACAGCGGCAAGCGCAAACAGCAGCGCAACAATAAACGATACCATGCCGCCACCACTGGCCGAGTCTCCTTCGCCCGCATCCTTCCAGCCGGTGATCATAGGCTTGACCAGATTTTGCTTCTTGAATCGCACGTAGAAAACAATCGCGGCCACATGTAGTCCGATCAGGATGATCAGGCCGTCGCCCATCAGATGGTGCAAGCCGGTCAACCGGTTGCTCAGTTCCTTGCCGACCAGATCGAACAGCGGACCAAAAAATGCAATGTCGTCATTGGCCACCAGCCCGGTAAGTGCCTGCGCGATCAGCAGACCGAGCAGTGCGAACACGGACAGCGCGCCGAGCGGATTATGTCCTTCCGTGCGCCACTCGCCGCGCAGGTAGGCCTTAATTTTTTCGGGTGTCGGCCAGAACTGCGCAAAGCGTGCATAGCTTGAGCCGATCACGCCCCAGGCCAGACGAAATGCCAGCAGGCCGATAATCAGCAGGCCGATCCGGCCGTGCCATTCGATCAGATTACCGCCCAGCTGTCCGGTAATGATCGCGCTGGCCACCGCAACGACTAGCAGCCAATGGAAAAGGCGCGTCGGCAGGTCCCAGATTCGTATGCGTTTGCCAGTCATCGATGTTTCTCCGAGTGAAAAAGGCGCCCGTGGGCGCCTTTGGGATTACTTTTAGCTGCTCACCCCGCTCCCTGCGGAAGCGAGCAACGAATATCAGTCCTTGATCTTGAAATCGTCATGGCAGCCCTTGCAAGTGCCACCGAGCTTACCGAGTTGTGCCTTGACGGCGCCGGCGTCGCCGGTTGCAGCGACTTTCGCCATTTCGTTGGCTTCCTTGTTGAACGCCATTGCAACCTTGCCCATCTTTTCCTTCTCGGTCCAGATTCCCGGCTTGGCGCGAGTGGCTTCCCAGCCGGTACCCTTGTCAGTACCCGGGAGATACAGCGAACCCATGCCGGAATTGGCGATTGCCTGGATCGCGTTGGCGGCCTTGATGACTTCATCCTTGTCGAACTTGCTGCCTTCGACATTGGCCTTGATGCGCTGCATGTTCCAGGCCATGAAGCCATAACCCGACTGACGGAACTTGATCGCGTCCTCCGGCTTGACCTGTGCAATGGCAGTGCCGCCGATGGCGGTTGCGAGCAAGGCGATGATCAGTTTGTTCATATTCTTCTCCTCATAGAGTGGATTGCGCCGTTCTCTTGCAGGGAAAGGCGCTGGAAAACAAAATTTTATTTCTATCAAGAATTATACCAACCGGCAGCCATCGAACGAGCCCTTAAAATTCAAGGAGTTACGTTACATGAATGAAAGTCTCCACCTTCCACTCCGAAAACTGTGACTATCCTTGGGCTGCCTTTGGCAGGCTTTGGCAGCCATGCGCAATGGTGAAAGCCGCTCGGCGCTATTACTGCAGCACGTGCGAGAATTGCACAAGCTATAGTTACACTCTGCCCTTCATCGTTGGAGAACACGCATGCCCATTCCCTGGAGTCAGGTCATCCTGCATGGCCCAAAAGTCCTGGATGCCGCCACGACCTTGTGGGGCAAATGGAATTCCCGCCCGAAGCCGCAACCGATCGATCCCAATTCCGAGCCGCGGCTGCAGGCAGCCGAACTAGCACTGCGCCTGCAAGCGCTGGAAGAAGCACAGGCAGCCAATGCAGAACTGGTAAAAAACATGGCCGAGCAGATTCAGAGCGTATCGGAAGGCCTGTCCGATTTATCCCGAAAAACCACAATAGCAATCTGGACCGCCTGCGGGGCTATCGTGCTCTCGGCCTGCACTTTGGTTGTAGTCCTGATTCGCTGATATTGAATTGCTCCCCCAGGACAAAAAGTCCATGCAGTAAGCTACTCCCCTCTCCCAAAAACGTCCTGCAGAATGACCGCTGCATGGGCATGCGGCCTGCAATGCAGGACGGCGTCTTCAGCAGGCAATAACGGCAGCAGTTCCGTCGTCCTGATTTGTTTCATTAATGTAGCAATGCCTCCGGTTTTTTCTAATTATCTGGAATCAATATGAAAATACTTGATACCAGTCAAGTATTTCAAGATTGGCATATTGAACGCCCCGGCCTCCGTATGTTTCACTCCGCTCAACTCTCATTTTTGAGAATTTCCAGCGTTGTTAATTACTATCTTTTTGCCGGAGTATTGAATGAAGCGAATCACTGGTGGTATTGCAATGGTGCTTGCCGCATCGGGGTTCGTCATGAGCGCAGCTTATGCCCAGACGAACAATGAACAGCCGCATGCAGGCGCCGAACTGAAATATCAGGCGGGTGCATCGCCTTTGGCTAAGGAAGAGATGTATCAGGGCATCAATCCAAAAGCGCCGCCAATGACCAAGAAGGAGTTCGAGGAAGGCAAGCAGATTTACTTCCAGCGCTGCGCCGGCTGCCATGGCGTGCTGCGCAAGGGTGCCACCGGCAAGCCGCTGACGCCGGACATCACGCTGGCAAAGGGTACCGATTACCTGAAGGTCTTCATCGCCTACGGTTCACCGGCCGGCATGCCGAACTGGCAGACATCCGGAACGCTCACAGAGCAGCAGGTGGACATGATGGCGCGCTACATCCAGCAGGAACCGCCGACCCCGCCGGAATTCGGCATCAAGGAAATGCAGGAAACCTGGAAAGAATTAATCCCGGTTGCCAAGCGCCCGACGCGCAAGATGAACAACTACAACATCGACAACATCTTCTCGACTACCTTGCGTGATTCCGGCGAAGTGGCCCTGATCGATGGCGACACCAAGAAGATCATCAACATCGTCAAGACCGGTTATGCGGTGCACATCTCGCGCATGTCGGCTTCCGGCCGCTACATGTACGTAATCGGCCGCGACGCCCGTATCAACCTGATCGACCTGTGGATGGAAAAACCGGACAACGTCGCCGAAATCAAGATCGGCCTGGAAGCACGTTCGGTGGAAACCTCGAAGTACAAAGGGTTTGAGGACAAGTATGCGGTTGCCGGTGCTTACTGGCCGCCGCAGTTCGTGATGATGGAAGGCGAGACGCTCAAGCCGCTGAAAATCGTATCGACACGTGGCATGACGATTGACAACGAATACCATCCGGAGCCGCGCGTAGCTTCCATTCTCGGCTCGCACTACAACCCGGAGTTCGTGATCAATGCCAAGGAAACCGGCAAGATCTACCTGGTCAACTACAAGGACCTGAACAACCTGCGCATCACCACAATCGACGCTGCCAAATTCTTGCATGACG
>DATFAZ010000220.1:0-24703 GCA_035254105.1 Noviherbaspirillum sp. | reverse complement strand
ATGATCAGCTTCATGCTGCTGGCAGCGGCAAACATGAAAACCCATATCCGCCGCACGTTACGGCATCCGATGCTGATCGGCGTGGGCATCTGGGCAACAGTGCATCTTCTCGCCAACGGTGAAGCCCGGGCGACCGTCTTGTTTGGTGCCTTCCTCGCCTATGTCATCGTTGACCTGATATCTGCGGTCCAAAGAAATGCGACCAAACAATTCACGCCGGTCCTGCGACAGGATGTAATGGCAATTGTTGGAGGCATCGTAGTGGCGCTGGTCGTAATGGCGTTCCACCGTCCGCTCTTCGGCGTTGCGGCAGTGCCGTGGGGCATCTGAACACGTTCTCCCGGAACCCTGCCCCGTATGAAATGTCGTAGTAACAACGGCACGCCTGCGCCAGAAATATTCCTATCCGCAAAAAAGCAGGTCCACTTCCGGGGGAGCAGTGCCCAAGCGCGCATTACTTATCGTTAACCGCAAAAGCCGCAGTGGCGCGAGCGATCCGGACGTCGCGATTGATTTTTTAAAGCGGCATGGCATTGAAATCCTTGAACAGGAACTGCACCGGCCACAGCAGATCTCTGAACTGATTCGCGCGAACCAACACCAGGTTGACTGCGTCATTATCGGCGGCGGAGACGGCTCGATGAACGCAGCCGCGGCAGCGCTGATCGACACGCAATTGCCGCTGGGAGTGCTGCCTCTGGGAACGGCGAACGACCTCGCACGCACCCTGCATATCCCGACAGATATCGAGCAGGCATGCGAAGTGATTACGTCCGGTGTCCCGCATGCGATCGATCTGGGCCGCGTGAACGGCCATTATTTCTTTAACGTCGCCAATATCGGGCTTGGCGTGCATGTGGCGCATCATCTTTCGCCCGACATGAAGCAGCGTTGGGGCGTCTTCTCCTACGCACGCAGCCTGCTCAAGGCGTTCAGGTCGTTTCGACCGTTCCATGCCGATATCGTGTGCGACGGCCGGCACCGGCGTGTGCGTTCGATGCAGATCGCGGTCGGCAATGGCCGTCACTACGGCGGCGGCATGACGGTGGCGGAACAGGCCAGCATCGATGATCACCGCTTTTCACTTTATAGCGTGGAGCCAATCCACCTGTGGGAAATGGTGCGGCTTGCTCCCGCGTTTCGCACCGGCCGGTTCGAAGGCCATGATCCGGTCGATATCGATCACGGTCGGCATATCGTCATTACCACGCGCAAGCCGATGACAATCAGCGCGGACGGCGAAATCCTGACGCATACGCCGGCGCAGTTCGAAATGATCGCCGGTGCGGTGAAGGTGTTTGTTCCGGAAAATTATTTCGATCAACAACAGGAGTTGCGCCATGCTGCTCAGAGATGACACGCAAATGGCCATCAGCCAGGTGGAAACGCTGTGCATTGAATCGGCCGACCACTATGCGGTTGCCGCCGAAAAGGCAGGTGATGCAACGCTTGCAAAACTTTTTGTCGAACTCGCGCATGCGCGCCGCGAACTGGCTGCTGCGCTGGCGCGGCATATTCGTGCTGGCGATGATTTGCCGCAGCCGCCGGACCCCGATAAGGTCGCGGTTGGCGAAGTGCTTGCCGATATCAAGGGCTGGTTGTCGGGAGATGCGCGCAGTGTACTGATTGGCCAGCGTGAACGCGACGAAGAGTCGCTTGCAGAGGCAGTACGTTCGGCGCTCGGTCATGAGATGGAAACGGGCATGCGCAGCACTTTGCAGGACATCCTCGCGCATGCAGAAGCGGCCAAGGGTAAGTTGGCCGCTTTGCATGCGTGATTAGAACGCTGTTTTTAACAGACTGTTAGCGCATTTCAAACGCTTCCTGATGGAACCGCAAGCTGCCTTTCCATGAACGCTGCAAGCCTTCCCTGATTTTTTCCGCCAGTCCGCGGGGTCCGCAGAACCAGACATCCGCATGTTTCTTGCCCCCCTGCGCGGCGAGCAGCGCATCGGCAGTCAGCACCTCGCCCTGTTCCGCGCCATGGATATGCAGGCGAACATTCGGCAACTTCGCGCACAGCGCTTCCAGTTGCGCGACAAAGCCATCGTTCTCGCGGTCGCGGGTGCAGTAGTGCAGGTCCGCGTCAGGCGCCTGATCTGGTGTGCGCTGCAGTTCTTCCAGCCAGGCCAGGAAAGGTGTCACGCCAATGCCGCCGGCAATCCAGATCTGCTGCGCCTTCGGATTGCGTCGTGCCATATCGAAGCGTCCGTAGGGCCCTTCCACGCGCACTGACTGTCCCGGTCGTACACGATGTGCGAGGCCTCGCGTGTAATCACCCAGCTCCTTAATCTGGAAGGTGACGGTGCGGTCGCCGCGATCGGCGCAGGCAATGGTGAACGGATGCGCACCTTCCAGCCGGTCGAAGGTCACGAACGCAAACTGTCCGGGCCGATGGCCTTTCCAGCCTTCATCCAGACGGCAGGTCACTTCGGCGACGTTGCCATCACGCGCACTGACGGACACGACGCTGCCGTCCACCAGACGGTCGCGGCCGATGCGACCGGTGAGCGACATGAAGCTGGCAATAACGCCGATACCAAAGGATAGTCCCAGCAGCAGCCCCGCCGGTTGCGTCCAGTAATCGCTAGGTGCCAGCATCGCAGCGTGAAAAGCGAGCGCCAGGTAGACCACCGGCATAATGCGGTGGACATAGCGCCAGAACTTGTACGGGAAGCGCTTCCACAAGGTGAGCACCAGCATTGCGAGCACGATGTAAATCGTAAACTCGCCCATTTCTTCGGCAACGTCGCGCAGTGCTTCGATGAGGCCGCTGTACTGCTCTTTCGGCGGCCTGCCGGCGCGGCCGATCAGGGACTTGAGCACGTCGCCGGACATTTCGATCAGCCAGTGCGCCGCCGCCATGCTAATGGCCAGGATACCGCTCCATTTATGCAGGCGATAGACACGGTCCATGCCGCCGAGCGGGCGTTCGAGCCAGGCCGGCCGGGTTGCCAGCAGCATCACGAAGGACATCAGCACGATGGAATACATACCCGTCAGGTACATGCCCTCCTTGCGTGCCAGCCACCAGATTGAAACACCGTCCGGTACCGTCGTTGAATAAATATCCAGGCCCCATACCAGGGTTACCAGGGCCAGAAGACCAGCGAGTATAGATTTCATGTTGGGTTCCTCCTAAGAGCGTGTATCAAAATGCCGATGGCAAAGTGGCCGTAACGCTGCAAGCGGCATATTGATAGATGCTCTAAGCGCATTGAACAGGCAACCTGCCTGCCGCGCCATTCGATCGGGCGCGGCAGGCATTGGGTTTTATTTTGTTGCGTTGGTTGTGTTGGTTGTGTGGGTTGTGTCGGCCGCATCCGGGCTGCGACGATCGCGCCTTGCATCCTGTTTCTGGCTCTTTTGGCGAGATTCGATTGCATTGCCGGTCTGCGGATCGAGATACAGCTTCACACGCGTGCCGTTCTTGTCCACAGCCTTGACTTCGAAGGCATCGCGCTCGCGCTCGATCTTGCCAATGTCGCGATAGCCTTCGGCAACCAGCTTGTCATGAATCTGGCCGACCGACATGCCGTCCTTTGCCGATGTGGTTGTAGTCTGTGCGGTTGCTGCAGGCTTGTCGCTTTGGGCAAAGGCCGGCAACAGGTATGCGCCTCCGGCCACAATGCCGGTGCCGAGAATGAGAGCAGAAAGAATTTGAGTAGTACGCATGATTTAAACCTCCGGTAGTTGCGGTCGAATCTGCGACCGTGATTCCATTGTGCGACAGTGATCCTTAACCTATGCTGAAGCGGGCGTTCATCCGCCGTTCAGCAAATCAATCGTCCTCGTAATAGCCGCGCTCGGCATCGGCATGGCAGGCGGTGCAATTGGCCTTGGTGCGCACATCCCTGTGCTTCCATTCCCAGTCCGGAACCTCGCGATGCTCGCGCTTCCACTTCGGCAGCTCCGTGATGCGCAGCGGTGCGTTGTCGACCGATACGCCGCGCATCAGCTTGCTGCTGTAGCGCCGGCCATTGGCATCGGCCGCATTGGCGAGCAGGTAGCGGGTGATGTGGGTGTTGGTGGCGTCGTCGATGCTGGCGTCATCGCCGAAGTGGTTTTGCAGGTCGGCCATCATGCGCTTCCATGAACTGGCCGGCAGCATCGACGGCGCAAATGCGAGATGGCAGCTGCCGCATTCGGCTTTGACTTTCTGGTCGGTTACCGGCGGAAAATAGTGGTCGCCACCGGCCTGCGCGCGATCCAGGACGGCCGCTGAAGCAGCGATAGCAAGCACGCCGACGATGATGGAACGATAAGGAATTTTCATTTCAGTACTCCTTGAATAATCTGGGATGCTCAGCGGCTCATGACGTAACTCAGCCAGTCGCCCTTTTCGAGCGGCGTGCATTCGCGTCCGAGAACTTCATTGCAATTGCGCTTGAACCATTTCTCGACTTTCGCTGGATCGGTATAGCGCGTCGAGGATGCCGATCCCGCCATCGGCTCGATCGTTTTCCCGGTAAGGGTGCGTCCGGCTTCGCGCGGATTGCCGGAATGGCAAGAGGTGCAGGCCGGCGTATCCGGCTTGCCGCCGCCGAATTTCTTTTGATAAAACGCCTCTCCGCGTGCCGCCGAGAAGCCGGCAAAAGAGGGCGAGGCTGCCTTGGCCGCAGCGGCATAGCGTTCCAGCAGGTCTTCGCGCGCGCCGGCATGGCTGGTAGCAGCGAGGGGCAGCATTGCTGCCATTACAAGAATATGGGCTTTCAGGTTCATGGTTGCTGTCCTTATAATCGGTTTATGCTCGCTACTATGCTTAAAGCAAGCTGAACAGCACCTGAACCCGATATTCAGCCAGCATTCAGGATGAAGTCGCTATAACGATCGCAACAACCTGTTTTTCGATCGGGAAAAGCCATGAAATTGCACCAAAAACTGCTGCACCCTGTTTTCCTCGCGCTGCTGGCGCTTGGCGGATTGCTGCCGGCTCAGGCCGACGACAGGCAAGACCACGACCGCGCGCGACAGGCGCTGGAGGCCGGAGAAGTGCTGCCGCTGCGTACCGTCCTCGAACGGGTCGAGCGCGAATATCCTGGACAGGTGATGGAAGTGGAACTGGAGCGTAGCGGCGAGCGCTGGGTATATGAAATCAAGTTGCTGCGCACCGGCGGCGCCCTGCAAAAACTGAAGGTCGATGCACGCAACGGCACGCTGATTGGCAGCAAGAGCCGTAATGCCCCCGCCAACGAAAGCAAGGCCGAGAGCAGCGGTGCAGGCGTGCGACCCGTGGAGAAACCCTGATGCGCATCCTGGTGGTGGAAGACGAGCCGACCTTGTCGAAGCAATTGTCCACGGCGCTAAGTGCGGCCGGCTATGCGGTCGATACCGCGCATAACGGCGAGGATGGCCATTTTCTCGGCGATGACGAGAGCAGTCCTTTCGATGCCGTGGTACTCGACCTTGGCCTGCCACGCATGGACGGCCTCACAGTCCTGAAAAAATGGCGTGCCGCCGGACGAACCATGCCGGTGCTGATACTCACCGCGCGCGACAACTGGAGCGAGAAAGTGGCCGGCATCGACGCGGGTGCCGACGACTACCTGACCAAGCCGTTTCATATGGAAGAATTGCTGGCCCGCCTGCGCGCACTGATCCGCCGCGCCGGCGGCCATGCCAGCCCGGAACTGACTTGCGGGCCGGTGATGCTGGATACGCGCAACAGCCGCGTGGCAGTGGACGGGCAGACGCTGACGCTGACGAGCCATGAATTCCGTGTGCTGTCTTACCTGATGCACCATAAAGGCGAACTGGTGTCGCGCACCGACCTGATCGAGCATATCTATGCACAGGACTTCGACCGCGACTCCAATACCGTCGAAGTGTTCATCGCCCGCCTGCGCAAGAAACTGCCGCCCGGACTGATCGAGACGGTGCGCGGCCTCGGCTATCGCCTCGTCGAGCCGCAATGAGTCATCTGCCATGAGCCTTCCGACAGGCACCTCCCTGCGCGACTCGCTGCGCCTGCGCCTGCTTGCCGGTACGCTGGTCTGGATCATTACTTCCATCGTGGTCGCCGGGTGGGGCCTGAGCGGCTTGTTCCGCCAGCATGTGACCCAGCAGTTCGAAGCCGAACTCAAGATTCACCTGGACCAGCTCACCGCCAACCTCGCGCTCGATGAAACCGGAAGGCCATCGGTGACAATGCCGCTCAGCGATCCGCGCCTGAGCCGACCCTTCTCGGGCCTCTACTGGCAGATCGATCGCATCGCCAGCAAAGGGACGGCCGCCGAAACGGGAGTTCTGCGCTCGCGCTCCCTATGGGACAGCGTTCTGGCGGTGCCGGGCGACACGCTGGCCGATGGCGCCGTTCACAAGCATCGTATCGCCGGGCCGGAGGGCGCAACGCTGGGTGTCATCGAGCGCATGGTTTTTGCTGCAGGCCAGCCCGACCAGCCGCTGCGCCTGATCGTCGCTGCCGACGAGCAGTTGCTGACCGAACCCGTCGAGCGTTTCAGCGGCATGCTTTGGCTGGCGCTATGCGTTCTGGGCGCGGGACTGATACTCGCTGCAGTCGTGCAGGTCGTTGTCGGTCTGGCGCCCTTGCAACGGTTGCACAAGGGCCTGGCCGCCGTGCGTAACGGCGAAACGCAACAACTGGAAGGCGACTTTCCGGTCGAAATCAAGCCTCTGGTGGAAGAATTCAACACCGTCCTGACACAGAATGCGGAAGTGGTCGCCCGTGCGCGTACTCAGGCCGGTAATCTGGCGCACGCGCTGAAGACGCCTCTGAGTGTGCTGTCCAATGCCGCCGCAACAAACGACGGCGAGTTCGCGCAACTGGTGAGCGCTCAGGTCGAAACGGCGCGCAGGCAGGTGGATTATCACCTGAGCCGCGCACGCGCAGCGGCGGCGGTGCATGTCCCGGGCGCACGGACGCCGCTGCGACCGATCATGGAAGGACTCGCGCAGGTAATGCGCCGGATTCATGCGGACGGGCAGCTCGAGCTTGTCGTTTTTCCGATAGAGCCGGCGCTCGCATTCCGAGGCGAAGAACAGGACTTGCAGGAAATGCTCGGTAACCTGCTCGATAACGCCTGCAAATGGGCTGCGCACCGCATCGAAGTGCGCGCCGTGCAGGAGAAGGGCGTGCTGGTGATTACCCTTGATGACGATGGCGCGGGGCTTCCTGCCGCCGACCGGGACGCGATGCTGCGCCGTGGCGTCCGCGCAGATGAACAGGTCCCGGGCTCAGGGCTGGGGCTGGCGATCGTGGAGGATCTTGCCCGCATGTACGGCGGAAAAATCGAGCTGGCCGATTCGCCATTGGGCGGCTTGCGGGCGATGCTGGTCCTGCCTGCTGCCTGAAGTCACCAGAGCCCACGGAGACTTTGCACCACCCACACCAGCGTCCGCTTCCAGGCGGAGGCCTCGGGACTCCCGCGCCTCATGCTGCGCATCCAGAGGCGCGCCTTTCTCTCGCGTGCATGAAACAGGTTGGTCAACACAGTTCCGAAGTTGAGCAGCATCTGCACGCGCGACCGGTAAAGCACCAGATGGTCTAGGTCACGCTGCACCCCGCCCAGACGCGACTTGTATTCGTCCTGTCCCCATAGGAAGTGGTATTCGCGGCCGCCCCGTGCAATGCATTCGCTTATCGTCAGATAGCAGCACAAGGTGCCGACGCGATAATCGTTATATGCTGAATCGTGCGCCAGCACGTCCAGAAAATAGTTGCTGCCGATACGGTAGTTGATGGTACCGGCACAGATCCGGCCGTCGATGCTGATGATGCCGACAAAGCCATATGCCCGTGCAAGCCGGATAATGCATTGCGCGTTCTGGTCATCGTTGATGGAGACCTTGCCCTTGCCTTGCATCCTGCTGCGATTGAGTTCGATGATCTGTAATAGCTGTTGCGGATCGATCCGCTGCGCATCGACCACCTGAAAGCAGAAGTCCGGGAAGTCGCGCTTGAGCTTGTTCAGGTAACGCTGGATGTAACTGCGCGTGGATTTTCCCAAACCAGCCAGGTATGCCGGCGCGCTGCCCGGTAATGTCAGCACCATGTCTTCCAGGCAGTTGTAGCGCTGGCTGGGCATCGGCAATTGCCAAGATTGCCAGCGCTGGATTTGCACGGCGTGAAAAGAAATGACCTGCACCGCCGGATAGCTGGCGAAGAGCTGGTTCGCAAAACGGAGTACTGCATTCCGGTCGATCAGGATGCCTTCATTAAGAACCCGTACCTGTCTTCCTTCGTGCCGGTACAGCCACACATCGACAATCGAATCGCCATCGTGTACCACGTAGGTGCTGACCTGTTCGATGCTGCCATAAACCCTGCCATAGGCAAGCGATGAGAACAGATTGCCATACAGGCGCTGCAGCGCCATATCGGCAAAAGGCGGCACTTCGTTTTCATAAATGCGGGTATAAAGACCGCGCGGCGAAGCTGCTTGACCATCAACAGAGAAAGCCGTACTGCTGTCGACGGAATTTTCCAGCGGATGGCTGATGTTCAAATGTGGGCTCCCTGGTTAGGTATCCGGCACCAACGCCGGCACATCACGAAAAGCAAGAGCGCATATGGATTGGATGAATACCCAAGGAATGGTTCATCGTACGCCGTCGCTGCAGCAGGCTTCTTTGTGTGAGCGCAAGTGCGAGAGCAAGAAGCGCGGACTGCGGCATGCCCGCAACATGAGGCCCGGAAGTTCTCTTGACATGGCTCGCATGGTATTTCTGCGATGAACCGGATTTCGTGGAAAGGTGCACAATACGCAAAAGCAATTCCTCGATCCGCGTGGCGGCGTCGTTTTCGGCCTTGGTTGATTCAGATCATGGGCAACTATCTTTGCGGAAACTACGCTGGCGCAGTAAACCGATTACTCACCCAAGGAAGGCAGCATGAGCTACAAAACAATTCTGGTACACGTCGATGAGTCCCGCCACACGCCAGCGCGCGTCAACCTCGCCGCCAAACTTGCCATTGATGCCGAGGCGCATCTGATCGGCGTCGCAGCGACCGCCTTGCCTGGCACTTTTTACCTGCCGGGCGTGGTCGGCGAAAGCGCGGTCACCGTGACAGCGTATCTGGACTACCTGCGCGAACGGGCCGCCGGCACGCTGATGGAATTTGAATCGATTGCGCAGAAAGCGGGTGTCGCGCACTACGAGAAGCGCATCGTCAACGATGAAGCGGGCGCAGGCCTGTGCCTGCAGGCGCGCTACGGCGACCTGGTGATCGTCGGCCAGCACGACCCGGAAGAATCGCTGCCGGCATTGCGTGCCGGCTTTCCGGAATACGTGGTGATGAATGCAGGGCGGCCGGTTCTGATCGTGCCCTACGCAGGAACATTCACGCATGTCGGCAAGCGCGTACTGGTTGCGTGGGATGCCAGCATGGAATCCACCCGGGCGGTTACGGCGGCGATTCCCTTCCTAAAGCAGGCGGAACTGGTGCAGGTCGTCGTGTTCGATTCGAAAGCGCGTTCCGATGCACATGGCGAGCAGCCAGGTGCGGACATTGCGCTGTTCCTGTCCCGGCACGGCATCAATGTCGAGGTATCGCAGCAAACGACGGCGGACAAAATCGATATCGGCAATGCGCTGCTGTCCTATGTGACCGATTTCGGCGCCGACATGCTGGTCATGGGCGGCTACGGCCATTCGCGCTTCCGTGAAGTACTGCTTGGCGGCGTAACCAAAACCATCCTGCAATCGATGACCGTGCCGGTCTTCATGGCGCATTGAACTAAGGTCAAGTACCACCTGACTTAGCCGAAACGGCCCGATCTTCTCCGGTAAAAACTGGAGAAGCGGGCCGTTTTCTCGTTTGTAAGCCGTTATCCCGGCAGCCATAGCCAGAAGTGGCGGCTATTCCAGCGCAGAGTGTGACGATGCCGCCGTAGAGGTATTCAACCAGGAAATATCGGCTATCCCGACTTTGAATTGGCATTGCAGCCTGTAAGTTCGTATGCTGATCTCCAACACATCGATACTTTGGAGCTCCATCATGGAATACCTTGGATTTCTTTCCCTCGGCGCCGCAATCGCCGGAGTCGGCTTGCGCTGCTATTTTTTCATGAAAGAGAAAAACGCCTTGCAAGCGACGGAGACACAGCGCATTGAGCAGCCTCTTTCTGCGCGCGCCAGACGCGTACAGGAAGCAGTAATCTCGCGCCATCTGCTGCGCTACCATCGCGGCCTCTCCCAAGCTTGAACCGACGGTTTGTTTATCTGCCTCAGTTCGCCGCTGGAAGAGGAAAACCGGAAGCCGGCGCGAAGTAGCCAGACTTGATCATCGCTATTCTTGCTGCCCGCCCGCGGATGCAGGCGGAATCCCATTAATTGGACATCAGCACCGGTACGGTCATGTGGCGCAGAATATAGCGGGTGCCCGCGCCGCGACTCATAAACGGCAACCCGATATGTCCATGGGCGCCCATCACGAGCAAATCCGTCCCGAGGTCCGAGGTCGCGTTAAGCAGCATGTCCATGATGCCGATGTCGGTGACCACCATGACTTGCGATTCAGCCTGGATGCCATGGCAGGCAAGGTGGCTAATGACGTGATCGCATGCGCTACGCGCCTCATCCGTATTGGGAGCGAACGACATGACGGTGGCCTTTTTACAGCCCTCCATCAACGGCAGCGCGTCATTGAGGGCACGTGCAGCCTCCCGCACGTCGCTCCATGCAACCAGCGGGTGCCTGGCGACTTCGGGGAAGTCACCGGCGTAAGGCATGATCAGTACGGGGCGGCCGGCATTAAGCACAACTTCTTCGACTAGATCGGCAGGCACGTAAGATCTGGCGTTGTCTTCATACTGGCCCATGATTACCAGGTCGACATGGCGCGCCTGCTCAGTCACCCGTCGCACCACTTCAGCTTCACTGCCACGATTAATGTCGTGCCACTCACTGTGCGGCAAGCCGGCAGTGGCTGCCTCAAATGCAGCCTTGGAAGCCTTTGCGGCGGCGGCATATTCCGGTGTGGGCCAGGAGGACACCATGCCCACAACCTGCGATTGCGCGAGTTGCCCAAACACGCCAACCAGGCGTGCCTGATTTGTACGTGCAAGCGCCACCGCCAGGGCCAGCCTGGAAGAAGTACGTTCGCTTTGGTCCAGATGAACCATCAAATTTTTCAATGACATACCTTCTCCTCTACGATATGGAAGTTGTTCAGTGTAGATGCATTTGACTTGGCACACAATCAAGGGCACCTTGAACTGCCCACTGCTTCACAGCGCCGTGATTATTCTTTGGCCCTGAACCGCACTCGGCGGATTCGCCAACGCGGCACGCCTTTCCCCTTCTTGAATTTGAGTGACGTCTTTCGGGGAACCTGAATGTCGGCATAGGGCTGTAAATTCAACTAGGGAATGCAACACACTGGAGACAGCTTCTGCGCTTCTGCACCGTTTCGTGCGCAGATTCGCGCGCTGATACACCACAATGCGCCCTGTCTGCCAAAAGCCGCCGTCCATTTACCAGCACGTAACGTAATCTCTGGCAACGATATAAGACTTTCTCACTCTCAAGAACTGACATGCCTCATGACGCCCTGAAATTCCGGTTCGAAGACGCAATTGTTTTTACTACAGCAACTGGCTAAAAAATCTTATGTTTTGGTTGCACCTCGCCTCTTTGACGCATCTCCTTGCCACCCTTCATTGAGGGTTCGCACCCGTCGGCAGCAATTTTCCAGAACCATTCCCCTGATTTCCCGCTCATATCACAATGCGGTATTGGATAGGATTTTTATTCGGAGAATCTATTTTTGGTGGGGAATAGACCGCTATGCGCTTGTCTGAATTCATTCAGAGCAATCTGGAAGTCTTGCTTCAGGAATGGGAGCAATATGCGGTGTCTGTCCATTCCGGAAAGACGCTCAATCAAGAAAAGTTGCGGGATCATGCAAAAGAAATGTTATGCGCCATCGCCGCTGATTTGACCACACCACAAACCGGGAAAGAACAATCCGAAAAATCAAAAGGGCACCGTGATTTCAACAAGTTAAATTCCTACTATGATGGCGATGATTCAGCTCACCAGCATGGAGTGACGCGCTCGCAAGTCGGATTCAGCATTGATGAAGTCGTGTCTGAATTTCGGGCGCTTCGCGCAAGTGTATTGCGGCTTTGGAGCAAAGCATCCAAGATTGCAATGGAATCCGATCTTGCCGACATGACGCGTTTTAATGAAGCGATCGATCAGGCCCTTGCCGCATCGATCGACAGTTACGCATCGGCGAAGGAGCAACAAACACGGCTTTTTGAAACGATTCTTGCTTTTTCGCCCGACCATAGCTGCGTGCTGGACTTGAACGGCAGGTTCATTTATGCAAATCATGCTCTCGAATCTACATTAAAGCTGTCCTCCTCGGCTCTTCAAGGAAAAAGCTTGTTTGATTTAGGGCTGAGCAGGGCAGAAGAAATCTCTCAGCAGATAGTTCAGGTCATCCAGACCAAGCAACCAATCCAGACTGAGCTGAACTTCAGCCGTACACCATCCGGACATGATGGCATTTACGAATATGTCTTTGCGCCCATCCTGACCCATGACGGCACTGTCGAGGCAATCGCGGGAACGGCCCGCGATATTTCTGAACGCAAGGCGGCAGACGAGGAAATCTGGCACAACGCGAACTATGATCTGTTGACGGGGTTGCCGAATCGGCGTCTGTTTCATGACCGGCTCGAGCAGGAAGTCAAGCATTCGGAGCGCAACGGTGTGCTGATCGCCTTGCTATTCATCGATCTCGATCGCTTCAAGGAAGCCAACGATATGCTGGGCCATGACGCCGGGGACATGCTGCTGCGTCAGGCTGCGGAACGCATCCGCTCGTGCATACGGCAAAAGGATACGGTCGCCAGGCTGGGGGGTGATGAATTCACGGTCATCCTGACCGAATTCGAAGAATTAAAAGATGTGCAGATCGTAGCCGGAAAAATTCTCCATGAAATGGCCAAACCGTTCACGATTTTGCAGGAACTCATCCATATTTCCGCCAGCATCGGCATCACAATGTTTCCACAGGATGCCGCCACACCGGAACATTTGATCAGAAATGCCGATCAGGCCATGTACGCGGCAAAGAGTGCCGGACGCAACCGGTTTATTTTTTATACCCGTGACATGCAAACGATCGCTTCGGCCCGCTTCAAGCTCATCGCCGATTTGCGCAATGCGCTTTCCCAAATGCAGCTGGCAGTCTATTACCAGCCGATTGTCGATTTATCGGATGGCAGCGTGAGCAAAGCCGAGGCCTTGGTGCGTTGGCTACATCCGCAAATGGGTCTTGTGCTGCCGGGAGAATTCATTGGCTTGGCGGAAGAAACGGGCATGATCACCGAAATCGGCAATTGGATCTTCATGGAAGCGACGCTGCATGCGCAGAAATGGGGAGAATTATTGCGGCGGCCATTTCAAGTGAGTATCAATCAATCGCCTTTGCAGCTCATGAACCATACGCACAGCATGAATTGGATCGCGCATTTGCAGCAGATCGGCCTGGAAAGCCAAAACATTTCCGTGGAGATTACCGAGAGTGTTTTGCTCAATGTCGCCGATGAAGTCACGGAAAAGTTAGGGATACTACACAAGGCAGGCGTTCAATTGTCCATTGATGATTTCGGCACGGGCTATTCTTCCATGTCCTATCTGAAGAAATTCGATGTGGATTATCTAAAAATCGATCAGTCATTCGTGCAAGGCATGACGGCGGACGGAAGCAGCAAGACGATTGCCGAGACCATCATCGTCATGGCGCACAAATTGGGATTGAAAGTCATTGCCGAAGGCGTGGAGACCCCGGAGCAGAGGGATTGGCTCATGGACGCCGGCTGCGACTATGCACAAGGCTTCCTGTTTGCCCCTCCGCTACCACCGCAGGAATTCGCACAGCGCTTCATTCATTGATTGCTTTATGTCTATGCGTTATGGCTTAACTACCGTTGCATTCCATCTGCTGTAGCAGGATGTCAGCAGTGCCTGCACGATAAAACACGGGCAATCTCGCTTACGCAAGATATCGCAGAAGCACAAGCTTGCCCGCTTTGCCTTTGATGTAGCACAGATCGCAGTTTCTCTGGTGCTTTCATTCCCTAAGAATCGTCCCACACTGAAGTTAACGAATCCTACCAATGCACAAAGCCGGCTGGTGCTTTCGCTCTTATGGATACGGGCTGGCTCAATGTGATTTTCACGCACATCTGCATGAAAGAAGGAGGCGATCATGGCCCGAGCAGACTGGCGCCTGGAAGGCGAATGGATAAAAAGCTGTATTTGCGCATGGGGTTGCCCGTGCGATTTTAACGCTCGTCCGACGCACGGGGAGTGCAGCGGATTCTTAGGTATGCGCATCGGCAAGGGGCACTTTGGGCAGACGACGCTTGATGGACTCAGTTTCTTTGTCGCTGTGCATTTTCCCGGCCCGCTGCATGAAGGCAATGGTGAGGCACAGCCGCTTATCGAAGAACGGGCTACGCCTGAGCAGCGCGATGCGCTGTTCCAGATCATGTCGGGGAAGCACTCTGCGGAGGGCACGCTTTTCCACATCTTCAGCCTCATCGTTACAAAAATGCATGAGCCGGTGTTTGCAAACGTGGCGTTCGAGTTCGACAAGGAAGCCCGTACGGCGCGCGTTGTCATTCCCGGCGCACTGGAGAGTACGACCGAGCCGATCAGGAACCCTGTCACCGGCTTGCCGCATCGGATTCAGGTCGTGATGCCGGAAGGGTTCGAACATCGCGAGGGAGAGGTGGCTTCCGCAGTCATCCACAGCCTCGGCGCAGTTAAGTTTGAGAGCAACGGTTCCCATAGCACGCTAGCGCATGTCATACAGACTCCTGAGGGCGTGGCGGCTTAAGCATCCGGCGCGCCCAATCTACCTTCATGCCATGGCAACCGACATGCTGGAGCGCGCCCTGCGCCACGAGCGCACGATCACACTCGCAGGCCTTGCCACTGTCATCGCACTGTCCTGGGCCTACCTCCTGACTGGCGCGGGAACCATGCAGGACATGGGAGGCATGAGCATGCCGATGAGCACCTGGCCCTGGACTGCCGGGCACGCGGCACTCATGTTCTTCATGTGGCTGGTCATGATGATGGCCATGATGCTGCCCAGCGCCGCACCGGTCATCCTGCTGTTCATGACGGTTTCCAGGCGAAGCGCAGGCGCGTCTCACGCAGGTCCCGCACTATTCGTTGCGGGATACGTCACCCTCTGGGCCGGCTTCAGCCTGCTGGCGCTGGTTGCGCAATTTCTGCTGGAATCCGTGCAGTGGCTGTCACCGATGATGGAGTCGAACAGCAAAACCTTGAGCGCAGGTCTCCTGCTCGCTGCCGGCATCTACCAGCTCACGCCGCTCAAGCAGGCCTGCCTGCGCCTGTGCCGCTCACCGTTGGAGTTTCTTGTATCGCATTGGCATGCCGGCCCTGCTGGCGCGTTTCGCATGGGAGCGCACCACGGCCTTTATTGCGTGGCCTGCTGCTGGGGACTGATGCTCCTGTTGTTTGTAGGCGGCCTAATGAATTTTATTTGGATAGCAGGCCTTGCCATTTATGTCTTCGTGGAGAAGCTGGTTCCGGGCGGCGAGCGACTCGGGCAGGCAACTGGCGTGCTGCTGGCTGGGACTGGCCTTGTCATGCTGGCCGTCACTTAGAAACCGGGATGGGGCACCTATGCAAACTCCGGCAGATGCAGTTCAGGCTATCCGCACCGCACCGACTGGTCTGGATGGCTTTCTTGGCAGTTGCGCGTCGTCTGCCGGACTGGTGATATTTGCGCATGGCAGTGGCAGTGGCCGCCACAGCCCGCGCAACAACTATGTTGCCGCTGGCTTGCGCCAGCAGGGGCTGGCGACACTCCTGATCGATTTGTTGCTTCCGGAAGAAGAAGATGACCGCGCCAAGGTGTTCGATATCCCCTTGCTGGCGTCGCGCTTGCTGGAGGCCACCGATTGGGCGCGGCAACACCCCTCCCTGTCGCACCTGCCCATCGGATACTTTGGTGCAAGTACGGGCGGGGGTGCCGCACTGCTGGCGGCCAGTCGCGCCAGCCACGATATGCAGATTGCTGCGGTGGTATCGCGTGGGGGCCGGCCGGATCTAGCGGGCGCGGATGCATTGGCCGGCGTGCGCGCGCCGACCCTGCTGCTGGTAGGCGGCCTTGATACCGTTGTGATCGACCTGAACCGGCAGGCGCTGGCGCAACTTACCTGCAAGAAGGAAATGGTCATCGTTCCCGGCGCAACCCATCTCTTCGAGGAGCCCGGTACGCTCGACCAGGTACTGAAACTGGCTGCCGGCTGGTTCGTGCAATATTGTGCGGCCGCGGCTCCGTAGCAAGGAGAACGACATGCTGTCTGATCATCGGCCATTTCTGGATCGGCGCGATGCCGGGCGCCAGCTCGCAGCCGCATTGACTGATCTGAAACCCGACAAGCCGGTGGTACTTGCCTTGCCGCGCGGCGGCGTGCCTGTCGGCTATGAAGTAGCGCTGGCGCTGGATGCGCCGCTCGACGTGCTTATCGTGCGCAAGATCGGCGCGCCGGGTCATCCTGAGCTAGGCTTGGGCGCGGTGGTCGATGGCCAGCATCCGCAACGCGTGCTGAACGATGCGGTCATGCAGCAGGTGCGACCGTCGCCGGAATACATCGAAGCGGAAGAGCGCCGCCAGCTTGTGGAAATCGAACGGCGCCGGCAGCTGTATTGCGGCGACCGCCCGCCAATTCCGATTGAAGGCCGCACCGTCATCGTTGTGGATGACGGCATTGCGACCGGCGGCACGATGAAGACCGCATTGGTCGCCCTGTCGCAGGCAGGGGTGAAACACCTGACCTTCGCCGTGCCGGTAGCGCCCATGGAAGTAGTGGAGGAATTGCAGCGTGATATCCCGGACGGCATCTGCCTGCTCGCGCCCGAGTATTTTCGGGCGGTCAGTCTGTATTACACCGATTTTGCGCAGACCACCGACGAAGAAGTCGTGGCACTGCTCGATTCGGCATCGCAGCGAGAACCTGCCGCGGATGCGGTGGACGACCTTGGCCCCGGCTCGGAGCTGGATGCAGTGCCGCCGGACGCCAGCCGGGACCGCATGCCGCCGGATGCAAATCTGCCACGGCAGAGGTGACGACTTCTTTTATTTTTTAAGAGGGTGCGCCCGTGCCTGGCAAAGCGCTGCCGCCATCTCCGGCACGCTGCGAAATGGCGGCCGGATGGAATGCGGCGCCAATGCTTCCGGCGTTGTGAAACCCCACGACACGGCGGCAAAATCCAGTCCTGCGGCCTTTGCCGCCTGCCCGTCGCGTATCTCGTCACCGACACAGAGAACGCGTTCCGGCGCCATGCCGGTCGCATCCAGCAATTTTCGGAACTTCGCCTTTTTGCCAAACATCGACGCGCCGCATTCGAAATGCCGCAGCAGGGAAGCGTTCTGCTCACCCAGAATGGCGCGCACGTTTTCCTCGGAATTCGAAGTGACCACCGCTGTCTCGATGCCGCTTTCGGCCAAGCTTTGCAGAAGTCGATCAACGCCATCGAACAAGGAGACCTCCGATACCTTTTCCTTCATCATCCGCCGCATGTCGCTGGTCACGGCAGGGAGCTTCCACATCGGCATTTCCAGATGCGCCATCAACTCGCGAGTGCTGTACGCGCGCAGCATTTCCAGTTCATGCGCTGCGATCTGCCTGAAGCGGTGTTTTTCCGCCATCGTGTTGATCGCCTTGAAAAACCACGGAAACGAGTCGGCCAGCGTGCCGTCGAAATCAAAGAGAATCAGTTTGTATTGCATGCGCGTTCGCTGAAATCAGGGAAGCTGCATTATGACGATTCTTCAGCCGGGCAGTTTGAACGGACATGTCTGCGTTTATTCTCATTCGATAAACGGATCGATCTTTTCCCATGCCGGCAAAAACTTCACGTCGATGCCGTCTTGCTGCGCGCGTTCGGAAATGAAGTCCATGGATGCGTCGAAGTCGTCGAAAGGCCATGGCAAAGGCACCAGCGGCTGATCGAGCGGCAAGGTGAAATCGTCCCAGTGGATCGGAATGACGCGGCGCGCGCCGACGGTGGCGACTGTTTCGCGCCAATAGTCCTGACGGAATGCATCGCCCTGCTTGCCGAGCATACCGATGCCGAGAAAGACTATGTCCGCCTTCTGCCCGTGCAGGGCGCCGGCGGCAAAACCGGCGCTGCTTTGCACAAGAATCGATTTGCCATCGTGTGCAATCAGCAGGGAATAGCTTTCTCCCTCCTGATAACTGCTGGCATGCACGGGTGGTACCAGCGGCTCGCTGATCCGGCCGCCGGTGAAGCCGGTAGGCGCGTGGCGCGACTCGGTCAGCGTGATCTGGAATCGGCCAAAGCGCAGCTTGTCTCCGTTATGCGTGATGCGGATGCGATCCTCGGCCAGTCTCCAGCCGCGCGCAACATTTGCGGTTGATTCTGATCCGACCACCAGCGCACCGGTGCGCCGCGCCACTTCCGGCGCGTCCATCACATGGTCATAGTGGGAATGCGCAACAATGACCGCAGCAAGGCGTTCAATACCCGCACGCTGCAAGGCGCTGGCAATCCTCTGCGGGTCGGGCGCAATGGTACCTGCCAAAACTGTTGCCTTGCCCGGCCGCGTGAAAAATCCGTCGATCAGAATTGCCGTATCGCCGTCTTCGAATAGCAGGCTTGAAACGCCGAGGAAGGTCACGCGCAAGCTGCCGGGATTGTGCGCGGCAGGCAGCAGTACACGCTCCGGCGCGAAGGCCAGTGCTGATCGAAAGTTCCACTGCCAGGTCAGCCATGCTGTTGCGACGAGAATGATAACAAGGAGCGCAACAAGCGCACGTCTGAAAATGGACTTCATTTGGTGGAACCTTTGATAGATCGATGAACACGGTGCCGCCATCATTGTCTATTCAGAATCTTTTTCATTGATGCAGGCGATATCACATCCCCGTTTAGAAGACGACATAACTAACTGGCTTAGTATTTGACCGACAATGCCATCGGCACACTGCAAAAGCGGAAATTGTGCAACACCGGGAGCACTGCGCCCGATTCCCTATAAAATGCACACTCGTTCGTTTTTCATTCTTAAAGTAGACATACATGCTGGCTCAATCTCTCTACAACACCGAAGAAATACTGCGACTGCTCACCCTGGAGCAAATCGACAACGACCACTATCGCGGACAAAGCCACTTCATGGGCAGCCCGAATGTGTTTGGCGGGCAGGTGCTGGGGCAGTCGCTTTACGCGGCGAAACAAACGGTATCCGGGCGAAACGTGCATTCGCTGCACTCGATGTTCATCCTGCCCGGCAATCACCAGTTGCCGATCGAATACGAGGTCGAGCGGGTGCGCGATGGCGGATCGTTCAGCACGCGGCGCGTCGTCGCATTTCAGGAAGGGCGGCGCATCTTCGTGATGTCGGCATCCTTCCAGAACGAGGAAGAAGGGTTGTCGCACCAGAAGCCGATGCCCGAGGCCGCCGCCCCGGAATCGCTGGTATCCAGCATCGAGGCATGGAAGAAACTGAGCGAATCCGGAAAGCTGCCCTTCATGCCGGTGCCGGTGGACTTCCGTTCCGAAGATATCGCTCACATTTATGGCGGCCAAGTCGGCAATCCGAGCAAGCAGGTATGGACCCGCTCGCCAATCGCGCTGCCTGACGATACGCTGACGCACGAAACCCTGTTTGCGTACGTGTCCGACTATGGCCTGCTGTGGACGGCGCTGCAGCCGCACGGCGTGAGGATGGGCAATCCGCGCCTGCAGATTGCAAGCCTCGACCACACGATCTGGTTCCACCGCCCGTTCCGCATGGACGAATGGCTGCTGTTTGCGATGGAAAGCCCGAATGCGTCCGGCGGCAGGGGCCTGTGCTTTGCGTATGTGTATAACCAGAAGGGTGAACTGGTGGCGACGCTTGCACAGGAAGGCTTGATCCGCATGCGCGAAAAGAAGCCGGCGTAATAACCAATCGAGCCACTCGAATACAGGAAAAAACATGGACATCGTGCTGTCGCCGGAAGTACTTGCGCTGCTGTTTGCAGCAGCGGCGATAGCGGGCTTCATTGATGCCATCGCCGGCGGCGGCGGGCTGATCACGATACCGGTCCTGCTGCTGGCGCAATTGCCGCCGTTGCATGCGCTGGCAACCAACAAGCTGCAAGCCAGCTCCGGTTCGCTGACGGCGTCGCTGATGGTGATACGACGCGGGCTGGTGCGGTTGCCGGAAGTACGCCCTCTGTTCATCAGCTCGCTGATTGGCGCGGGCATCGGCGCGTTCGCGGTGCAGTTCATGCAGGCGCAAACGCTCGACGTGGTGATTCCGGTAGTGCTGGTGGCTATCTCGCTGTACTTCATACTGGCGCCGAATGCCGGCGCAGTCGAGCGCCATCCGCGCCTTGGCCAGGCGGCTTATCAGGGTGCGGTAGTGCCGGGCATCGGTTTTTATGACGGCATGTTCGGCCCCGGCACCGGCTCCTTCTTTTCACTCGCCGGTGTCGCGCTGCGCGGGCAAAACCTGATTACCGCCACCGCCAACGCCAAGGTACTCAATTTCGCCAGCAACATTGCCTCGCTCGCAGTATTCATCACCGGCGGCAAGGTGGTATGGACTGCGGGAGCGGCGATGATTTGCGGGCAGGTGATCGGTGCGTGGGGCGGCTCCCATGCGATGGTTCGCGGTGGCACGCGCCTGATACGGCCGATGATTGTGACGGTGTGCTTCGTCATGCTGGGACGGTACGCGTGGCAAAAGGGCTTGTTGAGTTTTTAGCTCACCAGTGAATTGAGCGCATCGAAACGCATCGCTGAATGCGCTGTCGAAACAGGAGTATGTCTCCCGCGCCATGTTTGGTTTCGGGTAACCAGATTTCCTCCAATCACAGAAAAAACCGATGAAGCAGCTCAAAGACATTCCGCTCTCTATCCTTGACCTGGCTCCCATCCAGCGCGGCGGCACGCCCGCAGACGCCTTTCGCCGCACGCTCGACCTTGCGCAGCATGCCGAGCGCTGGAGCTTTCACCGCGTCTGGCTGGCCGAGCATCATGGCATGCCCGGCATTGCGAGCGCCGCCACGTCGGTGGTGATCGGCTATGTCGCCGCCGGCACGCGCACGATCCGTGTCGGCGCCGGCGGCATCATGCTGCCCAACCATGCGCCGCTCGTGATCGCGGAACAATTCGGTACGCTCGAGTCCTTGTACCCCGGGCGCATCGACCTCGGGCTGGGCCGCGCCCCGGGCTCGAATCAGCTGACTGCACGCGCCCTGCGGCGCACGCTGCAAAACGACGAGACGGAATTTCCAGAACGGCTGGCGGAGCTGCGCGCCTACCTGCATCCACGCGGCGATGCCCCGCGGGTGCGCGCCGTTCCGGGCGAGGGCCTCGACATTCCGATATGGCTGCTCGGTTCCAGTGATTTCAGCGCACAACTCGCAGCCTATCTCGGCCTGCCGTTCGCCTTCGCCGGGCAGTTTTCACCGGCCTACATGCAGACTGCCCTGAACCTGTACCGTCAAAATTTCCAGCCGTCCGCCACGCTGGAAAAACCCTATGCGATGGTAGGCGTCAATGTGTTCGCTGCCGATACGGCGCGCGAAGCGCAAATGCTGTCGACGTCCCACCAGCAAATGCATGTCAGCCTGATACGCGGCATGCCGGAACAGTTGCCACCGCCAGTAGCGAGCATGGATGGCCTGTGGTCGCCGCAGGAACAGGCTTCGGTGGAAGCGAGCCTGCGCGCATCGATTATCGGTGACCCGGCGGCGGTAAAAGAACAATTACAGGCATTTATCAATGCAACGCAGGCCGACGAGCTGATCATCAACTCCATGATCTTCGATCATGGCGCACGCCTGCGTTCCTATGAAATCGTGGCCCAGGCCTGGCGCGGCTGAAGGGAGACAATGCAATGTACATGGTGTATTGGACCGAGACCGAGGCCGACAGCGGCACTTCGCGCGCGTATGGCTGGCCGTTCGATACGAACGAGATGAGCGCCGCGCTGCAGTTCATGGAAGCGTTGCGCGCGCGGCAGCGCGCCGGCGAAGGCGTGAGTTTCGTCACGATGTCGTCGGAGAACCCGCACTCCGTCGGCCATCCGGGCGCCGCCGATCCGCATCCCGACTACAACTGGAAGAAGCGCAGGAAGTAGCAAGGCCGCAGGCGGCCATCACAATACCCTCTTGCCTTAGTCAGGTTTTCGGCTGTAATCCAGCCGCAATCTGTGACAAACTTGCACTGCTGCACTCTGTCACGGCTCACCCTCCTGCTGACGGCTGTTCCGGCAAAGCTCCGGTAACGGCCGGCATGCCCAGCAAAAGCTCACACCCTTGATGTTCATACGCTTGTCTTAACGGGATTTCTGAAATTGGAAGCACATCAGTCCATGCCTTATCTGCGGGAGACGCTCCTGTTCCTCGCACTGACCGGAATCCTGATTCCGCTGCTGACGCGTTTTCGCGTCAATCAGGTTCTAGGATTTCTCGCCGCCGGCACGCTGATCGGCCCGTTCGGGCTCGGCCTGTGGGCGGGCGAAGTGCCGTGGCTGGCGTACTTCACTTTCCCTCGGCGCGAGGGCGTGGTGGCGCTGGCCGACTTAGGCGTGCTGTTCCTGATGTTCATGATCGGACTTGAACTCTCGGCGGAGCGGCTGTGGGCACTGCGACGCTGGGTATTCGGCGCCGGTAGCGCGCAGGTCGGCATCAGCGCGCTCATTATTGGCGGGCTTGCCTTCATATTCGGCAATACCATCGAAGCAGCGGCAATTCTCGGCTGCGTGCTGGCGCTGTCGTCGACCGCCGTGGTGATGCAACTGATGACGGAGCAGCGCACGCTCGGCACGCCGCTCGGGCAGGCCGGCTTTTCCATTCTGATGCTGCAGGACCTTGCAGTGGTGCCGCTGCTGATCATGATGGGCGTGCTCGCCAAGGGCAACAGTGAAGGCGCGATGACACTGGTCGCCCTGACGCTGCTGAAATCGGTCGCCGCAATCGCGTTGATCTATCTGCTCGGGCGCCGCGTGATCCGGCCGCTGTTCCATTCATTCGCGCAGCAACGCCAGCCGGATGTGTTCATGGCGCTGACGCTGCTGTCGACGCTGGGCATTGCGGCGCTGACCGAAATGGCAGGCCTGTCGACGGCGCTAGGCGCATTCCTCGCCGGCCTGCTGCTGGCGGAAACGGAATTCCGGCACGAAGTCGAAGTCACGATCGAACCGTTCAAGGGCTTGCTGATGGGGTTGTTCTTCATGTCGGTCGGCATGGCAATCGATGTGCGCGAAGTGGCGGCGTCGCCGGTATGGCTGCCCTTGTCGGTGATTGGTCTGTTCGCGATCAAAACGCTCGTGCTGGCGGTGATTTTCCGGCTCGGCGGCTTCAGCTGGGGCCGGTCGGTCGAGGGCGGCACGCTGCTGGGGCAAGGCGGCGAGTTCACCTTCATCGTGGTCGGCTATGCGATGGTAACGAAACTGCTGCCGCACGCGACCGGCCAATTCATCATGCTGGTGGTCAGCCTCAGCCTGTTTGCCACGCCGCTGGTAGCCAAGGCCGGCCGTATTTTCAGCGGTTGGTGGGAAAAGCACTATCCGGAACAACAGGAGGGAATCAACGAAGCCGACATCGTGCCGGCCAGCGGCAAGATCATCATTGCCGGCTTCGGCCGTGTCGGTCAGCTGGTGGCGCAGATGATATCGGCACAGGGCGCGCCCTACGTCGCATTCGAGAACAACGCCCGCCTGATCGGGAAACTGCGGCCGATGGGCATTCCGGTGTTTTTCGGCGATGCTGCCCGTGTCGAACTGCTGCGCAAGGTCCATGCGGAAGATGCTGCGGCGATCGTGCTGACGATGGATCATCCGGCCTCGGCGCTGCACGCGGTAAAGGCGATCCGGCGCGAATATCCGCACGTACCGCTGTTTGCGCGCTCTCGTGACGAAAAGCATGCTCTGGCGCTGAAGCAGGCGGGTGCCTCCTACGTCATCCCGGAAACGCTGGAAGCCGGCCTGCAACTTTCCGCCATCGTGCTGCAGGAGCTGGGTCTGTCCGAAGGCGCGGCAGCCCACTTGATCCAGATCGAACGGGACCGGCGCATCGTCGATCTGCATGCCTAATGCCTGTTAACATCGGAGATCCTGTTTGAAAACCTACTCTGCCGCTCGATTTTCAAACAGGCTCTGATATTCACGCCAAACTTCCTGAATACCAACAAGAAAGGGAACCATGAAAATCGTCAACGACGTCACTCAACTGATCGGCAATACACCGCTCGTTCGCATCCGCAAGCTGGCAGGCGAGGGCGGCGCGGACGTAGTCGCCAAGCTGGAGTTTTACAATCCGGCACATAGCGTGAAAGACCGCATCGGCGTGGCCATGATCGATGCGGCCGAGCAGGCCGGGCTGATCAAGCCGGACACGATCATCGTCGAGCCGACCAGTGGCAATACCGGTATCGCGCTGGCAATGGTATGCGCCGCACGCGGCTACCGTTGCGTGCTGACCATGCCGGAAACCATGAGCAAGGAACGCCGCATGCTGCTGCGCGCGTATGGCGCCGAACTGATCCTCACGCCTGGCCCTGAAGGTATGAACGGCGCCATCAAGAAAGCGGAAGAACTGGTCGCATCCGATCCGCGCTACCTGATGCCGCAACAGTTCAAGAATCCGGCCAATCCGGAAATCCACCGCAAGACGACTGCCGAGGAAATCTGGCGCGATACCGACGGCAAGGTCGACATCCTGGT
>DATFAZ010000219.1:0-5349 GCA_035254105.1 Noviherbaspirillum sp. | reverse complement strand
GTCCGAAGTGCTGTCGCGTATTTGCGTAACCGCCTGCTGGCCGAACACCTCGGCACCTTGCCGCAGGTAGTTGATGCGGAAATGCGTCGCTGCGGCAGCCTGCACCAGACGGTTGCGGCGCTGGGGCGGCCGGAACGGACTTTGAACGTGCTTGATCCGGTTATCGCGCCGGAGATCGATGCCCTGATTCCGGAGCAGGCAATCTTCGATCCGGAAAAACCAATCGACCCGGATGAAATGGTTAGCCAGTTCGTGCCGAACGATGCGCGCAAACCGGTGCCGCGCCGCTTGATCGGCCTTGGCTTATTTGCCGTTGCGCTGGCCCTGCTGGCAATCGCGTGGCGCTGGACTCCGCTGCGGGAGTGGATCAATTTGTCCACGCTGATCGGCTATGCGCGTGGCCTCGATGCCCTGCCATTTACGCCGGTAGCGATCGTCGCCAGTTATGTGGCGGCCGGTTTGCTGATGGTGCCGGTGACCCTGCTGATCGCCGTGACTGGCATCGTGTTCGGTCCGCTGCAGGGTTTCCTGTATGCGATGAGCGGCACGCTGCTCAGCGCTGCCGTAACCTATGGCATCGGCAACTGGCTCGGGCGCGAAACGGTGCAGCGCCTCCTCGGTCCGCGCATCAACCGCCTGTCGAAGCGCATCGCCCGGCGTGGCATCCTCGCGATCGTGGTGGTGCGCATCCTGCCCGTGGCGCCATTTACGGTCGTGAATGTGGTGGCTGGCGCGTCCCATATCGGCTTTCGGGATTACCTGATCGGCACGGCGCTCGGCATGTTCCCCGGCATTTTGATGACGGTGACGTTCGTGCATCACCTCGTCAAGGCGGTGCGCAATCCGAGCATGGGCACGGTAGCAGTGCTGGCTGCGGTGGCGGCGCTGATCATTGGTGCGGCAATAGGCTTGCAGCGGCTGCTCACGCGCAAAGAGGATTCTGCGGCGTAATGAATGAGCTCATGAATGACCTCACCGCACCCGCAGCGCCGGAGCAGGCGGCCAGATACGATATGGACCCATGGCCGCTGACTGTTGCCACCTATAACATCCATGGCGCGGTGGGCTGTGACCGTCGTTTTGCGCCGGAACGCGTGGCGCAGGTCATCCGGGAAGTCTGCGCCGACATCATCGCCTTGCAGGAAGTGCCCCTTGGCGGTAGCAAGACGCCCAATGTGCTTGCAGTCCTGCAGGAAAAGACCGGCTTTTACGCCGCCGAAGGCCCGGCCTGCGACCGTCCCGAGCGGCGTTATGGCAACGCGGTGCTGAGCCGCTACCCGATCCTGTCGATGCGCACCATCGACCTGTCGTTCGGCAGCCGCGAGCCGCGCGGCGCACTCGATGCCGATATCGATTGTCACGGCCATCTGCTGCGTGTTGTCGCTACACATCTTGGCCTGCGGCCGGCAGAGCGGCGCGACCAGATCCGTCGCCTGCTGCAGGTGTTCGATACGCATGAAATGCCGGTGATCCTGATGGGCGACATCAATGAGTGGTTCATGTGGGGGCGCTCGCTGCGCAGCCTGGTATCGCATTTCCAGGCCGTTCCGGCACCGCGCACATTTCCGTCGCCGCAACCGCTGTTTGCACTGGACCGCATCTGGATACGGCCGCGACACCGGCTGGTGCAGGTGGAGGTGCATGCAACACCGCTGGCGCGGGTGGCGTCCGATCACCTGCCCTTGATTGCGTATATCGATGGCTAGAGGGTGTTATTGCAGCGTTACATCCTTACATCCGCTGCACCGGACTGCTTGCCTGCTGTGAACCCGCTGCAGGCTCCACCAGCTCAGGCACCGACAATGGATCGAAATCATCCCATTCGCTGTCGGCAATCGTGCCGGATGCGCGCTCGATATCTTCGGCGCCGAGCACGCGCAGGGCATTGATCGCATCGGCTTCATTCTCCTGCTCGCCAACGGCGACCGCGAGCATCATGCCCGATCTGCGCACAGGCGCTGCATTATCGGCATCTTCACCATGTACGCCGGCTTCACCCCTTTCCTTCATTTTCGACAGGCCACCCAGCAGGCCGCCGACGTGGGCGCCGAGCAGCGCGCCGGTCACCGTGCCGATCGGACCGAGCACCGCAGTCGCCGCGGCGCCGACCACCGCGCCGGTGGCCGCACCTTTCACCACGCCTGTTTTGGACTCATGCGCACCGGCTGATTCCGCATGGTCGCCGCCGATCGCATAGACGTCGTGTTGCCCGGCAGGATTGACAAAGAAAGAGGCAATCGATTCACGCGGGAACCCTGCCTGAACCAGATCCTCGATTGCGTCGTCCACCGCCTCCTGTTGCTGAAACCGGCCCGCAATAATGGTGCTCACAGCCGCCTCCGTTAATGAATTGCGCTTGATATAAGAGCATTGCGCGATCCAAATAGTTCGGCAGCCTGCCTGTGTAATCTTTTCCATCGGGGTGGTAAAAAATTGCGCGCTCATTGTGCGGTGAGATAAAAGGCAGATGATCCTGCTTGGGCCTGTTACTTGCATGTCCACGCGTTCTTTGGCCCGTATGAAAGAGGTGCTGCCAATGGCAAATATCAGCGAGGACGGCAACGTTCCTGCAAATGACCGGCTGATCGGTGCACGCGTGGCCGACGCAGGCGGGCAACAGGCATCCGTCGTTTCAGTGCGGCAGGACGAGGGGGAAGATGAGGCGCAGGTGTGGATCAGCTTGGATGATGGTGCACAGGTACGGGTTCCGGCAGGGCTTTTAAGCCAGCAAGCCGATGGGACTTACCGCCTGCCTTTCACCTTCCATGCTGCCGAGAGCCAGGAGCCGATGCAGATGCGTTTTCCGGTCATGCAAGAACAGCTGGAGGTCGGTAAGCGCAAGGTTGATACTGGCAAAGGCGTGCGCATTCACAAGACCGTCTCCGAGCAGGAAAAGCTGGTGGACGAACCCTTGCTGCGCGAACAACTCGTGGTGGAGCATGTGCCCGTCGGGCGCGTGGTAGCCGAAGCGGATGCGCCGCAGATGCGTTACGAAGGCGACACACTGATCGTGCCGGTACTGGAAGAGGTATTGGTGGTGCAAAAACAATTGTTGCTGAAAGAGGAGGTACATATCACGCGCCAGCGCCAGCATGTGGCATCGCCGCGTACTGTGCGCTTACGCGCCGAGCAGGTAAGGGTCGAGCGCTTTGATGACACGTCCTAGGCACGCCCTATGCATGCCTGATCCACTCAACCCAAAGCCGGCGCGGAACACATGCCGGAGACCCATGTTTTTTTAGGAGAGACCGATCATGAAAAATACCGTAGTTGGCATATATGACAGTTATGCTCAGGCGCAAAATGCAATGAATGAGCTGATCTCCAGCGGATTTTCGCGCAGCGACATCCAGCTCAATCCTGCGTCCGATACATCGATGCAAACCACACACACGGAAACGCACGAAAAAGGTTCCGGCATCGGTCATTTTTTCCGCTCCCTGTTCGGCATGGATGATGAGGAAGATCGCCAGCATGGCGACATCTATTCGGAAGCCGTGCGGCGCGGCAGCTGCGTGCTGACCGTGCACGCCGACAGCGATGACCAGCGCGATCGCGCGACCGATATCATGAATCGCTATGATCCGGTCAATATCGACGAGCGTACCGAGCAATGGCGCAGCCAGGGGTGGAGCGGCTATGACGAAAGCGCACCGGTGTACACGACAAGCGACATCGAGAAGGAACGCAGCCAGTATGCACAGGCGCGCACAGACACCAGCAGCATGAATCTGCAGTCGGATACCCGCACAACCTCGGGTACAAGCAAAGACACACTCCAGACGCAGAATCTGCAGGGCGAGGGTACGACCCGGATTCCAGTGGTCGAGGAAGAGCTGCGTGTCGGCAAGCGCGTCGTGCAGCGTGGCGGCGTACGCATCTTCCAACACATGACGGAAAAGCCGGTGCATGAATCAGTGCAATTGCGCGAAGAACACGTCAAGGTGGAACGTCATGCGGTTGATGAGCCTGCCACCGAAGCCGACATGGCCGCGTTCAAGGAAGGTTCGATGGAATTGCGCGAAACAGCGGAAGAGGCGGTCGTTTCAAAGACCGCGCACGTGGTTGAAGAAGTAATGGTTGGCAAGGAAGTCGAGCAGCGCACCGAGGAAATCAACGACACCGTGCGCCGCACCGATGTCGAAGTCGAGCAGCTGGGTGCAGCCGATACCAGCCGCCGTACCGATTTCGCCGACACCACGGCAAGCATGGATGATTCCGACTACCGCACCCACTGGCAGAACGCCTATGGCACTTCGGGCGGGCGTTATGAAGACTATGATGCCGCTTACCGTTACGGCTCCACCATGGCAGGTAGCGAGCGTTACAAGAACTACCAGTGGACCGATGTTGAACCGCAGTTGCGTAGCGACTGGGAAACCAACCATCCCGAAAGCACCTGGGATAAGGTCAAGGACGCCGTGCGTTATGGTGCAGAACGGGTAAGCGGCCGGCAGCAGCGTCATTAACTCCCAGCCTGAAACCCGTCTTTGAGCGTGCTACTTCTTCCCGCTTCCTGCAAAGGAAGCGGGAAGGGTGCAATTGCGCTCAGGCGCGACGGCTCAGTCTCCCAGCTTTCCTTCTTGCACCAGCTGCCGGATGATGCGCACCGTATCGATATCCGCTTCCTGATACGCCGAGCGGCGGAAATCGTTATAGAACTCGTTGGCGACATCCGCCTCTTCGCTGGCACTGTCGTCGTACTCGAAGCGCACAAAGAATACTTGCGGCTGCGGCTCTTCGATCGTTATCGTCAGCTTTGACGCAGGAATTTCTTTTTGTGGCGGCACATGATAGACAATCTGTTGCTGCGGCAGGAAAGTAACCCGATCGCGTATTACCAGGTCGCCATAATGCAACTCACGTGATAGCGACAATGCCGATTTCTCCAGCACATCGCACCGATCGAGATGAGGAATAAAGAGAGTCGGCGTTTCCGCGCGCAATACCAGCCCGCGCCACAATTGCTCGCGCGACAGCGGATCGATCAGGGGATTGAACGGGTCGTTGATTTCAACGAGATGAGCAAATTTCATGAGGCGTTAAACCGGTCGGACAAACCCTAAGTGTAACGCTCTGCCTGGAAAAGGCACTCCAAAAATATGCATTGCCCTTCTGGGCCGCACAGCGGGGGAGTTGCTCCACGCTTCAGAAAAACTGCGACCACTCCTCGATCCACGCGGGTACCGCATCGCCTTCCATCGGCCTTGCAATGTAATAACCCTGTGCATAGGTGCAGCCGAGCTTGCGCAGCAGATCCCAGTCTTCGCGCGTTTCCACGCCGACTGCGGCCGAGTTGCGGTTGAGCTTCTTTGCCAGTTCGATGCAGGAACTAAGTGCAATATAGGT
>DATFAZ010000218.1:0-3822 GCA_035254105.1 Noviherbaspirillum sp. | reverse complement strand
CGCTTGACCTTGGTGACCGGTCTTGCATCGAGCGGTTCACAGGACAAGGGAAAAGGTCGATGACGGAGCCGGCAGCTGTTCACTATCCCATGTCAGACCATGAATTGATGCTGTTTGCGCTCAACAGCACCCGGCCGTTTGCCGAGCAGGTGGCGCAAGAGTTGGGCATTGCCCAGAGTGAGCATGAGGAGCGCGAATTCGAGGACGGCGAGCACAAGGCACGGCCACTGGTGAGTGTGCGCGGCAGGGATGTGTACGTGCTGCACTCGCTGTATGGCGACCAGCAACAAAGCGGCAACGACAAGTTGTGCCGGCTATTGTTCTTCATCGGCGCATTAAAGGACGCCGCCGCTGCCCGGGTGACGGCGATCGTTCCGTACCTGGCCTATGCGCGCAAGGACAGGAAAAGCAAAGCGCGCGATCCGGTCACTACGCGTTATGTGGCGGCGCTGTTCGAGGCGGTGGGCGTGGATGCGGTAGTGACCATCGATGTGCATAATCTGGCGGCTTTTCAGAACGCCTTTCGCTGCCGTACCGAGAACCTGGAAGCCAACAGGCTGTTCATCGCCCATTTCGCGCCATTGTTCAAAGAGAACGATGTGGTTGTGGTATCGCCGGATGCTGGTGGCATCAAGCGCGCCGAGCAGTTCCGCCAGCAATTGACACGGACTATCGGCAAGCCCGCTGGCGCTGCATTCGCCGAAAAGCACCGCAGCGGTGACGTGGTCAGCGGCGATATGCTGGTTGGCGATGTCAGTGGAAAGGACGCGATTATCATCGATGATTTGATCAGCAGCGGCACCACGCTCGCACGCACAGCGCGCACATGCCGCCGGCTTGGCGCGAGGAGGGTGTTTGCTGCAGCAACGCACGGCCTGTTCATGGGCGAGGCGCCCGCGGTGCTGGCGGAAGGTGCATTCGAAGAAATTGTCGTCACCGATACGGTATCGGCGTTCCGGGTGGATGGCAGCGCGGTGAAAGAAAAGGTGTGCATATTAAGCTGCGCTCCGCTGTTCGCGCAGGCCATTCATCGCCTTCATACCAACGAATCAATTACGGCACTGATCGAGTCCTGATATTTTTCGCAGATTGAAACCGCTCTTGAAAGCACTCTAAAAATCGGTGTTTCAGGTATATGCCTATCGGCAGGCGATTTGATCCGGCTTGATTGGCGCTCCATAAAAGAAACCGACAAAGGAGGGTTTGCCGTGCAAGATCAGAAAAGCTGGAAAGCGCAAAGGCCAGTGCCACCATCTGAACCGGTATCCCCGCCGCCGGAACCGGTCACGCCCCCGTCTGAGCCTTTAACTCCGCCTTCGGAACCTCTTTTGCCGCCTTCGGAACCGATTGATCCACCGGCGGAATCCGAAAAGTCCGCCAACAGAAGCTTCTGCAACATACCCGCTTAGCAAGCAACCGGGGAAGTTTGCTGCACGACACCATAAGGTCGCGCATCTGACCATCTTTGTTGTTACTGATCAAGCGTTCGCACAACCCGGCCCATTAATCTGCACTGATTGGCAAAGCTCAACTTTCTACGAAAACCACCTCCTCCATGCCCACGTTGCCCCGCAGCGTACTCAGGGAATCAAGTTCTGCGCTTGCGCCCGGCGTTTCCTCGCTTGCCAGCGCGCCTAGTGAATCCGGCAAAGTGAAGCAACATTGGAAGCCGCAATGCGGCGCTCTTTTATTTGCAATTTTTGCACCGCTCGCCGCAGCAGAAGATGTGTCCCGGGATTCAACGACGCTTCGAGATCTCCCGTGGCGCGATCCGGTTTTCGCAGCCGCCACCACTGACCCGCGTTGGGCAAACAGGCGGGCTGACAACAATTGGCAGGATGATCCGGATCTGAGGCGGCGCAACATCGGGATCATGGCCGGCAGTGCGCTGGCAGTAGGGATTTATGGAAAGACCCACTGGTGGCAAGATGGATTCCATACCAGCTTCCGAAGAGTCGACGAGGGCTGGTTTGGAAAAAATACCTATAGCGGCGGTGCCGACAAGCTCGGACATTTCTACAGCAACTATGCCAGCGCCCGCTTGTTCACCCGCGCTTTTGAATGGGCTGGCAACACACCGGAAGACTCTCTCAAGCTGGGAACGTGGATGGCCCTGGGAACATTCGCCGCAGCGGAAACCCTCGATGGATTTTCAAAGGAGTGGAGCTTCAGCAAGGAGGATGCGATCATCAATGTGGCGGGCGTTGGTGCTGCCTATCTGCTCGAAAGCAAGCCGGAGTTGGACCGTCTGATTGATCTCCGGCTTCACTATTGGCCCTCGCATGGCAGCAGTTTCAATCCGTTCGGCGACTATTCCGGTCAGACTTATCTTTTTGTCGTGAAGGCCCGCGGACTTCCAGCCTTGCGCGAGCATTCCTTTCTGCGCTATTTCGAGTTAGCGCTGGGTTATGGCACCCGAGGCTATTCAGAATCTTTAGCGAAACGCGAAATAGGCTCCCGATACGTCTATGCAGGAATTTCCCTCAATTTATCTGAAGTGCTGGACCAGACCGTGTTCAGGCGCTCTGCCAGTGCGCAGCGAGCACAAGGTGTAACAGATACCTTCCTGGAATTTGTGCAGGTGCCGGGAACTGCCGCGCTTGCGAGGCATAAGCTGCGCGCAGATTAAGTCGGAGCACCGATACAGGAGCAATCTCCGGCCCGTAATGTTCAGCGTGCATCGAGTACGGCGGCATTTCAGCCGGGTCGTTCAAAGGCAGGGCGGGAAGACGCTGCTGCCGCGAGAATTTTTATTGCGTCGTCATCAGTCACCGTATCGAAGTGCCGATAGAACCGGCTGACCGCTCCAAAGTTCGGGCTTGCATTAAGGCATACCACTTTGTCCGCCAGCGGAGTGACGTTTTCCAGACTTTCCGATGCTGCGACCGGAACTGCACATATCAGCTCCGCAGGCTTTTTTGCACGAACAGCATGCAATGCTGCAATCATCGTTGCGCCCGTCGCAAGGCCGTCATCCACCACGATCACGATGCGCCCCGAGGGATCAATCGGATGCAGGAAAGGTGTGTACTGGGCGCGCCGTTTTTTCAACCTCTCCAATTGCTGCAACTTGATCTCTTCAAAGGCGTCGCTCTCTATATCGACCTCGCCGATATAGGGGGAAATGTATGTCCAGCCGCTCTCGTCAATCGCGCCGACGGCAAACTCCGGATCGAAAGGTGCACCAAGCTTGTGGACCAGGACGACGTCCAGTTCCCCGTCGAGTCGCTCTGCAAGAACGCTTCCCATCGGCACCGCACCGCGTGGAATTGCGAGGATCAGTGGTTTGCGTCCCCTGTAATTCTGCAATTGCTTTGCCAGCATTTCGGCGGCATCGGCGCGGTCCTTGAAGGTTCCAGTAAACATGGTTGGCTCTTTTCCTTGTTTCTCCGAACACAATCCCGATTTGGAAATGGCATTAACGTGAAAACGGCATTGAGGTCCGTCATATCCCTGCATTCGTGTGCCCCTATGATGGATGCAGGCGCAGACAGCAGTTGCTGCAATTCGGTGGCGCCCTGAATAGACAACGGTTCTTCAAGGCCGTTTCACTTTCACATGTTTATTGATATGGAGACCGCTATGGCTAATCTGACCCGATTTGATCCTTTTCGCGAAATGATGCGACTCGATCCATTTCGCAATGCTGACGATTTTCTGAAAGAGTTTTCCATGTTGCCGTCCTTGCGCGGTATGGAGGCCGAGCCGCGCATTCGCGTGGATGTATCCGAGACTGATCAGGCTTTCCAGATCAAGGCCGACATACCGGGTGTTAAAAAGGAAGACATCAAGGTCTCGATAGAAGGCGGCACCGTGTCAATC
>DATFAZ010000217.1:0-6322 GCA_035254105.1 Noviherbaspirillum sp. | reverse complement strand
GAGGAGCGAGACAAGATGAAGGCCGAAAACCATACGATCGGCTTCAGGGACCTGATGAGTGCGCTGAAGCCCATGCTGCCGACAATCCCTGCCTTTCTGCAGCACAGCGCCCGGCTGGGCAGGATGAAGCGCGACGATGTGCATTCCATCGGCCGGCTGCTGGAAGAACAGACTGCACTGCGGCCGCACCATCCGGCATTGTCGTTCGAAGACCGCAGCTGGACGTACGCGGAGTTCAACGCATGGGTCAACCAGCTTGCCCATCTTTTCAAGAACCATGGCGTGCGCGCCGGCGACTGCGTGGCGATCATGTTCGAGAACCGGCCGGAAGTGCTGGCTTGCATGGTTGCAACGGTCAAGCTGGGCGCAATTGCCGGCATGCTGAACCATCATCAGCGCGGCGACGCGTTGACGCACAGCATTTTCCTGGTCAATCCGCGTCTGGCGATAGTGGGTCAGGAATGCCAGCCGGCCATGGATGAAATCTGGGGCAAGCTGCCTTCGCAACCGCTGCTGTTCTGGGATGGCGAAGGCAAGAGCCCGCCCGGATATCTGTCGATCCGCACCGAGTCCGCATGGATGAGCGATGCCAATCCTGCCGAGACGGCCAGCGTAAAGCTGGGCCAGCCGTGCTACTACGCTTTTACGTCCGGCACGACCGGGCTGCCGAAAGCGGCGGCGATGACGCATTTGCGCTGGTGCAAGGCCTCGGTCGGTATCGGGCAGATGTCGATGCGCCTGCGTAGCGACGACGTCCTTTATTGCCCGCTGCCGCTTTATCACAACAACGGACTGAACGTCGCCTTCGGCGCTGCGATGCGTGCCGGTGCAACGCTGGCACTGGCGCGCAAGTTCAGCACAACGCATTTCTGGGACGATATACGACGGCATCAAGCAACCAGCTTCATTTACATCGGGGAGCTTTGCCGTTACCTGCTGGCGGCAGCGGAAAGCCCTCGGGACCGGGAGCACAGCGTGCGCGTTATCGTCGGCAATGGCTTGCGCCCCGAGATATGGGACCGGTTTCAGCAGCGCTTCGGCATTCCGCATATCTGCGAGTTCTATGGCGCTAGCGAATGCAATGTGGCTTTCGTCAATGGATTCAACCTGAAACGCACTGCCGGCTTCTGCCCGCTCGCTTATGCGGTCATTGAATACGATGTCGACAACGACCAGCCGCTGCGCGATGCCAAGGGTTATATGCGCCGCGTCAAACCGGGCGGCGTCGGCCTCCTGATCAGCGAGGTGACGGAGCGCTCGCCCTACGACGGCTACACCGATTCAAGAGCTTCGGAAGCGAAATTGCTGCGCAATGTGTTCCGCAAGGGCGATGTGTGGTTCAACACCGGCGACCTGGTGCGCAACCAGGGCATGCGCCATATCGCCTTCGTCGACCGGCTTGGCGACACCTTTCGCTGGAAGGGCGAGAACGTCGCCACGACCGAGATCGAAGGCATACTGCAATGCTGTCCCGGCATCGCGGAAGCAGTAGTGTACGGTGTGCCGATTCCCAATGCGGATGGTCGCGCCGGGATGGCATCGATCACGCTGCAACCGGAAGCCAGCTTCGACCCGCAGGCAATCTGCCGGTACCTGCTTTCATCCTTGCCCGGCTATGCGGTGCCGCTGTTCCTGCGCCTGAGCGAATCGCAGGAGGTAACCACCACCTTCAAGCTGCGTAAGGTGGAACTGAAGCAGCAAGCGTACGATCCGGCCAGGACAGACGATCCTTTGTATGTGCTGCTGGACCGCAAGCACGGATACGATCGGCTCACCCCGCAGATTTATTCAATGATCCAGAATGGAAGCCTGACGTTCTGAAACGCCAGGCTTGCGATGGTTTTTACCGTCAATAGACCGAACGGTAAATCGCCAGCGCGTCGTCATAAGTAACCTCGCGCGGATTGTTGACCAGCAGGCGCTGCACGTTCATCGCATCCTTCGCCAGCATTTCCAGATCGGCTTCCGGCACGCCCGCGCTCTTCAGGTTTTGTTCGAACGGCATTTCGGCGACCAGTTCGCGGATCGCTTCGATGAAGGCATTGACGGCATCCCCCTCGCTGCCGAGATCGCGCTCCGGCAAGATAGCGCGGCCGAGGTCCGCATACAGCGGCGCTGCTGCCTGACGATTGAACTCCAGTACCGGCAGCAGCACCAGAGCATTGGTCAATCCGTGCGGCAGGTGGTAATGACCGCCCAGCGGATACGCGAGCGCATGCACTGCGGCGACCGGTGCATTGGCGAAGGCCATGCCGGCAAACAGAGAACCAAGCAGCATCGATTCCCGAGCGGATGCATCGTTGCCATTTTTGATCACGGTACGGATGTTGTTGTACAACAGCGTCAATGCACGCACAGCCAGCGCGTCGGACAAGGGATTTTTCTTGTTTCGCGTCGTGTATGACTCGATCGCATGCACCATCGCATCCACGCCGGTCATCGCTGTGGCGCGTGGCGGCAGGCCGAGGGTCAGCAGGCTGTCCAGCAATGCGATATCCGGATACAGGAAAGAAGATACAACGCCTTTCTTCTCGTTGGTCGGCGTGGTCAGGATCGAAATCGCGGTCACTTCAGAGCCGGTGCCGGCAGTTGTCGGCACCTGGATCAGCGGCAGGCGCGGACCGCGCGCGAGATTGACGCCGTAAATCTCCGGCAGGGCCTGCGGCGTTTTCACCAGCAGCGCGACCAGCTTGGCCGTGTCCATCGAACTGCCGCCACCGAAGCCGATGACGCCATCGACGCCGGCTGCCCTGGCCTGCTCCACCGCGGCCAGCACGCTAACCTCCGGCGGGTCGGCCTGCACGTCAGAAAAAATGGTGACCTTGATGCCTGCTGCTTGCAGGCTTTCCAACGCGGCATCGAGCAGGCCGGAATCGAACAGGAAACGGTCGGTCACGGCATAGACGTGACTGATGCCGAGCTGCTTCGCGTTGTCGCCGATATGGGCCGCAGCACCCTGCTGGCAAATAATTTTCGGGACCGTTTCAAAGATGAACTGTGACATGAGAATTATTTCCTATAATTAGTTAACCTGCAGTGCTCAATCCGCACTCCATGGTCGGCGGTCAAGGTGATGGACGGAATAAAAGCTCGTCTGCGCCAACAAGGATGATAGACCAAGCTGAATTAACAGGGTTGCAAGTACCTCAACCGGAGGCACTGCCATGCACGTTCAGGCTGCGTTCAGCCTCGCTCGTTACACTGCGGGCGTTGTCTATCGAATTTTGTATAAAAAGGGGAAATAATGCTTGCGGTATTACGCTCGAAAAATCTCAGGAAATACGGCGCAGCCGGAATGCTCTGCCTTGCAACGCTGGCTTTTGCGGATGAACCATCCCGTGCGCCTGCCGGGCAAAGCACTGAAACCAGTGCGAAGCAGGACAAGAAATGGCAGTCCGATGACGTAGTGCGGAAAAACATGGAAAGCATTCGCCAGCTGATGGCGGCAAACAAAGAGAACATCGAAAAGGACCAGCTTAAGGCACAGGATTATCTGCAGCTGGCGCAGTCGATCGACAAGAATATCGCTGCCCTCATGAAAGACCACAAGCTATCGAAGGATGCGTACAAGGCACTCCATATCGTGGCCTTGACCGACATGATGCGAGGCACCGAACTGATGCGCAGCGCGCCAAAGCTCCAGGCGCAACGGGTTGGCGCGATGGAAGTACTGCAGTCGCTGCACAACTACGGAAAATATTTTGAGCACCCCGGCTGGAGCACTGGCGACGACAAGGCGAAATAGGCCGAAACCATACAGAACCCTCGCCTGTTTGCCGCAAACGAGAAGGCGGCTTTCGGGGGCAGGAACCAAACGCGAGGTGCCGCTTCAGGCGGCACGCTCGCTGCGCCAGAGCGCAATCTGACGGGCAACCGTCGTCAGCTCGACCCGGCGGAATGCAGGCAAGGAACAGCGGGCCAGGGCCGGCGATTCTCCGCCCGCCCAGATCTCCGTCTGGGGCGACAAGGCGGCAGCCAGTTCGCTCAATCCCTCCAGGACTTGATTGGTATTCATCGCCGTCGAAAACGACAGCGCGACGATATCACTACCCTGCGCCGCCCACGCGATATCGGCTATCGGCGTCTGCACACCAAGCGAAACGCAACGTGCTCCTTCCATGGCAAACATCACTTCTGCCATGAGCAGGCCCAGAGCGTGCTGCTCTTGAGGGAAGGTAGTGAGAAGAATCCGTGGCCGGGCATCGGCAGGGGTGCGCACCGGCGGAATGGAGGCAATTCCGCTACGTAAAATGTTTTGCGCCACTTCGCTGTACAAATGCTCCTCGAAAACTTCTAAACGGCCTTGTGCCCAGTAATCGCCGACAGCGATAGTCAGCGGCGCCAGTGTGTCCAGGACAAATCTTTGCAGGCCGGCTCGCATCATGGCCTGTGTCAGGTTATGCCGCAGCTCTTCCGTCTTATGCAACTGACAAAGTTCGAGGTAAGCCACCAGTTCCTGTTTAAGAGGTGGCTTCGCCTCCGCGCTGTCCATGGCGCCGTTGCCTTGGGCCAGCGCCTGCAGTTCTCCTATATCACGATGTACGATCTTTCCCGGCCGGTGCCCACGATCGATCAGGCGCTTGAGTAAGCGCAGCTTGGCAACCTGCTCCGCTGTATAAACACGCTCACCTTTCATGTCCCGCTCAGGCAGCGGGAATCCATAGCGCCGCTCCCATACACGCAACGTGTCCTTGCCGAGCCCGGTATCGCGTTCCACTGCCGCAATTGACTTCATGGCCGCCGTCATTGTTTATTCACCATACTTTTTCTGAGTTACTGCACACCTGTTTCATCCGTCTTCCCGGGATTGTACGGAATAAAGTTGTCTAGAACAAACAATTGACAATTGGAAACCAAGCGCATAGGATGGCATAAATTGACTTTTTGTCCTAGACAAACATATTCCACCTTCTCCGATTTGATCTATCGCCGGAGCAAGGCCGATTCGGACAGCATGCACGGCTGACGGCTCAGCACCAATTGCTGAATGCAGACATGCGGTTGGAGAGTATGGGTGTCGCCCTCGTACACAAAACTTCCATCCCAAGAGGAATGCCCGATGCGAACCAATATGCCTGTCACCAATGTTGAATACGTCCTGAAGGACACCGACACCATCGTGTCCAAGACGGATTTGCGCGGCATCATTACGTATATCAATCGCGACTTCGTCAACATCAGCGGCTTCTCGGAAGAAGAACTGCTGGGCTCGCCACAAAATATCGTGCGCCACCCGGACATGCCGCGCGAGGCCTTCGAGGACTTCTGGTGCACCATTAAAAGCGGCAAGGCATGGACCGGCCTGGTGAAAAACCGCTGCAAGAACGGCGACCACTATTGGGTGGAAGCCAACGCCGCGCCGATCCTCGAAAACGGCAAGATGGTCGGCTATACGTCGATCCGCATCAAGCCCAGTCGCGAACAGGTGGCAGCGGCAGAGCAGGCTTACCGTGAAATCCGCAACGGCAACAGGAACATCGGCGTGCATGAGGGATCGATCGTGCGCCGCTCTCCGCTCGGACTTCTCAAGTTTTTTGGCAAGCTCTCCCTCAAATCAAAGATCATGATTTCATCCGGCTTGCTGACCTTGTTGTTTGCAGCAAACCTGCTTGCTCTATCGCTCGATAACCACTCTGTTGCAGTCCTCGCAGGTGCCGCGTCGGCAATCGGTCTTTTGCTGAGCCTGCTGTCCGGATTCCTGCTGCACAGCGGTGCTATCGCGCCGCTGGAACGCATGTGCGACGATATCGAACGCATGAGCGCCGGTGATCTCACCGGCCGGATCAACTCCGACGGCGACAATGAAATGTCGCGGCTGGCGCAATCCCTGCGCATCCTGCAAATCAACGTGAAGCTGCTTGTCGGCCAGATCAAGGAAGCGACTGATATGGTTTCTCGTGGCGCATCCGAAATCGCATCGGGCAACGCCGACCTGTCAGCGCGCACCGAGTCGCAGGCCAGCGCGCTTGAGCAGACTGCATCCTCAATGGAAGAGCTAACGGGCAGCGTAAAGCAGAATGCCGGCAACGCGAGGGAGGCCAACACGCTGATGGCTTCGGCATCGGACGTTGCCGTCAAGGGCGGCCATGCAGTGGGCCAGGTGGTCGGCACGATGGCATCCATCCGGGAGAGTTCGCGCAAGATCGCCGACATCATCGGTGTCATCGACAGCATTGCGTTCCAGACCAATATCCTGGCACTAAACGCTGCAGTGGAAGCCGCACGCGCCGGCGAGCAGGGCCGCGGTTTCGCAGTGGTCGCTTCGGAAGTACGCAGTCTGGCACAGCGCTCTGCCGGAGCCGCCAAGGAAATCAAGGAATTG
>DATFAZ010000216.1:0-7442 GCA_035254105.1 Noviherbaspirillum sp. | reverse complement strand
GCTGCCAGCAGCGACAGGGTGAAGTCGTGACCGGAGAGCAGGCTGTCGATCGTCAGTTGCTCGATCTGCCAATTCGGTGTGTAGAACAGGCCACCCAATGAGTTGAATCGATTGTCCACACCCGTTCCGGTAGCACCTGCGTTAAAGGTACGGTCGATCAGGGTGCTGCCGGTCGTGTCGTCGCGCAGCACGACCTTGAACAAGGCCGACTCGTCTGCGGTATGGCCGCCGTTTTCAAGCACCGCTTTCCATGCGAAGAAGATGCTGCTGTCTGTGTAATTTTTTACGCTCTGGCTGATTGCCGAGGCGTTTCCACCCCACATGAGATCCTCGGTCCGATACGAATAGCTGCCGCTATATACCGTGCTGCCCAGAGCGGCACCGAGATTGCCATCAAGGGTGCCAGCGCTGATGATCGAGGAACGGGTAGAAGGGCCGCTGTACAGGGAGCCGCCCGGCAGCACGTCCGCAGGGGTTAAGGAGGTGTTGGATACACTGCCGCGATAGCCGCCGCCGGTGGTCCAGCCATTGGTATTGCCGCCTTCAAACCCACCGTTGATGAAAGGCGCTGCCATGGCTGCACTGGACATGCTCAGGGCGAACACGCCAAAGCCAAGTAATTTTCCAAATTTCATTGTTCTTCCTTTTGTTTTTAATTGATGAAGCACTTCTGTTTCATAAGTGCAGCTATTGCTGCGCCGCACACTAAGCATGGAGAGTGCCAACCATTTCAATTTTTATAACTACTTGAACTAAAACAAAATATTGGAAGTGACCAATGAAAGGATTATTACGTTGTAATAATTTCCGACGATTCGAAAGCGTTTTTTGATGCCATAGGGACAGATCGGAAAGGAAGGAAAACGCAGAGGTAAGCAGCGTTACCTCTGAAATAATGAAGGGAAGTCCGTTGGGGGGATTGGCTACTTACTTCACTCTACATACGCGACGGACTGCATTACAAGAGCGAAGCCCAAGCGCAATCATTTGCCTTTCAATGTGCGCCCTACGCGTCGTAATAAATGCTCAAGATCATCCATATAGGTAAACACCGCTGGCACCACCAATAGACTAAGCACGGTGGAAGTAATCAGTCCCCCGATCACGGCAATCGCCATAGGAGAACGGAAGCTGGCATCGGACGCGCCGAGGCCAAGCGCAATCGGCATCATGCCGGCGCCCATGGCAAGAGTGGTCATGATGATGGGACGCGCGCGCTTGTGGCAGGCGTCGAGCAGTGCGTCGAAGCGGCTCAGGTGATGGTCGCGCCGCGCGACAATGGCGTACTCGACCAGCAGGATCGAGTTCTTTGTGGCGATGCCCATCATCATGATGAGGCCGATCAGTGAGGGCATCGAGAAGCTTTTCTGCGCAACCAGCAGGCCGACGAAGGCGCCGCCAAGCGACAGCGGCAGCGCTGCCAGAATCGTCACCGGATGCAAGAAATCCTTGAACAGCAGCACCAGCACGATATAGATGCAGAGCACGCCAGTCAGCATTGCCAGGCCGAAGCTGGCGAACAACTCGCCCATTACTTCGGCATCACCCACTTCGACGACACGCACGCCAGGTGGGAGATTCATCACGGATGGCAGTTGCTGCACCGCTGCCGTTACCTCGCCCAGTGGCAACCCGGACAGCTCGATTTCGAAGTTGATGTTGCGCGAACGGTCGTAACGGTCAATCACGGCCGGGCCGCCGGCAATTTCAAGTTCCGCGACCTGGCCCAGCATTACCGGCCCGCGCGCGCCTGGTACAGCCAGCCGCTCCAGCACCTGCAGGTCTTCGCGCGCCGATTCGTCCAGCTTGACCACGATCGGTACCTGGCGTTGAGAAAGGTTCATTTTTGCCAGCGACGTGTCGTAGTCGCCGACGGTGGCAATGCGCAGCGTTTCGCCAATGGCGGTGCTTGTTACGCCCAAGTCTGCGGCACGTGCGAAATCGGGGCGCACCGCGATTTCCGGCCGAATCAGGCTTGCGGTTGACGCGACACTGCCAAGGCCGGGAATGGTGCGCAGTTCTTTCTCTACCGCCTGTGCCGCAGCCTGCAGCGCGTTCGGATCTTCACCTGTCAGCACCAGTATGTATTTTTCACCGGAGCCGCCCAGACCAACTTTGCTGCGTACGCCCGGCAGTTTTTCCAGTGCGGCGCGCATCTGGTTCTCGATGACCTGTTTGCGTGGGCGCTCGCCGCGCGGGTCAAGCAGGACTGTCAGCGTGGCTTTGCGGATTTCAGCGGAGCCTTTCGGAGTGAACGGATCACCGCCAGCACTGCCGCCACCGACAGTGGTGTACACGTTCCTGACATGCGCTACCTTGCCAACCAGTGCGCGCGCATGTTCGGCAGCTGCCGTAGTTCGTTCCAGTGTCGCCCCTGGCGGCAATTCAAGGTAGACCTGCGTCTGCGAATTGTCGTCGGGCGGGATAAAGCCTGTTGGCAAGAGTGGAATCAGTGCGATCGAGCCGATAAAAAATATTGTCGCCGCCATCATCGTGATCACGCGGTGCTTCAGGCACCATGCTGCCGCACGCATATACATGCGCATCCAGCGCGGATCTTCATGCGCTGCACCGGCCGCTTTCAGGATATACGCTGCCATCATCGGCGTAAGCACGCGCGCCACGACCAATGATGCGAACACCGCCAGCGAGGCGGTCCAGCCAAACTGCTTGAAGAAGCGTCCGGCTACGCCGCTCATGAAGGCCGTCGGCAGGAACACCGCGATCAGCGTAAAAGTAGTGGCGATCACCGCCAGCCCAATTTCATCGGCTGCCTCCATCGCTGCCTGATACGGCGTCTTTCCCATGCGCAGATGACGCACGATGTTCTCGACTTCGACGATCGCATCGTCGACCAGGATGCCGACCACCAGCGACAGCGCCAGCAATGTAACGACATTGATCGAGAAGCCCAGCAGGTACATGCCGATGAATGCCGGAATGACCGAGAGTGGCAGGGCGACTGCGGATACAAAAGTTGCGCGCCAGTCGCGCAGGAACAGCCATACCACCACCACCGCCAGAATCGCACCTTCATACAGCAGGTGCATTGAGCCGGTATATTCGTCTTCAACGGGGGTGACGAAGTTAAAGGCTTCAGTCAGTTCCAGGTCGGGATGCTGCGCCTTCAGTTCAGCCAGCGCTTGCTGTACGGCGGCGCCGACGGCGACTTCGCTTTCGCCCTTGCTGCGCGATACTTCGAAGCCGACAACGGGCTGGCCATTGAGCAGGGCAGCGGCACGCAGTTCGGCAATCGTGTCGCTTACTGTGGCGACCTCATCGAGGCGAATGCGGCGGCCGTCGGATAAGGCAAGTTCAAGACGAGCCAGTTCTTCGGCGGACTTGACGGTGGCCAGCGTGCGGATCGGCTGCTCGCTGTTTCCGAGGTCGGCGCGGCCCCCGGCGCTTTCCGTTTGCACCAGTCGCAGCTGGCGTGAAATATCGGCCGCAGTCGTGCCGAGCGCCTGCAGCCGCGCCGGATCGAGCGCGACGCGCACCTCGCGACTGACACCGCCGACCCGGTTGACCGCGCCGACGCCGCGCACCGCCAGCAGTTTGCGCGTGACATCGTGATCGACAAACCAGGACATCGCCTCGTCATCCATGCGCGGCGAACGTATGGTGAATGCCAGCACCGGCTGGCTGGCAAGGTCCATCTTGTTAACGATCGGATCACGCAAGTCGCCCGGAAGATCGCTGCGCACCCGCGCCACAGCCGAACGCACATCGTCTACCGCTTCCTGCACCGGTTTTTCGAGACGGAATTCGGCGGTAATGGTCACGCTGCCATCCTGTACCTTGGTGTAAATATGCTTTAAACCTTGAACCGTGGCGATGGAGTTTTCCAGCTTGCGTGCAACTTCGGTTTCGAGCTGGCCCGGCGCGGCTCCGGGCAGGGAAGCCGACACGGAGACTGTGGGAAGTTCAATGTCCGGAAAGTTTTGCACCTTCATCGCATTGAAAGACAGCACTCCGCCAAAGGTCAGCAATACGAACAGCATTACCGCCGGGATCGGGTTCCTGATCGACCAGGACGAGACATTCATCATGATGGCTGCCCTTGCCGGCTGCCAGGGGATGATGGGCGGGTGTCTTCGACCACGCGGACAAAGTCGCCTTCATTGAGGAAGCCGGCACCGTTGGCGACGATGACCGTGTCAGGCGCTATCGGGTCCAGCAACTCCACCTGGTCATTGATCCGGCGACCGGTGCGCACCTTGAGTTGGCTTACGCGATTACCGGGACCAAGACGGAAGAGGTAGCTGAAGCCGTCGCGCAGGACGACTGCCTGTTGCGGCACCGTCTGCGCGGTCGATGTGCCCAGATCGAATTCGCCCCGGGCGAACATGCCGGCCTTGGCCGGCGATGCCTGTGCAGGTACCGGAAGCAGATCGACATACACCAGTGCAGATCGGTTTTGCGGATCGACTGTTGGGCCGATCATCCGCACCTTTCCTTGAAGCCGGGCGCCGTTAGCAGCGGTCACTACAGCGGGCGTGCCGGCCTGCAAGCGAGCCAGTTCGGACGAGGTTACTTCTGCCCGCCATTCCAGGCGCCCCTTGCGGATCATGCGAAACAGCTCTGTGCCAGCGCCGGCGACCGCACCAACAGTTGCCTTGCGCTCGGAAATGACGCCGCTGTCCGGTGCAAGGACTTGCACATGCCGCATGCGTAATTGCTGTGCGGCGAGAGTCGCCTTTGCCGCAGCCACGCGCGCCTTTGCCGTCTGTTCTGCGGTCAGATACTGGTTGATTTGCTGTGCGCTCAAGGCGCCTGTTTCCTGCAAGGTGCGTGCGCCTGCTGCATTGGCTGCGGCATCTGCAGCAGTCGCCTCTGCTTCCATCAGGTTGGCGCGTGCCTGCGCGACGTCGGCTTCCACAGATTCAACCGCAAAAACGGCAAGCACTTGTCCGGCACGTACGGCATCGCCGACATTGACGCGTACCTCGCTCAGTCGCAGGCCGTTCGATTCACTGCCGATGCTGGCTTCCTGCCAGGCAGCGATATTGCCGTTTGCTGCCAGCCGGATCGGCAGGCGGGTTTGCGCCGGCCGCACGGTGGTCACAGTCAGGGCAGGCTTGGCAGTCGCCGTCTTTTGATCATCCGGCTGGCTTTGCCCGGCTAAGAATATTGCAATGCCGGTTACGACAGCGATCAGGAGTGCAATGACAGCAATGGTGAAGGTTTTGCGTTTAAAGCGTTTCATATTGTTCGTTTCCGATTCGGCAGATCAGTGTTGCGCCTGCACTGCATCCATAGAAGGGCCGGTCCATCCTCCGCCTGCGGCGCGGTACAGTGTTATCCATGCGGCGCGGCGTTCACGCTCCAGCGATACGACGACGCTTTCAGCAGCCAGCAATGTGCGGCGTGATTCCTCCAGTTCAACCAGGCTTGCCAGGCCGTTTTTGTAGCGGCTCTGGGTTGCATTGAAGGAGACGCGATAATCCTGTGCGGCAAGCAGCACGTCCTCGCGGCGGGCGCCCGTGCTTTGAAGATTGACCAGCGCTTCTTCCACTTCTCGCACTGCCTGCCTGACCGTGGCGCGATATCTTGCAGCGGCTTCGTTGTAGCGCGCCTTCGCTGCCTCGATGTTGGCGGCACGGCTGCCGCCGTCGAACAAGGGCAAGCTCAGTGCCAGTGGCCCGACTGACCAGGTGGCGAGATCGTCGCTGAGGCCGGCGGCGCGAAACTTTGCAGCGCCGACAGAGCCGCTTAAGCTCAGACGAGGATAACGTTGAGCCTGCGCATTCCCAATCTCAGCACTGGCAGCAGCCACCTCGCGGCTTGCAGCGAATACATCCGGCCTCTGCGTCAGTGTCTGGGCGGGCAGGCTGGCGATGGAAAATGATGTGGACTGATCAGGCGCGTCGCGATTCTCAGCCAGTTGCTGCCGCAATTCCTGCTCAGACATGGCTGTCAACGCAACCAGTGCCTTGATGTCGATATCGCACAGGGCGCGCTGCTGCGTTGCGCGCGCGTTGCCTTCTGCGGCGCTGGCGCGAGCCAGGGCTGCGGTGGCCGGAGCCTGAAAGCCGGCGCGCGCACTGAGTTCAGACAGACGCGCGATTTCTGCGCGTGATGTCGTATCGGCGAGTGTAATGTTCAGCAATTTTTCGCAGGCACGCAAACTGTAATACTGGTTAGCGACTTCCGCTGCAACTGCCACTCGGGCATCGTGCCATCCCGCCTCCGCGCCTTCCAGTCGGGCCTGCGCCGCATCGCGGCTGGCGCGCCCCGCGCCGAACAGATCGATTTCCCAGGATGTTTGCAGCGCTGCCTGTGCCACCGTATTGATCGGCAGCGGTGGCTGGGCGCTGGTTCTGGATGCGCTCAGTGAAGCATCCAGTGTTGGCAGCAATGCGGCGTTTGCCGCTACACGAGTGGAGCGGGCCTGTTCGATGCGTGCTGCTGCTGCTGCAATCGATGGGCTGACCTCCTGTGCAGCCTCGATCAACTGCACCAGCAACGGATCGCCTTGCTGTTGCCACCATTGCGAAAGGCCGGGCAGCGTGCCGTTATGAGGCAGAGCATCCGCCGTGGCGCTGGAGGGTAGAGGTGCGTGCCATTGCGCAGGCGTTGCCGGCGCAATGCTTGCAGGCGGCGTCTGCGTTGCGCATGCTGATAGCAGCAATGACAAGCAGGCAAAGGTCACTTGTTTAAGTGTGTTCATCATTCTTGTCTTTTAACTACACGGAGTGTGTCGCGGAAGCTTTATGTTGCCAAGCAGCGAAACACAGACATGGCTCTCTCACGCATATGCGGGTTGATCCAGTTTATGGCGAGGTTTGCTTCCCAAGTGCTGTTTCGCTTCGGGCCGATAACGACCTCGTTATTGATGCGAAAGGCGACCATGCTCCGATGGCAGGCTCCGGAAAAACATCCTCAGTGCGATCAGGGAGCATGCCGTGCCGGCGATGACTGCGGATTGTGCAGCCACAGGCAATGCAGGCATTCCGAACCACGCGCCGGTGTAAATCACCCCGATGTCCGTAGCAAGCAGGCGTATTACTTCAAGCGACACATAATTCCTGCGCCGTTCCAGCAAGCCGCCGACAATCCACAGGCCGGCGCCGAGCCACAGCGCATACGCGACTTGTTCCCACATTGGCATCCTCGTGTACGCAGCCAGAAAATGCGTGGTTATCAGCAGCACAATGCTGAACTGGATAGTGCAATAAGCCTGTTCCGCGCGGGTCAGCGGCGGATCGTAAAGAGGGCGCTTGATATCAAACTGAGGAGAAGGCCATTTCTTCGTCACATCCTCCGGATGCCAGCCCGGACGTGCAAACCAAACCCGCAGTTTGTCGCGAATGCGCTGCGTGCGCCAGCAGTCGATCCAGATTGCCTTGTAGCCTTCAAGGTTGGCCCAGACAGGGTTCCAGCTGCGCAGCGGGCTGCGCGTACCGTATACGATGCGCTCGCCGCCATGTTCAACTTCGCGT
>DATFAZ010000215.1:0-7361 GCA_035254105.1 Noviherbaspirillum sp. | reverse complement strand
GGAAAACAAGCTGGGCGACCTGGGCAACTGGCTGGCGGCGCTGACGAATATCGAATGGTTCCGCTCGATTGGCGAATCGGTCACCATCGTCACCGGCTTCATCTTCATCGTCTGCGTGCTCGCGTTCCGCAGGGGCATCGTTGGCGAGATCGGCGCCTTGTTCCAGATGCGCAAGCCTGCTTCGGCACCGGCTTCCGCGCCTGCTTCAGTGCCCGTTGCGAAACCGGTCGAGAGTTGATCCACACGGGCTGACAGTCACCGGAGGGGGTATATGCCGCCCTCCGGTAATTGCCCAAAATCCTGCACTGACTGCGGCCGACTGTAATGGCTTAATGCCCGCCAAATGCGCAAAGGGTTGCAGGTCAGTGACCTGCAACCCTTTATTTTTTCTGGGCGGGCAAAGCCTGCTTATTAGCAGGCTGTAGGCGTTTCACCAGACGCCAGTCAAGGACAAATCGCCCAAGGTCAGCAGCGAGGTGAGGCCGGTATTGTTTTGTATGGAAATCTGGCTCGGCATGCTCCTGGGCGGCTTCTTGTACCACTGCGCGCACAGCTTCAACAGTTCATTGTTCGCCTCGTGGGAATGGAATTCCGTCAAAATCTGCCGCGTCAGCTCCACGTTCGGCAGCAGGAAGAAATCTCCGGGTGTACGCATCAGCAGGCGAGAATCGGCCATCGATTCGAGCGGCTTCTGGAACATCTTGCGCGAGCAGTTTTCCTTGACGCCGATCGCGTGCAGCGATTCGCGAAAAACCGGCGCCATGAAATCGATGATGTAGCCTTCGCACAAAATCCAGCAATGGAATCCCTTGGCGGAGCTGAGGTTGTTGTGACGTTCTTCCTGGTCGCAGAACGACAAGATGGTTCCGGCGCTATCGTCAAGAGCATAGAAAGCCGCGCCGGCAACCGGTTGGCATCGTTTCTTGTAGATTTGCTCGACAAGGGCTGCGCCAGCCACGCTATACAAGATGCAGGCGTGTGCCGTGTCGGCACCGGCTTCATCGATAACGGCTTTCAGCACGCGGAAAATGCGCTGGTAATCGGCTAAAGGAAGCGGCGGGCGGGCTATGGGCATATGGTTTTTGATGTCAGATGGTTCAAGGGCTGCAGCGGGCGCACATCTTTCAGGGCGCTCATTTTAGACAGCCGTAAAAACAAAAAGGCCAATCCGAAGATTGGCCTTTGTGTTTGATTCTTCTGGTCGGGGCGGGGAGATTCGAACTCCCGACCCCTTGCACCCCATGCAAGTACGCTACCAGGCTGCGCTACGCCCCGACGAGCCGCACATTATAGCAGAGCGGTGCCGCTTTCCAATATGTACCTTTATCTGGGCAGTCAGTCCAGCGTGGCGCCGGTCTTCCTGATGATTTCCGACCATTTCTTTGCTTCCGATGCGATCAGCGTCTTGAATGCTTCGGCGGAGCCGCCGGCCGGCTCCAGGCCGGCTGTGTTCAGGCGCGCTTTTACTTCCGGCAGTTTCAGGACCGCATCGATTTCGCGATTGAGACGGTGAATGATTTCCGGTGGTGTGCCGTGCGGCACCAGAACTCCGTTCCATGTCATCGATTCAAATTTCGGCAAGCCGGATTCTGCGACGGTGGGCAGATCGGGAAGCAGCGGAAAGCGGGCGGAACCGGTGACAGCCAATGCTTTTACTTTACCGCTTTTGATATGCGCCATGACGACGGACGGCACGCTGAATATGACCTGCGTGTCGCCGCTAGCGGTAGAGAGTGCGGCGGGCGGCGCGCCGTTGTAGGGAATATGGACGATGTGCGTGCTGGTCATGCTTTTAAAAAGCTCCATCGTCAGATGGGACGAGGAGCCGTTGCCGACCGAGGCGTAATTCAGTTTGCCGGGGTGCTTCTTCGCGTAGGCAATCAATTCCTCCACATTTTTGACCGGCAGATTTGCGTTGATGGCGAGGACATTGGGTTGCGAGCTGGTCTGGATCACGGGCGCGAGATCCTTCTGCGGATCGTAGGGCAGCTTGGTGAGGAACTGTGTGAATGCAAGCGGCCCGTTATACGACATTAAAAGGGTGTAGCCGTCTGCACTTGCCTTGGCAACATTGTTGGTGGCAATCGTGCCCGAAGCCCCGGGAATATTGTCGATCACGATCGATTGCCCGAGGCGCTCCTTCAGCTTGTCGCCGAGGATGCGCGCGATGATGTCGAGCGAGGAGCCGCCGGGTGCGGCGACAACGAAGCGGATTGGCCGTGATGGCCATGCATCCGCTTGTGCCCATGAGGTAATCAGTGCGAGCAGGAAGATCAGGAATGTTTTTGGAAACTTCATCCGAAACTTTGCGTAAGTACGTAAAAGCCGCAGAATAGCATTTGAGCCAACAACCTTGAAAAGCGGTTCCGAAAGGCGGATTCATTCTGTGCGGAACGGGCTTTGGAGAATATGCCAATCAAAATTAGCCATCAGTTCGATGCCGGTGCCATTGACGTGATCCGTGTGGAGAGTGCGGATGCAATCGAGATCAAGCTCCGCAAGGATTCGCATGCGGATGTTTTGCAATGGTTTTATTTTCGACTACAAGGTGCAGGCGGCAAATCATGCACGATGCGTTTTCTGAATGCGGGGCAGGCGGCTTTTCCCCACGGCTGGGAAAACTATCGCGCCGTTGCAAGCTACGACCGGAAGAACTGGTTCCGCGTGCCGACCAGTTATGACGGCCAGGTGCTGACGATCACGCATACGCCGGAGCGCGATAGCGTGTATTACGCCTACTTCGAGCCTTATTCCTGGGAGCGGCATCTGGACTTTCTGGGAAGGGTAGAGGCTTCTGCTGTTGGCCGTGTGCAGGACATTGGCAGCAGCATCGATGGCCGAGACATCAACATGGTGGTGATCGGCGATCCTGCGGCGGTGAAAAAAATCTGGATCATCGCCCGTCAGCATCCCGGAGAGACAATGGCGGAATGGTTCATGGAAGGCATGCTCGATGCACTTTTAGACCGCAGCAATCCGGTTGCCCGACGCCTGCTGGAGCATGCAGTGTTTTACAGTGTTCCGAACATGAACCCGGATGGTGCGGTGCGCGGCAACCTGCGCACCAACGCCGCGGGTGCGAACCTGAACCGCGAATGGATGGCGCCCTCGATGGAGCGCAGCCCGGAAGTCTTTGTGGTGAAAAACAAGATTCATGAAACCGGCTGCGATCTGTTTCTGGATGTGCATGGCGATGAAAGCCTGCCGTATGTGTTCGTTGCCGGTTGCGAGATGCTGGAAGGTTTCACTGCGCAGCAACAGGCCGAGCAAGCAGCCTTCATCGAGGCATTCCGGCGGGCCAGCCCGGACTTCCAGACGGAGCATGGTTACGAGGCGAGCAAGTATCGGGAAGATATGCTGCAACTGGCGTCGAAATACATCGGTCATACCTTCGGTTGTCTGTCGCTGACGCTGGAGATGCCGTTCAAGGACAATGCCAAGCTGCCGGATGAAGCAGTCGGCTGGAATGGTGCGCGCAGTGCAGAACTGGGCAGGGCGATCCTGCAGCCGATCCTGCAAACCGTGATGAAGGGATAGTCATGGGCGTGGAAATCGAGCGCAAATTCCTGGTCCGCGACGCGAGCTGGAAATCGATGGGGCAGGGCGTGCTGCTGCGCCAGGGGTATTTGTCATCTGCGCCGGAGCGCATCGTGCGCGTGCGTATCGAAGGTGACAAGGCAATGCTGACGATCAAAGGGCGTACCGCGGGAATGACGCGTAGCGAGTGGGAATATCCCATCCCTGTTGTGGAGGCACAGGTCTTTCTCGACACGCTTTGCGAGCGGCCTATTATCGAGAAAAAACGCTACCGCATTCCGTATGAAGGAATGCTGTGGGAAGTCGATGAATTTCTCGGCGAGAATGCCGGCTTGGTAGTGGCGGAAATTGAACTGGAGTCGGAAAGCCAGACATTCTCCAGGCCAGGCTGGATCGGCGACGAGGTGACGCAGGATTCACGCTACTTCAATGCGAACCTGCTACGCCATCCTTACAGCAGATGGTAAGTGGTACGAGGCGCGATACCGAGCGATGCAGGATTGCTCGGGTTCGTATTGAAAAGCAGCCTGCGCAGTCAGGCTGAAAGCGCTCTAATGTAAATGCCCAGTACCCGCGGGAGCATCGTCTGGCATTTCCGCATGCACCAGTTCACCCTCGGCATCGGGATATAAGGGGGCGCCACAGTCGTCGCAAAACTCCATCGGGAAAAGCTCGCTGTGACGCTTGATGTGGGTAACGCCGCACGCGCGCAGCAGTGCCACGATTTCTTCCATTGGCGTACGCAGGTTGATTTCCAGTACTTCCGGTGTGGTCAGCGCTTCGAAGCTCGTGCTGTCCGGTTCTTCCTCATCTTCCCGGCCATACAAAGGCCAGACGACGCCGTAGATGACTTCGGGGTTTTGCCGAAGCGTGAATCCGATGCGGTATTCATCGACCCGGCCTTCGACGTGATCTTCTGCAAAACTACCGATGATTGCCCGCAGCCCGCTTGGCTCAATGCTGAGGGTATGCGTCAGGAAATGTACCGCAGCGCGGATCGAGGCAGGACGAATGTGCTTGTCTGCCTCGCGGCAGGCAACATAGTAGGCCTCCGGCATCAACAGTTCGATACCGCAGCCTGGCAGCAGGGTGGCGATATTCGGCATCGCTTGCGCGCGCCACTGCGCGAGCGCCTGCATGCGGTCAGCGACATCCATCGTCGCTTGCCAGCGGAAAAGCGGTGCTCCTGCGGGCGCTGCAACAGCGGCCAGCAAGTAGCGTGTATCGGCCAGGAAAGGCGCGGTTTCCGGCAGATTACCTAGGGGCCGCAGCGCCGTGCCTTTCACTGCGGCTTGTGACAGACGCTGCGTGAGCGAAAAGGTTTCGGCATGTGTGCGCGGCAATTGATCGATCGCGAACAAGGTCGGCGCCATGGCTAAACGCGTATCGGGCGCGAGCAAGTGGCCACGCAGGTGCGCGCAAAGCGTCGTGAGCATGTCCTCGGAAATCGGGCCGGAGGCAATGGAAAAACGGGTCCAGGCCAGAATCGGAGCGGTAATCAGCAACACACTGTATTGGACGCCTTCATGCTCTACGGTGCACGATTCGCTGCCGGCTTCGACCGCTTCCATCAAGGCATCATATGCGTTCAGGTCGCTTTTGAAGAGATTCTCGAGCGTGGCATCGATAGTCTCCTGATGGCCGCCCTTGAGCGTTTTGTGAATCAGTGTGTCCAACGCTTGTTCCCAAGCGCGTTCCTCCACGCGGCTGGCAGCCTGCGCCAACCCTTGGGCAAGAGAAATCAGTCGCTGGCTATCGGCCGACAGCTTGGGTGAAGAATTTTTGGAAGAGCGGCGCATGGCGGGTCAAGAGTGAGGCGAAGGAATCGTATTGTAGTAGATTCGATAAGAGCCTACCAAAACAGGATGAGAAGCTTGCGCGGAGATAATTGATGATCTGCCTCTATGGGCAGAAGGCGTTTTGAATGACACGCCCAGATTTAGGCAAAAAAATAAAAAAGCCGCATGGATCATCCATGCGGCTTTCTCGAAATAACGTTAATTACTTCGATGCTTCCGGTGCGGCAGCTGCTGGTGCCGCTGGTGCTACAGGAGCTGCCGGAGCTGCTTGAGTGTCATGTGCAGGTGCGGAAGATTCTGCCGGGCTATGACCTCCAGCTTCGCCTTGCATATCAACTTTGTCGCCGCCTTTCATGATTACGAACAGCGCGAGCAAGGCAAACACGATAAATCCGGCAAATACTTTCCACATAAGATGTCTCCAAAATTGGGTTTTTGATAAAGCTCCGGATTATCCGGTATTTTCTTTCGTCGAAGAATACAGACGCTTTCTTACACCTGGCTTGCAAGCAGGATGTTCACGGAACGCGGGCCGTGAACATCCAATGCCAATCAACAAATCAAGCCGCCAGCAACTGGCGCAGCACGAAGGGCAGAATGCCGCCGTGCTTGTAGTAGTCAATTTCGATCGGTGTATCGATACGCAGCAGGACTTTCGCTTCCTGCTTGCTGCCGTCTGCACGATTGATGATTAGCATGGCCTGCTGCTGTGGTTTGATCTCGCCTTCCAACCCCTTCAGGTCGAAGGTTTCGTCACCTTTGATGCCGAGCGTCTGCACGCAGTCGTCGCCCAGGAATTGCAGCGGCAGTACCCCCATGCCGACCAGATTGGAACGATGGATGCGCTCGAAGGAACGCGCTATCACGGCCTTTACGCCCAACAACTGCGTGCCTTTTGCAGCCCAGTCACGCGACGACCCGGTGCCGTACTCTTCACCGGCAAAAATCATGGTCGGCACGCCGTCATTGATGTATTTCATTGCGGCGTCGTAAATCGACATTTGTTCGCCGCTGGGCTGGTGGAGGGTCAGGCCGCCTTCGATACGCGAGCCGTCCGGCTTCGGCGGGATCATCAGGTTCTTGATGCGCACATTGGCAAAAGTGCCGCGCATCATAACTTCATGGTTGCCACGGCGCGAGCCGTAAGAATTGAAGTCTGCCTTCATTACACCGTTTTCGATCAGCCATTTGCCGGCTGGGCTGGATTCCTTGATCGAACCCGCCGGGGAGATGTGGTCAGTCGTGATCGAGTCGCCGAAGACGCCCAATGCACGCGCTCTCGTGATGCCGGTTGCAGCCGCCTTCGGTTGCATCTCGAAATCGTCGAAGAACGGCGGCTCGGCAATGTAGGTCGATTTCGGCCAGTTGTACACCTCGCCTTGTGTACCGCCTTTGATCTCTTCCCACAACTTGCCCGGCGCACCTTTGACATCGGCATAGTTTTGCTTGAAGACCTTGGCATTCATCGCAAACTTCATCAGCTTGCCGATTTCCTGCGAGGTCGGCCAGATGTCGCCAAGATAAATATCACGGCCACCGTTACCCTTGCCGACCGGCTCGGTCATCAGGTCCCTGGTGACGTTGCCGGCGATCGCATAAGCGACGACTAATGGTGGTGAGGCCAGGAAGTTGGCGCGGATGTTCGGATGGATGCGCGCTTCGAAATTGCGGTTGCCGGACAACACCGCCGCAGCGACGATATCGTTTTTCACGATCGCTTCATTCATCGCCGGTGTCAGATCGCCCGCGTTGCCGATACAGGTCGTGCAGCCGTATGCCGTTACGCCGAAACCGAGTTTTTCCAGGTAGGGCAGCAATTCGGCGGCTTCCAGATAATTGGTTACAACGCGCGATCCGGGAGCGAGCGAAGTCTTGATATGCGGAGCTACCGTCAGACCTGCTTCCACTGCTTTCTTGGCCAGCAGGCCTGCGCCCAGCAGCACGCTCGGGTTGGAGGTGTTGGTGCAGGAAGTAATTGCCGCGATCAAAACGTCGCCGTTCCTGACCGTCACACCATCGGCATTT
>DATFAZ010000214.1:0-7348 GCA_035254105.1 Noviherbaspirillum sp. | reverse complement strand
GCTTGATTGAGCTGACCCTGATTGATCAGATGGCCTACCTGTCCTGCTTCCTTGTGGAAGTGCGCATGCTTGCTCACCAGCGTCGTAAAAGTGCCGCGCTCCTTGAAGCGCTGGCCATCGGAATAAATCCATTTTCCCAGCGCACAGCAATCGTCGCGCGTGAGCGTTTTGACGTCCACCTTGTCGCGATTTTCAATGGCATCGCGCAATTTGGCTTTCCACTGGCGGTGCGCATCGATGATGGTGTCGATGTTAATGCCTTCGACCAGTGTGGAGGCATTGGCTACCCCCGGCAGCTTGAATACGCCGATCTGCGCATCCATCCGCACTACAGCCGCGAGCTGCATATTTGCGGTTGATGTCATTTCCTCGCCGAGCGCAGCATTGGACTGTGTATTGCGGTCCAGCTCATTGACAGCCTGACGCAGGTGAGAAATTCTCGTGCTCTGCTCATGTGCGCCGTTGGCGACTTCATCCAGCAGGTGCTTGATTTTTTCGGCGTTGTCCACAATTTCTGCCATCGTGTCGCCTGCATGCCGCACGATATCGGTACCGGTGGCAACCTCGGCAGTGCTGCTGGAGATCAGCAGTTTGATTTCCTTGGCGGCTTCGGCGCTTCGTCCTGCCAGTGCCCGTACTTCTGCCGCGACGACGGCAAATCCACGGCCCTGTTCGCCGGCACGGGCGGCTTCTACGGCAGCATTCAGCGCGAGAATGTTGGTCTGGAAAGCGATACCGTCGATGACGCCGATGATGTCGCTGATTTTTTTCGATGCAAGCTGAATGCGTTCCATTGTTTCGACGACGTTCTGCATCACTTCACCGCCGCGACCGGCAACTGTCGCGTTATCGACGGCAATCTGCGACGCTTCCTTGAGCGAATCGGCAGTTGTTGTCGCGGTTGATACCGTCTGTTCCAATGCCGCTGACGATTCTTCGACCGACGTAGCCGCCGCCTCGGTACGGGCTGACAGGTTTTCCGTGCTGCGTGCAATCTCCATGCTCGAATTGAGAATGTGGTCGCTTACCTCGTGAACGTGTTTTACGGTCTCGCCAAGCGAATGCTGCATGTCATTCAGTTCCCTGAGCAAGTCGCTGATTTCGTCTTCGCCATCACGCTCGATCTTGAAGGCCAGATCGCCCATCGAGATATTGAACATGTAGCGGCGGAGCATTTTGAAGCTGGCTGCAAGAGACTGATAGAAGCCGATGAGAAGAGCTGTTGCCAGTACCAGGAAAAACAGAATGCTGACCAGTGCGATGCTGCGAAATTCAGGGCTTACCGTTCCCGGGTTGATATATTCCACCAGCAGTCCGGCTGTCGGTAGCATGAATGCGAGCGCAATGATTGTGATCCTGGATGAAAGCCCCACGGCGGACATCAACGTTGTGGCGGGACGCCAAAGAGGCAAATCGACCAGATAAGCAAAAACGTTTTTCATGTCATTGATCTAATGAGGAAACTGACGTCTCTGGAGCAAGCAGATCTGCCCACGTAGCTGATGGGTGATATGTGTCTCCGTTTTTTATGATTTCTTCAGCTTGATGCGCAAATATACGTTGCAAGCCTGATATCCAGAGACCTTGTCGTCCCTGTATGGACACAAAAAAACGGCCGGGAATTTATTTAAAAAACCCGGCCGATAAGGAGACAGATGGACAAAGCTAAGAACATCTCATTCCTGAAATGCAATTTCTGCGCCAAGCGGGGATTTATTAATAATTTCTTTAATATCAACCACTTGGCTATTTTCTCGTATTGCCCACACTTCCTGTGGCAGATAACGGACTGCCACGTGGCAGTAAATATTAAACCCGGCAGTGGCAGATTGCATGATTTGACTGAAGGCGCATTTGCCGGCCGATCACTCAGCTGCCGGCACCGCTCAAATCCGCGCTATTTCGTCCCGAACAACCGGTCACCAGCATCACCGAGCCCGGGCATGATATAGGCGTGGTCGTTCAGATGCGAATCAAGCGATGCAACATAAATCTTCACTTTCGGATGCGCGTCCTGGAACACCTGCACGCCCTCCGGTGCAGCGACCAGCGCCATGAAGACGATCTGCTCGTCACTGACGCCGCGCTTTTTCAGCACATCGACTGCGTGCACCGCTGAATTGCCCGTCGCCAGCATCGGGTCGCACAGGATGAAATGGCGCTCCGCCAGATCGGGCAGGCGCACCAGGTATTCCACCGGACGGTGGGTGTCGGGATCCCGATAGACGCCGATATGGCCCACACGTGCTGATGGCACCAGTTCCAGCAGGCCGTCGCTCATGCCGATACCGGCACGTAGCACCGGCACCACCACCAGTTTTTTTCCTGCGATGACAGGTGCGTCGATAGTCTGCAGGGGCGTATCGATGCGCGCCATCATCAGCGGCAGGTCGCGTGTAATTTCATATCCCATCAATAGCGTAATTTCGCGCAGCAATTCGCGGAAGGTGCGCGTGGACGTGTCCTTGTTACGCATATGCGTCAGTTTGTGCTGGATCAGCGGGTGATCAAGGATGTAGAGGTTCGGAAATCGTGGATCTTGTTTCATGGGCGGCATTCTTCAAGTGACTGGTTCTATTTGTAGTGGATTCTGATTTGATTCGCAGATCAAGGGGCACATAGTAAATGAGTGTGCAAATCATCAGCAAGACGCACGCCAGTACCTGGCTTGCAAAAGGGGAGATTTGAAAATAAATGTAAAAAAGAAATGAAGTTGTTACTTCTGATTTCCATTTGGAAATTAAACGCTATCCTTACAGAAACACGCGACGGTTTCATCACTAGATCCCGTTCGCCCCGCTGAAAAAGCACAATCCAAAGCTTCCGCGCTACTGACGTGGCGCCTGAGACAGAAAGCTTTGCGGCAAAGGTAAAAAAGCCGTTCTTCATCGTCTTGTCATTGCACAGCAAAACTCCCCAATTGCTGGAATGACATATTTCCCGCAGATTTTTCTTATCTGCGCCCATTTGACTCTTGTGCCATCTCGTAGATTGAATGGCATAGCCCGCTTGCGAGAAGGATATGGTTAAGAGGAAATCACTTGCAACAAAAGCGTCGAAATTGCTTGCCGGGCTGGCAATCCTTGGCATGCTGGGCGGCTGCTCGGGACCGCTGCCTTTTGCATCCGGCACTGCTGCCGAAGAAACGGAGCAGCAGGCAGTCGCCAAGCCAAAGCGCATGCGCGCAACGACAGCAAAGGACATTCTTGCCGAGTGGGGGACCTTCGGCCTTGCTCATAAGCCGTATCGGCGCGGCCGCACAATGCGTACTGCCGACGAGAATAGTGTCGTAGCCATGACCAACTACAATCCGACCATACAGGAAATCATGGCCAACGAGACTTGCCACGCCTGCGATCAGAAGCCATATCACAGCATGGTGGAAGAGGCATCGGATCGACATGGCGTCCCGGCTGGACTGATCCATGCGGTAATCCAGAAAGAGTCCGGTTACAACCCTTCCGCAACTTCCAGAAGGAGGGCGCGCGGTCTGATGCAGGTGACGCCGGGCACCGGCAGGTTCGTCGGCGTGGAAAACAGCAAGCGCTTATACGATCCAAAAACCAATATCAATGCAGGTACCGCCTACCTGAAGTATCTGATGGAGAATCACGATACGGTCGATGAAGTTCTGGCTGCCTACAATGCAGGCCCCGGCAATGTGCGCAAGTACAACGGTGTTCCGCCGTTCAGCGAAACCAGGCGATATGTGTACGAAGTGAAGCGGTTTTACTCGTCCACATCCTTAGCGAAAGAGTGATCAGTTTTTAGCGTCCCGTACTGCAACCAATCGGCCCGGCGTTGGCCATACGCCGCGTTCAAGTGCGCGGCTGCCATCGAACATCAACCAGCTCTGGGAACCGTAGTGTGGCAATGGGCGCATCAGTGCACGCAGCGAGGCAGCATCGTTTGCCGATATTACTGCGACCGGCGGGCCGTTGCCGCGGTCAAATGCCCATACCTGGGCGCTGCCCCGGTTCAGTCTGGCCGGTCGGGGTGGCAGGCCCGCACGGGCAAGGGCCGTATTCACGTCGGCATGCAGGCCGACCAATAAGACAGGTTCGTTTCCCTGGCTTGCTTCATTGATCTGGATTGTTTGGGGCGGCGCCTCGAACAGACTTTCTGCCAATGCCTTAGCAGCCGCGCGCACGTCTGCCGCCTGTGATGCATGCACCAGCCGTGGGGCACCGGCCACAATCCATCGGCGCAGTATCGGCGGCAACTGCTCGCGCTGCAGCAGGCGCCAGACGCGCAGCTCCGGGTCGAGGCGTACGGCCTGTGGCCGCGAATCCAGTGTCAAGGTAACTGCATCGCTCTTGCGGGCGATATCGATCCAGCGCACTTCGGATTTATCCGGATACACCAGCTCCACCGGCAGATGCAAGGCATAGGACGGTGCATTCTGCTGCAACCGCAGTGTCAGGCGCGTCTTGGCGGATTCCGGCGTTGCGGTCGCGCTCGCTATCGTCACTTCCGGCCCACCGGTACGGTTGATCCATTGCTCAAAGAAGTTCCCGAGCGAGCAACGACAAGCCTGCTCGAACGAGAGCCGCAGGTCGCTCCAGGAAGCACGCTGGAAACGGTGTTTCTCCCAGAAGGCGCGAATGCCGCGCAGGAACACATCTTCACCGATTGCATCGCGCAGCATCACGAATAGCATTGCCGACTTGCCGTAGCCGACTGCAGCTTCAGCACCGTGCGTGCGCGACCGGAATGCGGACAGCGACTGCTGGGCGCCTGCTGGCAAGGCGGCAAAGTCACGCAGCCAGCCAAGGCGCATCTGGCGCGCGGCATCGGGTGATTCGCGTTCCTTGTAGGCATAGTCAGCCATGAAAGTGGTCAGTCCCTCGGACCAGTTGCCTTTTGCGTAGTCGACGTACACGCCGTTGCCCCACCAGTTGTGCAGCACCTCGTGGCCGAGCGAGGTAGCTCGGATGAACGGCAGCTTCAGCACTTCGGCGCCGAGATAGGTGAGGGTTGGCATGCCGAATCCGGTTGGCAGGGGGCTTGCGACCACCGAGAATTCAGTGAAGGGATAAGCGCCGATCTGCTCGCCGTAAAGCTCGAGATAACGCCGGACGTCATCCAGATAGCCGTCGGCCAGTCCGGGCATTGCATCGAGCTCGGGTGAAAAGTAGGTGCGCAGGCGTAATGGGCCGCCTGCTGCACGCGGAATCATCTTTTCGCGAACGATCCACGGCCCGGCCATCAGGTCGATGCCGTCAGCTGGCTGGCCAAATTCAAAGCTGGCGCTGTAGCGTCCGGATCCGCCTGGCGATGGCGGGTTCTCCGATACCATCCGGCCAGCTACCAGTGCCCGCTGGCTGGATGGCACTGACAGCGTGACGCGATAGGAAAACATCGGGGCCGGTTGCGGATACCATCCGCTACCCGATGGCAAAAAGCTGCCTTCGGCTGAAGCCATTGGCGGCAGGTTGCGCAACACATCGCGATGATCGAGATTGCGGTCCATGGCAGGTAAGGTGCCTTCATATTCCAGCCGCAATTTTTTCGCTTCCACTGGCAGTTCGATGCGCCAGTCGCGCCGGGCGCCGTCTCTTCCGGCGGAAACAACGCGCACGGTTTTTCCTTCCGCAGAGGCCGCAGTAATCTCCAGCGATTCATGCAGCGTGAAGCGAAAATCGCGCGATGCTGGAACGACGTCGGCCAGCGCCTTGAAGCGGCGCGTGCTCGGGTCGAGCTCTACTTGCAGCTCTAGCGAAAAGGATGCGGCTGCCGCCGACTGTTGCGCGATGATGCAGAGGAAGGTCAGGACGAGCGCCGTAAAGAGCATCCGTGCCGGAAGCAAGAGAATCCGTGCCGGAAATGCCGAAAAAAAACGGGGCGCCAATCTCATGGCTTGGCCGGGAACTTTACGAGCAGCTCCAGGGTTTCGTCACCACGACGAACGCGCATGGGCAGCCAACTGCCTGCAGGCTGTTGACGTACTGCCTCAATCACCGGCATCAACCGCGTAACGGCCTGGCCGCCGACTTCCAGCAGACGGTCGCCGCTCTTGAGCCCTGTGCGATCTGCCAGGCTGCCACTAGTGACTTCGGCGATTCGCACGCCTTGTGCTCCATCCTCGCTTTGCTCCAGCCGCACGCCCAGCCGGGGCGGCTCCGGTTGCGCCATCGCCTGCTGCGGCAACGTAAATACGGCATCGGCCAAACCTGCGCGCACCTCATCGCAATTGGCGTCGGCGGGAAGCGGCAACAGCGTGCCGATGTTCTTTACGCCCAGGTCGCGCAGTTGGAAGGGCACGCCATGGCCAAAGCGGACGTGGCCGCTGCCCATGATTCCCACAATGAGCGGCCGGTCGGCTTGCGGGGGGAGAGCCTTGCGCGCAAGTGCCTCGGCCATTGCCCTGTCCCAGGTTGTCTGCGCCTCGACGAAGCGGCGGAAAGCGACATCGGACTTACGCGCCTTCTTGGCGTTCTTGCCGCGTATATCGGCATGCTGGCGATAGACTTCAAACAGGAAGTCACGATAGGCATCCTGTGGCGGAGCCGGACGGCCAACGCCTTCACGCTCGCTCTCGGGCACCGCGTCCCAGCCTTTATCGACAATGGCTTTGTTGAGCTTGGTATCAACATTGAGCGCTATCATCGGAATGCGGTTGATGCGGGCGAACTGAAACAGCGCGATATACAGCTCAGCCGGCATGCTCCAGACTTTGTCCCAGTCGGATTGCTCGAGGAATTGTTTTTCCGTGAGCTCGCCTGCCACCCAACGATCCAGTGCAGGCTGCACCCGACGCGGAAACATTTCAAAACCGATGGCCATGTCAGGCCGCAGTGCGTGCAAACCGGCAAGCGCCTGCAGCTGCCACAGATGATGATCGTTGTCGTTATGGGATTCGCCGAGAAGAACGATGTCCTTTTTTGCCATGGCGGAAAGGACTGCCGTCGGGCTTGCGGTTTGTATGCGTTCACCCTCGAGCGTCGCCCAGACGGCAGGAGCGAGACAGGCCGGCGCTGGTTTTTCAGGGGGGGCAGGTGGCGCCGCATGAGGCGATTTCGGCGCCTGGGCATAGCTGCTGGAGGAGCCGGAAAAAATGAGAGAGCTGAGCAATGCGCCGGCAAGTATGCGGAGAGTCCTGGAATTCATCGTATGAGGGTGAGTCTGAAGTCACTTCAGAGTAGCACGCAGCACGCTCCCGTGTTGCAGGATGTTTTTAGCGATCATCAGGAAAACCTTTCTGCAAGCTGGTCACGATCCATTCCGCTTCTGCTTCGCTGAGAAAATGCCCCCATGGTGGCATTGCCGTCCCGGGACGGCCTTGCAAAATGGCGGCCTTCAGGCCTTCCGGATCCTTGTCTTTCAGTGTTTCGGGGAGTAGCGCGGG
>DATFAZ010000213.1:0-10857 GCA_035254105.1 Noviherbaspirillum sp. | reverse complement strand
CGCCACCGATGGATTGGCGGTCAGCAGGCCGGCTTTGCCGTAGATGCCGAGCTTGTCGCGCGTGTCGGCGATGTCGAGGTTGCGCATTGTCAGTTGCCCGATGCGGTCCTGTGGCGTGAAGGCACCTTCGCCTTTTTCCATGGTCAGGCGTTCCGGCTGATAAGTCAGGTTGGGCGATTCGGTGTTCAGGATCGAGTAATCGTTGCCGCGTCGCAATTCCAGCGTGACTTCGCCGGTGACCGCACGCGCAATCCAGCGCTGCGCGGCTTCGCGCAGCATGATCGCTTGCGGATCGAACCAGCGACCCTGGTACAGCAGGCGGCCGAGCTTACGGCCGTTGTCGCGGTATTGCTCGATCGTGTCTTCGTTATGGATGCCGGTGACCAGGCGTTCGTAAGCGATGAACAACAGCGCCAGGCCCGGTGCTTCGTAGATGCCGCGGCTCTTGGCTTCGATGATGCGGTTTTCGATCTGGTCGCTCATGCCAAGGCCGTGGCGGCCGCCGATGCGGTTGGCTTCCATCATCAGATCGACTGCATTCGCAAAGGTGATGCCGTTCAATGCAACCGGGCGTCCTTCCTCGAAACGCACGCTGACTTCCTCGCGCTTGACTTCGACTTCGTCGCGCCAGAAAGCGACACCCATGATTGGCTCAACGATCTTCATGCCGCTGCTCAGGTGCTCGAGATCCTTCGCTTCATGCGTTGCGCCAAGCATGTTGGAGTCGGTGGAATAGGCCTTCTCGACCGACATTTTGTAGTCGAAGCCGGACTTGATCAGGAACTCCGACATTTCCTTGCGGCCGCCAAGTTCCTGGATGAATTGCTGGTCGAGCCAGGGCTTGTAGATCTTCAGCGACGGATTCACCAGCAGGCCGTAGCGGTAGAAGCGTTCGATATCGTTGCCCTTGAACGTGCTGCCGTCGCCCCAGATGTTGACCTCGTCTTCCTGCATCGCGGCGACCAGCATCGTGCCGGTCACGGCGCGGCCCAGCGGCGTGGTGTTGAAGTAGGTGACGCCGGCGGTCGAGATGTGGAACGCACCGCTTTGCAGCGCTGCGATACCTTCCGCGACCAGTTGCTCGCGGCAGTCGATCAGGCGGGCCAGTTCTGCGCCGTACAGTTTGGCTTTTTTCGGAATCTCGTTGTAATCGGATTCATCGGGTTGACCCAGATTCGCGGTATAGGCATAGGGAATTGCGCCTTTCTGGCGCATCCAGTGCAGTGCTGCGCTGGTGTCGAGCCCGCCTGAAAAGGCGATGCCCACTTTTTGATTGGCGGGAACGGACTGGAGAATAGTCGACATGGTTTTTTGCTTCGCTTGCTGATTGTGGATTGGATGATGAACGGTCGGGCGATCACTGCCACGGATTAATTGATCCTGCCCAGGACAAGATATTCAAGCAGTGCCTTTTGCACGTGCAGACGGTTTTCCGCTTCGTCCCATACCACGGACTGCGGACCGTCGATGACTTCGGCTGCGACTTCCTCGCCGCGATGAGCTGGCAGGCAGTGCATGAACAGCGCATCTGGCTGTGCGCGGCGCATCTTTTCGCCGTCGACGATCCAGCCGTGGAAGGCTTTCAGGCGAGCCGCGTTTTCTTCTTCGTAGCCCATGCTGGTCCATACATCGGTCGTCACCAGATGCGCGCCCGCGCAGGCGTCGGACGGATTGGGGAAGACGGTGTAATTCGTGTTGTCTGGTGCTACGAGCGTCGGATCGATTTCATAGCGCTTTGGCGTCGATACATTGACATGGAAGCCGAACACCTGGGCAGCCTGCAGCCATGAATACAGCATGTTGTTGGCATCACCGATCCAGGCGACCGTCTTGCCGGCAATAGAGCCGCGCTGCTCGATGAAGGTAAACACATCGGCCAGCACCTGGCACGGATGATGTTCATTGGTCAGGCCATTAATCACCGGCACGCGCGAATGCTTGGCAAAGCGATCGATGATCTCCTGGCCGAAGGTACGGATCATGATGATGTCGCACATGCGCGACATCACTTGTGCCGCGTCTTCTACCGGCTCGCCGCGGCCGAGCTGGCTGTCGCGCGTGTTCAGATAGATCGCCGCGCCGCCGAGCTGGTGCATGCCGGCTTCGAACGACAGGCGGGTGCGCGTCGAGTTCTTTTCGAACACCATCACCAGCGTGCGGTCGAGCAGCGGATGATACGGTTCGTAATTCTTAAACTTGCGTTTGATGATTCGCGAACGTTCGATGATGTACTCGAATTCGTCAAGCGTAAAGTCAGAAAACTGGAGGAAGTGTTTGATTGCCATAAATGAAAACGGCGGCCAGGTGGCGCCTGCCGCCGGTATTGTGATAAGCCGTTAAATTATAAGGGATTTTTTCCCGAAAAGATAACTAAAGGCCCATTCTCAATAGAGCTTTTGCGAGGATTCATGCACCAGCTGCTGGTAGAGCGCATGGCGCATGGGGGAAATCTTGCCAGCCTCGACTGCGGCAAGGATGGCGCAGCCCGGCTCGTTCAAATGATGGCAATTGTAAAAACGGCAATTTCCCAGATGAGGTGCGAATTCCCGGAAACCCCGTTCCAGCATGCCTTCCGTCAAATGATAAAGGCCGAATTCCTGAAAACCGGGCGAGTCGATGATGGAGCTTTCTTCATCGAGTGAGAATAGGCGGGTAAATGTCGTGGTGTGCTTGCCGGAGTCGAGTGCAGCCGAAATCTCGCGCGTGGCCAGATCCGCATCCGGTACCAGCAGATTGATGAGGGAGGATTTACCCATGCCGGACTGGCCGATCAGAATCGTCGATTGTCCCTTGAGCAGCGGATTGAGTGTGGTGCAGGCGTGCTCGGGAAGGCTTTGCGCGGAGACTTCATGGATCGGGTAGCCCAGATTGGCATACAGTGCAATCCGTTCGCGCATTTTGGGCAGCAGCTCGACGACATCCGTCTTGTTCAGAATGATGCGAACACTGATGCCCGCCGCTTCCGCTGCGACCAGCGCACGCGACACCAGGTCATCGGAAAAACCCGGTTCGGTCGCCACCACAATGCAGAGTTGCGTGACATTGGCGGCAAGCAGTTTCGATTTGTACTGATCGGAACGGTATAAAAGGGTCTTGCGCTCGCCGATCGATTCGATTACCCCCTGATTGGGTGAAGTCTGTTTCAGCTTGACGATATCGCCGACTGCGACGTCGCTTTTCTTTCCCCGTGTAACGCATTGAAGGCGGATGTCGTGCGTCTGGACCAGATAGTGCCTGCCATGTGCGGCAATGACGGTGCCGATATCGACAGCCATCGGTCAGTGCATCCCTTGCTGGAAAATCGCATCGATCTTCGCAGCACAGATGAAGTCATTCTCGGAAATGCCGCCTTGGCCGCCATTGACGGAATGCGTATTGAATTTCACCACGCAGCGGTTGTAGGTAACCACGAGTTCCGGGTGGTGATCGTTCGCATGGATCACCCAGGCAATCGCATTCACGAATGCCAGTGTTTCGTAATAATTTTTGAATGCAAACGTCCTGACGATCTTGTCGCTTTCAAGCGCCCAATTATCGACGGCACCCAGATATTCCTTGATTGCAGCAGCGTCTAGGCCGGTTTCGAGATGACGCCCTTTTTTCTGGAGCAGGTCTGCAGCAGTGATCATGGTTTTACCCTTATTGTTGCAATTATCGGCTGGCAAGGAGTTGGTGGATGCGCACGCTGGCCGGAGGGTGCGAATCGTAGAAGGCGGAATGCAGCGGGTCCGGTGTCAATGTCGAGGCATTTTCCTCATACAACTTAACCAGTGCGGAAACCAGATCGTGTGCATTCGTATATTTCGCAGCGAATGCATCGGCTTCGAATTCATGTTTGCGCGATGTAATCGAAGTCAGCGGCGAAAACAGGAAAGTAAATACCGGCAGCACCAGCATGAACAGGATCAGCGCCATTGCGTCATTACTCCCCAGAAGCAGGGGATCAACGCCGAGTCCGGTGAAGAACCAGACTTGCGTCTTCAGATAGCCAAGCAGCGCAAGAAAACCGAGCGATAATGCAAACATCACGGCAATGCGCTTGATGACATGCTTCAGTTTGAAATGCCCGAGTTCATGCGCCAGCACCGCCTCGACTTCTTCCGGTCCCAGGCGGGACAACAAAGTGTCGAAGAAGACAATGCGTTTGGCGGCGCCAAAGCCGGAAAAGTAGGCATTTCCATGTGCGCTGCGCTTGGAGCCGTCCATCACGAACAAACCCTTTGATGCAAAGCCGACGCGCTGCATCAGTCCTTCGATACGCGCACGCAGGCTTTCATCCTGCAGCGGTGTGAACTTGTTGAACAAGGGCGCGATGACAGTTGGATACAGCACCAGCATCAGAAGCTGGAAACCACTCCATACGATCCATGCGTACAGCCACCACAAGTCACCGGATTTCTCCATCAGCGTCAGAATCACCCAGATCAAAGGCAGGCCGATCACGAAGCCGATCAGCGTATTTTTTATAATGTCGGCAATGAAGAGCCTCGGCGTCATCTTGTTGAAGCCGAATTTTTCTTCCAGCACGAACTGGCGGTAGTAATCGAAGGGCAGGTCAATTGCCGCCGAAATGAATGCGAATGCGGCAAGCAGTGCGAGTTGATAAGTCATGCCCGGTCCGGTCAACGAAAACAGCGTCACGGACAGCCATTGCAAACCGCCAAGCAGGGTAAAACCGATCAGTACCGCGCTATTTACCAGCAAGGTCAGTAAGCCGAATTTTGTCTTTGCGACAGTGTAATCGGCAGCCTTCTGATGCGCATACAATGGGATTTTTTCCGCAAATTCAGAAGGCACCGCGTTGCGATTGGTGAGTACATGACGTATATGCCGCGAGCCCAGCCAGAAGCGCACAAGCAGGGTAACGACGAGAAAACCGACAAACAATGCCGAAAACACGAGTGAAGACATGCTGTGCCTGTGAGAAAATGGCGAATTACCGAGGAAAATAAATTATGTCACAAGCTACCGAATCACATGCCCCAGCAAATGTGCCGGCACGTCCAAACGAATTCAACCTTGTGTGGATTGACATGGAAATGACCGGCCTTGATCCGGACAAGGATCGCATTATCGAAGTTGCCGTGGTTGTCACGGACTCCGATCTTAACGTATTGGCCGAAGGTCCGGTATTTGCGATCCACCAGCCCGACGAAGTGCTCGACGGTATGGATGCATGGAACAAGGGTACGCACGGACGTTCCGGCCTGATCGATCGTGTCAAGGCATCCAAGGTTTCGGAAGCGGATGCCGAAGTGGCGTTGATCGATTTCCTCAAGCATTTCGTGCCAAGCGGCAAATCCCCGATGTGCGGCAATACCATCTGCCAGGATCGCCGCTTCATGGTCCGCGGCATGCCGAAGCTGGAAGCGTTTTTCCATTACCGCAATCTTGATGTATCGACATTGAAAGAGCTGTGCAAGCGCTGGAAGCCCCAGATTGCGACTGGCTTCAAGAAGCACCAGAAGCATACTGCGCTGGCTGACATCACCGAATCGATCGAAGAACTGCGCTATTACCGCGAGCATTTCATCAAGCTCTGATTCATTTTCGTTCCTCATTCCGGCTCGCGTGGCAAGCGTAGACTTCGCCTTCGGGAGCCGGTAAATTTCAGTTTTTATTTTTTTCTTCTCAAAGGCGCATCATGGCCTCCGCACCAGACCTTCCGTCGACCGAAACAGTCGACGCTGCCCACGAAACCCGCAAAGTGCCGACCGAGCTGATTGCACGCGAAGTGGCGCGGCGCCGCACCTTCGGCATCATTTCCCACCCGGATGCGGGTAAAACCACGCTGACTGAAAAACTGCTGCTGTTTTCAGGCGCGATCCAGCTCGCCGGAACGGTAAAGGCACGCAAGAGTGGCCGCCATGCGACTTCGGACTGGATGGAAATTGAGAAGCAGCGCGGCATTTCGGTGGCCAGCTCCGTGATGCAGTTTGAATACCGCGACCATGTGGTCAACCTGCTCGATACCCCGGGCCACCAGGACTTTTCGGAAGATACCTACCGTGTGCTGACGGCGGTCGATTCCGCCCTGATGGTGATCGATGCGGCCAAGGGCGTGGAAGAACAGACAATCAAGCTGCTCAATGTGTGCCGCATGCGCGCTACCCCGATCCTGACCTTTATGAACAAGCTGGATCGCGAGTGCCGCGATCCGCTGGAATTGCTCGACGAGGTCGAATCGGTGCTGAAGATTCAGTGCGCGCCCGTGACTTGGCCAATCGGCATGGGCAAAAATTTCCGTGGCGTGTATCACCTGCTGCGCGACGAAATCCTGTTGTTCAAGGCGGGCTCGGAACGCGCTGATCAGGAATTTGAAGTCATCAAGGGCATCGACAATCCGCGCCTGACCGAGATGTTCCCGCTCGAAATTGAGCAATTGAAAATGGAAGTCGAGCTGGTGCATGGCGCATCGCACCCCTTCGATCTCGAGGCATTTTTGGCGGGCACGCAGACGCCGGTCTTCTTCGGTTCGGCGATTAACAATTTCGGCGTGCGTGAAATTCTCAATGCATTGCTGGAGTGGGCGCCGGCGCCGCGGCATCGCGATGCGACCGTGCGCGCGGTGGAACCGACTGAAGCACCGTTCTCCGGCTTCGTGTTCAAGATTCAGGCCAATATGGACCCGGCGCACCGAGACCGCATTGCATTCCTGCGCGTTTGTTCCGGCCATTTTGAGCGCGGCATGAAAATCAAGCATTTGCGGCTGAATCGCGAAATCAAGGTGTCTTCCGTGGTTACCTTCATGGCGTCCAGCCGCGAGCAGGTGGAAGAAGCGTATGCCGGTGACATCATCGGCTTACCAAATCACGGCAACATGCAAATCGGTGACAGCTTTTCCGAAGGGGAACTGTTGCAGTTCACCGGCATACCGTACTTTGCACCTGACTTTTTCCGCTCGGTACGCATTCGCAATCCGCTGAAGATCAAACAGTTGCACAAGGGTTTGCAACAGTTGGGTGAAGAGGGCGCTGTCCAAGTATTCAAGCCAGTACATGGCGGTGATCTGATTCTGGGTGCGGTCGGCGTACTGCAGTTTGAAGTGGTCGCCAGCCGTTTGCTCAACGAATATGGCGTCGATGCGGTATTTGAAGGCACCAGCATTAGCAGCGCACGCTGGATTTCCTGCGAAGACAAGAAGATTCTTGCTGATTTCGAGAAATCTTCTGCGGGGGGCAATATTGCCTTTGATGCTGCGGGCAACATGGCTTACCTCGCCACATCGGGTGTGAACCTGAAGCTCACGCAGGAGCGTTGGCCCCAACTTACTTTCCATGCTACACGCGAGCATGCGGCAAAACTTGATTGAGCGAACCAGCCAGCAAGAGTCAGCAAATAACTTGGCGTAGGGCATCAATAGAGTAGCTGGACCCGTTTCGGCTTCCGCTACTTTATTGATGCATTAATTCCAGTTTTGTTTTCAGTATTTTTTCGCGTGCCTCATGTTGTGCGTTACGCGACATTCATAGTGTTTTAGTGGCATTTAATTGGGTATTTGAGGCACTTTCAAATTCGATTTGAGAGCGCGCAAATGGCCGGTACTGTGCCGGCCTATACTCTTCCAACATTTTTAATCTTTGTCCTTCCTTCTGTTTTCCGCGCAGCAGTCGGAGCAGATTCCTTCCGGATTTTTTATTCCGCAGTTACAGGCGTAGTTTCAGGATTAAGGAACCGTTATGCTCACCGCCACTTATTCTCTCGTTGCAATTTCTACTGAACAAAACAAAGCGTGCAGCAAGCTTTATAAATTGCAACAATTCATCCAAAGCGCCTGGAAAGGTCTGCAAAACATCGACTTCGGATTTGTTGAAACCGCTTTGAACAAGCTGATGCAATTCGATAAATTCCGCCGGAGCCGGAAAATCGAAATGTTCGTGATCCCGACATTACGCAATACGAGCCGCGAAGCGGAAGAGCTGATTACTGAACTGGAGAGGATTAGTGCCGCCGGCCTTGGCATACTGCACTCCCTGAATGAGCAACTGACAGAAGCCTTGTCGGCTGGACGGGTGCGTTTCGGTGAAATTTGCCAGGCGATGCAAGTCTATTGCTATAAGGCGTCGATTCGCCTAAAAAAGGAAGAAGAGGAACTGTGGCCGATGGTGCGCCGCCTGTTCTCGACGGAAGAGGGTTTTGCTATCGCTGCGCAGTTTCTATCGGATGACTCGGATGCTTATGGTCGCCGACGACATCACACGCAGGCCCGGGCAGCAGAGCAAATAAGCACGGCCAGGATGTACATCCGATAAGGACGCATGCCGGTAGTCGCGGTGATCGTGTTTTTGTGCGCCGCACGTAAAGCTAACGCACGTAAAGCTGAACCTTGTACTAAATATTTCGCCGCGTTTCCCTAAGGCTCTTGTCGAACTGCTCATTTCTTGGCATGGTGTGACCTATGGTTTCCCTCAGGTCACACATGCCAAAAATTCTCAAATTCACCCGTTTTTCACTTCGTGACTTCTTCGTGGCAGCCGGCCCGGCGGCTGTGGCCGTTATAGCGACTTGCTTTTTGGCATATTGGCTGGTCGATCCATCGCCGCCATCGCAAGTGAGCTTGTCCACCGGGCAAGACAACAGCGCCTATGAAGCATTCGGAAAAAAATATGCAGATGCGCTCGCCCGATTTGATATCCGCGTAACGCTAATTCCGTCACTCGGCTCGCAACAGAATTTGCAACGATTGAACGATCCGGAATCGGGTGTCGATATCGCCTTTGTGCAGAGCGGCTCCACCGAGCATGAGGAAGCGGAACGCAGGGGAATGGTGTCGCTGGGAAGCTTGTTTACCGAGCCGGTGTGGCTGTTCCTCAGGGAGAAGAAAAATATCGGCCAATTGGCACAAATCAAAGGCCTGAAAATCAATGTCGGCCCGGAAGGCACTGGTGTGCCGGGATTGTTCAGGAAGCTGCTGTCTGCCAATGGCGTCGAGCCAAACCAACTGACGCTCGGCAGTCTGGAAAATACGCCTGCCACCGTAGAGTTGCTGGCGGGACGCATCGATGGCCTGGTATTCAGCTCGGCGCCGGATGCGCCGCTGATCCAGATGCTGCTGCAGACGCCGGGAATCAAGTTGTTCGATTTTCCGCAGGCCGAGGCATATACGCGTCGCTTTCCTTTTCTGTCGCATGTGGTTCTGCCGCGCGGGATCGTTGATCTCGGGCGCAACCTGCCACCCAAAAATTATCACCTGATCGCACCGACCGCAACGCTGGTAGCACGCGAGGATCTGCATCCGGCGCTGATCGACCTGTTCGTGCAGGCCGCGTCGGAGATTCATGGAACAGCCGGATGGTTCCAGCGCAAGGGGGAATTTCCGACCGCGAGCTATACCGAAATACCCGTGTCGACTGCCGCGCAAAGGTTTTACAAGAGTGGCCCGCCACTGATGCAGCGTTTCCTGCCGTTCTGGCTTGCCAACTTCTTTGAGCGGATGTGGATCGTGATCGTCGCCTTGGGAGCGCTGATCCTGCCGTTGTCGAGGATCATCCCGCCGCTCTACGTCTGGAAGGTGCGTTCGCGGGTATTTCGCTGGTATGGCCAGTTGCGCGCGGTGGAGCAGGCGATCGAAGATGTGCCGCGCGAGCGCCAAGCCGAAGTTTATCCGGCGCAGTTGACGCGCCTGAACGAGATCGAGGCGCGGGTGAACCGGATCTCGATCCCCTTGTCATTTGCTGACGAGTTGTATGGCCTGCGCAGCCACATCAATTTCGTGCGGCGGCGGGTGACAGAGTTGATGAAAACGCAATAACGCTCAGAGCCTGTTTGAAAACCTACTCTGCGCCCCGATTTTCGTCCTGTGATGCTCATCGCCCTTGCAGGGCGCATATGCGCTTGCAAGCGCATACCGCTTCGCAGGCGGGCAACATGCTGCCCGAAACCCCTGCTGCGCCCTCACGTACGATTGCGCTTCTCGGACAAAAACCGGGCCGCTCGCTACGGTTTTTAACCGGGCTCTCAGGCACCTGTCCAAGGGAGCCCGGCCTTGCACCAACCGCCAACTGTCTTCCGATGCCCGTGAGCATCCTTGTCGCCCTCGAAGCCTTCCAGTATGTCGAAGCAACTGGCATAGCCATGTTCCGTCGCCAGTTTGGCCGCGTGACGTGAGCGCACGCCGGATCGGCACAGGAATAGCAACACGTCATCCTTGTGCGCCACCTGCGCGAGTTGTGCAAGGAAATCCGGATTCGGTGTTCCACCGGGATAGATACTCCACTGGACAGCCGCATGCTGGGCGTCGGGAATGGCAACGCGTCCGACCCAGTCGCGCTCGGCGTTAGTCCGCACATCGACCAGCTTTACTTGCGGGTTTTTCTCCACAAGCGCATAGGCTTCGGGCGGCGTCACTGCTCCGGCATAGGGAAGCCGGTTTTCCTGACCGCGCTGACGTGCTATCGAAAGAATATCCATGGAATGTCTCGCCTCCAGAAAGTAGATCTTTTATTTTATCTTTTTTGCACCTAAACGCAGTGAGAGCAGAGGCGCACAATAATGGTGCAATAAATGTATTTGTTGACAATAAATGCACTTTATTCGTGCGTCGACATAATTTCGCACAAACTTGGTGAGGTCTGCGAGGCGGTCTTACACAGGAATGTGTTTTAAAGCTGAACTATTTGCGCGAAAATGCGTGCTTCAACCCGGTGCACCATACTTGTCCAAATTCAAGATGGTGGCACGGAATCTGCTAACCTTTGATTCCGAATTCTGACCGCTCTTCAGAATGTGCGCCCGATGTGCTGCACCCTGAGCGGTTTAGACCGATTCACGAAATTCCATATCACTTTGCTCATTTAGGAGATTCGCATGGCAATGACGGCCGCAGAGGTCTTGAAGATGGCGAAAGACAACGAAGTC
>DATFAZ010000212.1:0-45203 GCA_035254105.1 Noviherbaspirillum sp. | reverse complement strand
CCTTCATAGGTATTCACCACTTCCAGGTTCACCAGATGACGCGCCACGCCGAATTCGTCCGAAATGCCATTGCCGCCCATCATGTCGCGTGCGAGCCGCGCCACATCCAGCGCCTTGCCGCAGGAATTGCGCTTCATGATCGACGTGATTTCCACTGCCGCGGTACCTTCATCCTTCATGCGTCCCAGACGCAGGCAGCCCTGCAGGCCCAGCGTGATCTCGGTCTGCATGTCGGCCAGCTTCTTCTGGATCAGCTGGTTCGCCGCCAGCGGCTTGCCGAACTGCTTGCGGTCCAGCACATACTGGCGTGCGCGGAACCAGCAGTCTTCGGCTGCGCCCAGCGCCCCCCAGGCAATGCCGTAGCGCGCGGAATTGAGGCAGGTAAACGGTCCCTTCAAGCCGCGCACCTCCGGGAACGCGTTTTCTTCCGGGCAGAACACTTCATCCATCACGATCTCGCCGGTGATCGATGCACGCAGGCCGACCTTGCCGTGGATCGCCGGCGCGGACAAGCCTTTCCAGCCCTTTTCCAGCACGAAACCGCGGATCGCCCCCTCGTCATCTTTCGCCCACACCACGAACACATCGGCAATCGGGCTATTCGAGATCCACATCTTGCTGCCGGACAGGCTGTAGCCGCCGGGTACTTTCTTCGCACGCGTGACCATCGAACCCGGGTCCGAGCCGTGGTTTGGCTCGGTCAGGCCGAAGCAGCCGATGTATGCGCCAGTGGCGAGCTTTGGCAGGTATTTCTGTTTGGTGGCTTCATTGCCGAAGGCATAGATCGGCACCATCACCAGGGAGGACTGCACGCTCATCATCGAGCGGTAGCCGGAATCGACGCGTTCGACTTCGCGCGCGATCAGGCCGTAGCTGACATAGTTCAGGCCGGGGCCGCCGTACTGTTCGGGGATGGTCGGGCCGAGCAAGCCGAGTGCGCCCATTTCGCGGAAGATGGCGGGGTCGGTTTGTTCATGGCGGAAGGCTTCGAGCACGCGCGGCGCCAGCTTGTCCTGGCAATACGCCTGCGCGGCATCGCGCACGGCGCGTTCATCGGCAGTCAGCTGCTGCTCCAGCAGCAGCGGGTCGTTCCATTGGAATTGGGCATTCGTTTTTTTCGAGGACATCGTGGATCCTTATTGTTGTGGCGGGAGCGGCTGTTCCCGGCTTCTTATTTGATACTTAGGGATTTCGGTATGGTGGAAACAAATTTCCCGCCATGGAATACCAGCGCAGATTGCGGCGCGACATCGCAGCGTTCGACTTCGCCGACGAAAATCACATGGTCTCCCTCGGGGTACCTGCTGCGGTTGTGGCATTCGAACCAGGCGGCTGCTCCCTTCAGTATGGGCAAACCGGTATATGACAGATCGAAATCCACGCCTTCGAAGCGATTATCAATGCGCATCGCAAAGCGCTCAGCCAGTGCGGACTGATTTCCCGCCAGGATATTGATCACGTAATGTGAATTCTCGGTAAATACCGGCAGGCTGCTCGCAGTCTGTGCCAGGCTCCACAACACCAGCGGAGGATCGAGTGAGACGGAGTTGAACGAACTCGCGGTCAGGCCAAGGAAGCTGCCATCAGGGAGCCGCGTTGTAATGATGGTGACGCCTGTGGCGAATTGCGACAACGCGTTGCGAAAATGACGGGTGTCGAACTCGGGCGGGCCAGCGCTTGTAGACTGAATAGACATCGGGAATCCAGGAAATTCCCCATTATGCCGAAAAAGAAGTTCTCATGTAGTGATCGACGTATCGCAATAGCGGGAGGCCGGATTGCTGTTTTAATGCGACAGATGAAGGGTTGTTTTTCATGAAAGCCGATAGGCATGCGTAGTTGTTTGCGCTAAAGTCATGTCATAACGGAAGGGAACATGTCATGGCTACCGAAACAGCAACACTCGGCGGAGGATGCTTCTGGTGTCTGGAAGCCGTCTATCAGGAGCTCAAGGGCGTGCAGCACGTTGAATCCGGATACACCGGCGGACATGTGCCTCATCCGACCTATGAGCAGGTGTGCGATGGCACGACCGGACATGCGGAAGTGGTGCGTGTGGCATTCGACCCGGATATCGTCAGCTATCGGGAAATCCTGGAAATCTTTTTCACGATACACGACCCGACGACGCCAAACCGGCAAGGCAACGACGTCGGCACGCAATATCGCTCGGTAATCTACTATCACTCCCCGGAACAGCAGGAAATCGCACGGCAGGTGATCGCCTGCATGGCAAACGTGTGGGATGCTCCCATCGTGACGGAACTCAGCTCGGCCCAGGCCTATTACAAGGCTGAGGATTATCATCAGAATTATTTCCGCCAGCATCCGCTGCAAGGCTACTGTGCTTTTGTCGTCGCGCCGAAGGTGGCGAAATTCAGGAAGGCTTTTGCAGACAAGATCAACGCGGAGCCACAGCAAGGGGATGTATGAGTACCGTTTTTTCACGAATCATCAGCGGTGAGCTTCCGAGCGTCAAAGTCTATGAAGACGAGCTGGTTTATGCATTCATGGATGCAGGGCAGGTGAATCCCGGCCATGTGCTGGTGGCGACAAAAAAACCATATGAAACGCTGATGGATGCGGATGAAGAATCCGCTGCGGCCATGATGCGTGCGGCAGCCAGAATTGCGAAAGCGGTACAGGCGGCATTCCAGCCCGATGGCATCACCGTACTCCAGGCGAACAAGCCGGCTGGCTGGCAAACGGTGCCGCATCTGCATCTGCATGTATTGCCGAGATACGAGAACGATGGCGTTGAACTCACCTGGCCGCGCAAGGAACCGGGCCTGGAAAAGATGCGCGAGTATGCTGCGAAGATACGGCTGGACTGAACAGCCACTGCTCTAGTGAGCGCTCCTCAGTGGATGTACATATAACGGCGTGACCACGGCAGCCCGAACGGCTCCCTGTTGGCCTTGGTACATACCACCTGATACAGCGAAACCCAGTCCTGCATGAATGCATAGGCGCAGCCGGCCAGATACACACGCCAGATTCGGAAGCGCCTGTCGTCCACCAGCATTTTGATCCGCTCCGCGTTCTCTTCGAAATTATCCGCCCAGATGCCGCACGTCTTTGCGTAATGGCGGCGCAGGTTTTCCACATCAAATACTTCCAGTCCGCCTTCCTGCATCGTGGTTAATACAGTGCCGATATGCTGCAGCTCGCCGTGCGGGAAAACATATTCATCGATGAAGTCGCCCGCGCCATATGCGGTGCCGCCATTCTTTGGATCCGTCGTGGTGATGCCGTGATTCATCACAATGCCGTGTTCAGCCAGTAAGGAGTGGATTTTTCCGAAGTACATCGGCAACTGCTTTGCGCCGACATGTTCAAACATACCGACGCTGGTAATGCGATCAAATGTGCCTTTGACGTCGCGATAATCTTCCAGGCGGATTTCTACGCGGTCGGCAAGGCCCGCTCGCCTGACCCGTTCGCACGCCAGCTCGTACTGGTTTTGCGACAAGGTAATGCCGACGCATTGCGCACCGAATTTTTCCGCTGCCCGCATAACGAGCGCACCCCATCCGCAACCGATATCCAGCAAGGTCTGGCCGGGGCGCAACTGGATTTTAGTCAGGATATGGTCGATCTTTTTCAGCTGCGCCGCCGCGAGACTTTCATCACCGTTTTCAAAGTAGGCACAGGAATACACCAGATTTTCATCCAGCCACGCGCTGTAGAAATCATTGGAGACGTCGTAGTGATAACGAATCGCTTCTTCGTCTTTTTTTCTGGTGTGATGGATTGAACGCACGATGCGTGCGAATTTGCCTTCGGGCTTGAGCGAGTGTCTGGCCAGTGCGCTGCCAACGGAGATGATTTCGTTGACTCGTCCTTCCACTTCAATCTCGCCTTCAACATAGGCTTTTCCGAGATTGAAGAGGGATGGGGTCAGCAGATAACTCAATGCCGATGCATGTGGCACCCTGATGGTGACTTGCGGCAAATTCTGGCCGAAATCGAGCTTTTGCCCGTTCCACAATTCCAGCCGCAATGGTAACGCCGCATGATCACGAATATTGCCAACCCAGTTCACCAGTTTCTTTTCCCAGAACACGATGCACCCCCGTATACATAAGCAACGGATTGATCGAGTGAGACAATAGAAGAGCGGTTTTCAGGAATACGGCCGACTCCTGAAAACCGCTCTGGTGACTGCGAAACGGTGTTGCTTACGGCTGCAGTCGTTGCCGTTGCCAGCTGCCATCAGCCTGCAATGTATAGGTGATGCGGTCATGCAGGCGGGATGGACGGCCCTGCCAGAATTCCAGGTAATCGGGTACTACCCGGTATCCGCCCCAATGCGCGGGGCGCTCCGGATTGTCGCCATACTGTTTTTCAACCTGTGCAAATTTTTCTTCCAGTGTTTCACGGTTTGCGACCGGCTGGCTTTGTGCGGACGCGATGGCGCCGAGACGGCTCATCAACGGGCGGCTATGGAAGTAGCTGTCGTTTTCGGTGGCGGAGATGCGCTCGACGCGGCCTTCAATGCGGACTTGGCGTTCCAGTTCTATCCAGAAAAACAGCAGGGCGGCATGCTGGTTTTCGATTATTTCCTGCCCTTTACGGCTACTGTAATTTGTGAAAAAGGTGAAGCCACGCTGATCGAATTCCTTGATCAGGACGATGCGCGATGACGGACGGCCGTTTGCGCCGACGGTGGCTACGCTCATGGCGTTGGCTTCCGGCACCTGCGCCGAAATCGCTTCGTTGAACCATTTTGAAAATTGCTCGATCGGATTCGGATCGACATCCGCTTCCGACAAACTGGCACGACTGTATTCTGTACGTAAATCCGCTATCGACATATTGTTCCCTGTTGACCGTTTTGATGTAACACAGATAGCACTCTGCATTTCCAACATAGTGCGATGGCGTCATTGTGCCTTATTTTGTATCAATTCTTCCCAAAATGAGGGGGTACAAGGGTTCCCGGCCGTTTAGAGCGGCACGCTTTTGCGCCATGCCACCGGGATACCTGTCCCAATCATTACACCCATTCCCCAGAATACCGCAGGCAGTCCGAGCGCCATTCCGGCCCCGCCAAATGCCAACGGCAGAATCACCTGACAGGCGTTGCCGATAGTCACGCGTACTCCGACTGCTTCACCCGCGCGACCGGCTGGCGCTGCATGATGTAGCAGCGCCAGCATGTTGGGCTGGCTCGAGCCGACGGCCAGGCCCAGGATGGCCGCGATGATCATGACGGAAGAAGCTTGTCCCATCATGGGGAACAGGACATAGCAGATTGCGGCGAGCATCAGCGCCGCTGTCAGGATCTGCCACTCGCTCAGGTGGCGGGAAATCCACGGCATCCCGAGGCGCACAACGAAAGTTGCGGCTGAAAAGCAGCCGAGGATCAGGCCGATGGTGGAGGCGGAAAAACCAGCGCGTGCACCATGAAGCGGCAACACAAAGGTAAACAGGTCCCATGCGGAAGAAAGCAAAGTCCCCACGATGTAGATGCGCCGCATCTCTGGATTGCGCAGCAGGTCGAGTGCATTGCCGGAGTGATCGACGTCTTCGGTTGCCACGAGTTGTATCCGTCGCAAATGTCCATATGCAGTCACCATAAGGGCCAGCAAAGCGAAGCCGCTAAAGAGCAGGTACGCAGTGCTGTACTGCGCATGATCGATAATCAGGCCCGCCAATACCGGGCCGCAAAAGCCGGATATCGAAAACCCCAGTGCCAGCCAGCTGAAATTGGCGGCGCGCTTTTCTGCAATGCTCATGGCACCAACGGTGTGTTGTGATGCGACCTGGATCACCATGAAGCCGGTTCCAATCAGCATCGTTGCTAGGTAAAGGATCGGCAAGCCACCTACGACGCCCGGCAATGCGCAGCCAATGCCTATGGCAGTGCATCCGGCGAGCATGGGTTTGATGATGCCGATCCGGTCGATCAGGCGGCCGATCCGTACAGCAAACAACATCGGGAACAGCGCAAACAGTGCGATCAGCATGCCTACGGTGAATTCCGAAGCATGCAGCGACAGGGCATACAAAGAAGTCGTAATGCGCGCACCGGCAAGCGCGATATGCGCGCTTAAGGCGACGAGTATGAGGTGCAGCAGCGGCGTGGAAGGAAGCAAAAAGTACACGTTTTAGGCCTGTTGGCCATCATCAAGAAAAAAGTATTCCAAAGGAAAATATAGCGCATTGCCCTCCGTTAAAATAGCGGGATGAACGCAATTATTTCCCTCGCTACGGCGTCTGCTTCTTCTGACAAGGATATTGATTTCGACCGTCGCTTCGGCGGTATTGCACGCCTGTATGGCGCGGCAGCGCTGGAGCGTTTTCGTGCGGCGCATGTGTGCGTAATCGGTGTCGGTGGCGTCGGTTCTTGGGTGGTTGAAGGACTGGCAAGAAGTGCCATTGGCCGCATCACCATGATCGACCTTGATAATGTTGCTGAGTCGAACGTGAACCGTCAGATTCATGCGCTGACCGATACACTGGGCATGGCCAAAGTAACAGCGCTGGCCGAGCGGATTGCGCAAATCAATCCCTATTGCCAGGTAACTGAAGTTGAAGATTTCATCACTCCAGACAATCTGGATGAAATGATCGGGGCGGGGCGTTATGACTACGTTATCGATGCAATCGACAGCGTCAAGGCAAAAACGGCGCTGATTGCCTACTGTCGGGAGAAGGATATCAAGCTGATCACAATCGGTGGCGCCGGCGGTCAGATCGATCCGACAAAAATTGAAATCCGCGACTTGTCCCGTACAGAGCAGGAACCACTACTGGCGAAAGTACGCAAGCGACTGCGTGCTCAATATCGCTTCCCGCGTGGAACGAAAAACAAGTTTGGTATCGAAGCAGTATTTTCTACCGAGCCGCTGCGTTTTCCTGAAGCCGCCGAAACCTGCAGCATCGACACGGACGATGGCGAGGACAAGGCGGGCGTAACCGGCTTGAACTGTGCCGGCTTTGGTTCATCAATGGTGGTGACTGCCAATTTCGGCCTGGTTGCTGCGGCGCGTGTGTTGCAGAAGCTGGCTGCTGAGGCTGAAACAAAATAACGCGATTGTGCGTGCAACGCGCGAATCGGTAGGCCACCGCTTACTTGGCTTATTTTACCGGCGTTCCATTACCGCCTGATTCATCCGGCAACCAAGGTCTTTCATTGAGCGAGCGTGACGCGATCAGTTCGTAAGTCGCGCCTTCCGGCTTCGTTACCGATTGCACCAGCGCGACATGGCTGCATCGCCAGGGAATTGGCGTAAAGGCGATGTCAGGCGGTGGCTCTGCATCGCGCGCCAGAGTGATGTGCGGCTTGAAGTTTTGCTTGCTATCGATGGCGATGCCGCATTCCTTCAGTGCTCCTGACAATTCCTGCTCCAGCGCTATCAATTCGGCGGGCACCTGATGCATGCCGATCCATGCAATGCGATTGCGTGCGAAATAACCGACACGATTCAGCAATACGGGGGCCGTCGGGGTGGAAAGATGCGCAAGCAGGTCTTTTGCATCGGCAAGCAATGTCTCTGGTTGCACGCCTAGAAACGCAAGTGTGAGATGGAGATTGTTGTAAGGGATTAGCCTTCCCCGGATTGATGCTTGCAGTTGCTGTAGTGCTGTCCTGGTTGCATCGTCGGGCCATAAAGCGAAAAAAAGGCGCAACGTATCTGTCGTATTGGCATTCATGGGAATCCCGATTCCGGTGAGGCGCCAGATGGTGCAGGCGCACGTCCAGCTACCGCAAAAGAAGATAGCACGGCGAGCGCCGAATGAGCATGAGGCGAATCAGTGGCAAAGCGCCGTGCCGCTATCGCTAAAGCCGCCCTGTTTGACCGGTAGGAATTCCCATTCATAACCTGCGTCCTTCAATACCATCTTGAGTACACCGTGCGTGGAGTTGTTGACGACCGAACTTTCAGGATTGCGCCAAAGCAGCGGCGTCAATTTTGCTCCGCCAGTACCCACCACGAATTGGCGCATGCCGGATTGTTCATCGCGCTGGCCGTTGCCATCCAAGGGCACAAAACGCTCGTAGTTATGGTCATGTGAGCTCAGGACAACTTCGGCACCGGCAGTGCTGAGCATCTTCCATGCCTCATCCATGTGCGGGTTATTGCCATGGCCCACCGAGCTATAACGAGGATGGTGCCAGAACGCAAGCATGCAGCGGCTCGTGTTTTTTGCCAGATCAGCCTGCAACCATTCGAGCTGTGCCTTGTGTTGTGCCGGCCTCAAATAGCTGTTAAGGGCAACGATATGCCAGCTGCCCATATCGAAGCTGTAATAACCGCGTCGTCCAGGGCCCGCCGCCGCACCGAAATACGCGTAATAGCCTGCGGCCAGCGGTGAATAATACTCATGGTTACCTACCACGGGATATGTGCGGGCCTTGAACTTGCCCCAAGTCGGATCGTAGCAGTCGGTGAATTCGCTCAGTAATCCGAGCGGATAGGTATTGTCACCGAGGCTTAGCACAACGGCTTCGCTATCCTTGGCAAGAAGCGAGTCGATCAGTGCGGCAGTTTTTGCCGCACCACTGTATTGCGGCCCGCGTTCATCGCAATCGGCAATGTCGCCGGCCGCAAAAAGGGTTACGCCTTTTCCCGCGAGACTGGTATGAGGTGCGGTATCCCGCATAACTTTGTCTGACTTGCAGCCCAGAAAAAGGCAGGCTAACAAGCCAATAAAGATGAACTTAAAATGGGAAAAATTGTTGCCGGGAAAGCGCATTGGTTCCTTTCACCTACGGATTTTTCCAAAGGGAATATATTGTGCTCACCAAATTCATTGGCCAGCATGGAAGCGAGATATTGTAGGGGATCGGTGACCAGCGGCTCGCGAGGAAGAGCAACAAACAGTGTGCTGTCTGCAAGTTGACCGAGATGGTGAGGTTAAGTGGCCATTCGAGAAGAGTTAAAAAGAAAGCGAGAGCCGCGACTTAGCGGGCGCTTGAAAACCGCTGTCCAAGCCTTGCTGGGAGGCCGTGGTGACATATACGCATGCGCCCCCTGACCCCAAATTAAGGTCGGCTCGTTACGTTTATCAACAGTCTTTTAAAACTCATGCTCCCTGAATGCGCGCTGCGCTCTTTCTTCGGCTGCGTGCCATGCATCCGATTCCGTGGGAAAGAGGCCTGCCGGAATATATGTTTCCGCATCTTCCGGCTCACGGGTAAGGCGCACAAACACTTGGGCCTCATACTGGCCATCCGGTTGCTTGGTTGCAAGTATGCGGGCTAGATGAGTATCGTTCCTTAATATGCGTCCTTCACCACCTGTCGCGTCTCCCACTTTGTGAGCATCGCGTTCCACGTCTTCCTGACCGGGTGATTTCTCGCCGCTGCCGATATCTGGCTCATCCATCCAATGCTTGGGTTGCTGTGCCATGCGCGTCTCCTGGTTATTTCCTTGGTTACTTTTCGTTGCTCTTTGTTACTGAAAATGCATGCTGTATTTCCTATGATGGCGGGGCGATGAGATAGTTCTGGCCTGCATGGGCACAATGCATGCCTCATGACTTGGAAAACATCTTCCGGCTTCCATAAAACTTTTCCGGGGGCTAGGGGGGCAAGAAGCGATGTCATCGAACCAACGCATGGACGCCCCGTCTAATTTTTCAGCGAGCTTGTAAACAAGGAGCAAAAGCGAACAGCTTGCGCTTTGCAGGCTGGATTCGGCAGTGAAAAAGAAATAGGAAAGTCGGGGCGGCTGGCGGGTGCCAAAAAACGGAGAATGTATATGGCCAGTAAAGCTGAATGCGACAAATATGCAGCCGAATTGGCGCAGCGCTTTGACGAGCTGACCCGTTGGGCCATCACGAATTGGCCAAATAAAGAATTTCCACTCCTGGATTCGGATTTCAGCGAATCTCGCAGGGAGCTGGGCGAGATACTGGGGCCCAAACTGGGCGACGGTGGGGCAGGGAATGAGTCATCGCAGCAAGACAAGAATTCAGGCCAGTTTGTTGAGACAAAACCGATGCCTTGGCCCTGAGGTGCAGTGGCCAGTTATGTCGGCAAGCCTGGCCCTTGCATTGTGTGGTATCGATTAACCGGACGAGAGGTAATTATGATTCAAACGATGAAACGCTTTTTTGCATGCATGCTGGTGGTGTGCCTTACCGCCGTCGGCTTTACCCAGACGGTCCAAGCTGCCATGATTGGCACAGATCAGGTGCTCGCCGCAAATGCCGCGCAGCAGAACCGGGCCAGAATTGCTGCGGCCATGGACCGGCCGGAGGTGATGGCGCAATTGGAGCAATTGGGCGTCAACAGTAGCGATGCAAAAGAGCGCGTTGCCGCACTGACCGATGCAGAGGCCGCATCGCTGGCCGATCAGATTGACAGCTTGCCCGCAGGAGGAGATGTGGTGGGTGCGCTGGTGCTGATATTCGTCATCCTGCTGGTGACCGATATCCTCGGCCTGACAAAAGTATTCCCGTTCACACGTTCAAAACGATAAATGCAGCGTTTCAGCGAACGCCTCCGGCATTTCCTTTTGCGCGGAGCGGCGCTGGCGCTAGTGTTGATGCTGACTGCCTGCGCAACGCAGACGCGTGCGCTGTTGCAGTCCGCGTCAACGGATTTGCCCCAACGCGTCGAGCTGACCGCGACCCCTTTCTTTCCGCAAGAGCGTTATCAGTGCGGCCCTGCTGCTCTCGCGATGTCGCTTAACGCCGCAGGCATCCGGGTCTTGCCGGAAGCACTGGTGTCCCAGGTTTACGTGCCTCAGCGTGAAGGAAGCCTGCCGCCGGAAATGATCGCCGCCGGCCGCCGCAACGGTGCAATCAGCATGACTATTCCTCCGCGGCTTGATGCACTTTTGACCGAGCTCGCCGCAGGCAATCCGGTGATTGTTCTGCAGAACCTGAGCCTGCCGTGGTTCCCGCTCTGGCACTATGCAGTTGCGATCGGGTATGACCTTGACCGCGCCGAAATTATTTTGCGCTCCGGCGTGACCGAGCGCGAAGTAATGCCGCTCTCGACTTTTGAAAACACCTGGGCGCGCAGCGACTACTGGGGCATGGTTTCTACCCCACCATCGCGCCTACCCGCAAACGCGGAGGAGAGTGCTGCAGCCAGTGCGCTGGTTGCATTCGAGAAGTCCGTGAGTGCATCGCGTGCGCGTATCGCTTACGAAAGTGCATTGCAGCGATGGCCGCATAACCTCACCCTGCAATTGGGCTACGGCAATGCAGCGTTTGCGGATGGAGATCGACGCGCCGCTGCGGCAGCATTCAAGCGTGCAACGGAAGATCATCCGGACAGCGCACCAGCGTTCAACAATCTCGCCACGGTGCTCTCCGAGCTCGGTGAATTTGATCATGCCCGTCAGGCCGCGGAACGGGCCGTTGCGCTCGGCGGCATCTGGCAGGACTCGGCGTCTGCCACGCTACAGTCCATCAAGGAGGCGCAAAACGCGGCCAAGCGTTCGCCACCAAATCGCAATTAATTAAGGCTACTCAATATTCCCGCACCTGAATTCAAGACACTCGTAAGAGAAGTGTCAGGCGCAATGACGGCCTGCCGCACCAAATGCTTAGCCGCTTTTCGCTGCGAGCGTCCTAATACCTGAGCGTATGCGATACTTTCAGTAATAGTGGCAAATACTGTCGCTCACGTTATTCGGCACGCTATCTCGCGGCAAACATCAACACGTATGTCTGGCGCATAATCGCAGCCTGAGGGTTTTGGAAGCGGGCGAACATGGAATTTTCTCGCAGTAATCTATCGAGTTTTTCACGTTATCTTTGGCTTACGGTAGCTGCAGTGATCGGCCTCGGCATCGTATTTGCGTTCTATGTTCGCTCGGAAAAGGCAATTGATCGCGCCAACGAATCGCGCATTGAATCGCTCCTGCTGGCAAGAGAACTGCGCCGATCATCCGAAGACCTTACTCGCATGGCCCGTACCTATGTGATCACGGGCGAGCAGATCTACAAACAACAGTATCAGGAAATTCTCGACATCCGTGACGGGAAAAAGCCCCGGCCATTGGGTTATAGCGATCTGTACTGGACGCTGGTAATCCCCGGCACGCAGCCGCAGCAGAATAGCGGACAAACGATCGCACTGCTGGATCTGGTGCGCAAAGTTGGTGTGACGGATAAGGAATTTGCCGAACTGCAAGAGGCTAAGGCAAAGTCCGATGCGCTAACTAATACTGAACATGCAGCCATGCGCCTGGTGGAGTCCACCAATCCTCCTTCCGATACCAATCGCCTTAAGGCCAGCGAAATGCTGTTTGACGCCGCATATCATCAAGCCAAGGCCGAGATCATGAAGCCGATCGGCGAGTTTTATCAGATGATGGACCAGCGCACGCTGGAGACCGTCCGATACCACGAAGACATGGCCACACTCATGCGCATGGTGTTTGTCGCCTTTGGGTTGCTGCTGATCGGGGCATTACGGAATACCTATATGGCGCTGCATGCGACGCTTGGCGGCTCGGTCGATGAGTTGCATGGGCGGATCGTCCGCATTGGAAAGGGGGAATTTGTATCTGAAGATATTCCAGCCATCGAGGCGCCGGATAACAGCGTCTTAGGATGGCTGTCGGAAACGCAGAAAAATCTCGCTCGAATTGATGCCGAGCGCAAGGAATTTGAAGCAAGAAATCAGCGCCTTACGCGGCTTTATGAGGCGTTGAGCGAATGCAATCAAGCCATCGTACGGGCTACGGATGAGGCGGAATTATTTCCGCAAATCTGCCGCGGTGTCGTCGTCTTCGGCGGCATGGATATGGCGTGGATCGGGGTGCCGGAACTGTCAAGCAAACAGGTTCGATCGGTTGCCGCATATGGCAACGGTCAGGAGTATCAGGCTGGGATCATGATTTCGATCGATGAAAACGAGGCATGGGGCAACGGCCCATCCGGAACATGCGCGCGCGAAGATCGGCCGGTCTGGTGTCAGGATTTTCAGAACGACCCCGCGACGACTCCCTGGCACGAACATGCGGCGCAGTTTGGCTGGCGCTCATCGGCTGCCTTGCCCCTGCATCGCAACGGTGTGGTCGTTGGCGTGATTTCCTTGTACGCGTTGGAAGCAAAGGTCTTCGATGAAGCAACGCGCAGCCTGTTGATCAAGCTGGCAATGGACATCGATCACGCACTCAATAACTTTGAACGTGAACGGCAGCGCCAATTAACGCTTGCCGCGCTGGCAGAATCCCGCGGCCTGCTCAAGACCATTATCGATACGGCACCCGTTCGCATCTATTGGAAGGACAAGGACTTGCGCTATCTCGGTTGCAATCCTGCGTTTGCCATGGACGCCAAGGTAGAAAAGCCCGAGGATATTGTCGGAAAGGACGACTATCAACTGGGTCTGGCCGAACAAGCTGAACAAACGCGTGCCGACGATCGACAGATCCTCGATTCCGGAGTCTCCCGTCTTTTCTGCGACGAACAGAAACTGACCGCGGAAGGCAAGGCTGGATGGGTACGTACGTCCAAAGTGCCTTTGCGAGACGATAAAAATCGGATTATCGGCTTGCTCGGGATTTATGAAGACATCACCGAGAAAAAACGGGCAGACGAACGTATCCAGTACCTCGCAAATTACGATGCGCTGACCGGATTGCCTAGCCGTGCACGGCTTGATGATCATCTGGAATATGCACTGTCCATCGCGAAACGTCGCAATGGGCAATTGGCATTGATGTTCCTCGACCTGGATCATTTCAAGGACATCAATGACGCTATCGGCCACAGTGTCGGTGATGCTGTCCTGGTCGAATTGGCCGGACGCCTGCGTGCGGGAGTACGGGAAGAAGATACGGTTGCCCGCCTGGGTGGCGATGAGTTCATCCTCCTCCTGCCCGGCACCGATGCGAGTGGTGCTGCCCGCGTGGCACAAAAACTCCTGGACGCCATCGCTGAACCTTTCCGGATCGGACAATATGTCCTGAACCTGACCGCGTCGATCGGCATCGCCATTCGCCCGAATGACGGCGTCGATCTTGAAACGCTTTCGAAGAGTGCGGATACGGCCATGTATCGCGCCAAAAGGGAAGGGCGCCGGACCTACCGCTTTTCTACTCCAGCCATGCAGGCGCGCTCAGCGCGCAATCTTCAACTGATCAATGCGATGCACGAGGCACTGCAACAGGATCAATTCGAGGTGTACTTTCAGCCGCACTTCTCCGTAAATGACGGACACATTATCGGGGCGGAAGCCCTGTTGCGCTGGCGGCATCCGCATTTCGGAGAAGTGTCTCCAACAGAGTTCATCCCTGTAGCAGAGGATAGCGGATTGATTTTGCCGATAGGCGAGAAGGTGTTGAGGTCTGCGGTACGGCGGGCAAAATCATGGAATAGGGAGGGGCTCAGCCCGCTGACCATCGCGGTCAACCTGTCGGTCGTACAGTTTCGCACTCCCGACCTGCCGAGCCTCGTCACGCGTATTCTCGAAGAAGAAGGTTTCCCGCCAAATCGCCTGGAGTTGGAGCTAACCGAAAGCGCGGCGATGACTACCCCGCAGAGGGCCATCGATGTAATGCGCGACCTGCACGACCGGGGAATCCTGATGTCGATCGATGACTTCGGCACTGGCTACTCCTCCTTGAGCTACATTAAAAAATTCAAAGTACATAAGCTCAAGATCGACCAGTCGTTCATACGCGACATCGACACCGACCCGGACGACAAGGCAATCGTCGGCGCCATCATCCAGATGGCCAAGCGCCTTGGCCTGAAAACAATCGCAGAAGGGGTAGAGTCGGCAGCACAATTGGCGTATTTGCGCGAACAGGGATGTGATGAGGTGCAGGGGTATTACTACAGCAAGCCGCTTTCCGCCGATCAGTTTTCAGCCTTCCTAACCGAGTTGCAGCAATCCGGCAAAACTATCGGATATTAGAAACGCCCTGCTGTTGCGGCAATTAAAAAATTGCACAGTGGAGCACGCTGGATAGCTATGAAATGCAGCCTGTTGACCGCTGAAAAAACGGACTGCTGATGACCTAATAGGGTATTGGGTCACTTTGAATTTTGGTGGGACGGCATGTGGCGTTATTTAAGGGCATTGGGGAGGCAACCCCTTTTGTAGGGGGATAACTTTCGAGGAGTTGCCCCCAATGTTGCCTCCCAGCTGACCCCAAATGTAACGAATCAACTTGGCCGTCTAGAAACAAAAAAACCGCTAAGTCTCTAGGATTTACGCGGTTTTCGTTAGTGTTTTGGACGTCGTTAAACGTTTCAAAACATTGTGATGGTGGAGACGGCGGGAATCGAACCCGCGTCCAGAAGCACTCTACAGACAGTTCTACATACTTAGTGCTGTCAATTGATTTAACCCTGCCGACGCGGACGCACACGCTTCGTCAAGGCGAGTCACCTATTTTTAACGTTAAGCCAAGTAACCCGACCTAACGCGATTCCCTGTATATGACTCTACTGCTGTTGCCAGCCCGCCCCAGGGAAGAGACGGTGTAGAGCTAGAAAGTTCTTAGGTTTCTAGAGGTTTACGCTGCGAGAGCGTAAGATTCATCGTTTGCATTTAAGCATTTCCGGTTGGATTAACGAGGTAGCCAGTCCTCGGTATGCCCTGCGCTGCTTTGCAACCCCTGTCGAAACCAGGTCGTCCCCAAAACAGTAAAACTATTGTACTGCATAAGATGGGGCGCAGTCCGGAGAGTTCAAGAGGCTCAAACGATTATATTCATCAGGTCCAGTGGCGTTGTGATTAATGCATCGGCATTCCAGCTTGCGGGTTCTACATTGCCACCGTAACCCCACGCCGCTGCAATCGTCTTCATGCCTGCGGCATGTCCCGCCTGAATATCGCGCAAGTCATCACCGACATACCAACATTCGTGCGGCGAGAGCGCCAGACGACGGGCTGCTTCCAGCAATGGAGCTGGATGGGGCTTGGAATGGGCTGTTGTATCGCCGGAAATTACGCATCGGGCATTCCGCAAACCGATTTGTGGAACGAGTCGATCCGTGAGGCGCGCTGCCTTGTTAGTCACAATTCCCCACGATATTTCACGGCTTTCTAATTGAGCCAGCAGCGCATCGACTCCATCAAAAAGGTGACTTTCCACTGCTATTGCTTCCTCGTAGTTAGCAAGAAAAGCTATACGCAGTTCATCGTAGCCGGCATCTTCAGGTCTTAGTCCGAAAGCAGCCCCAATAAGTCCGCGGGCACCGGCAGATGCGACTGGGCGCAGTACTTCATAAGGTGTCGCTTGCAGACCCCGCATCAAGCGTACGCGGTTGATTGCAGCAGCAAGATCCGGAGCGGTATCGGCAAGTGTGCCATCAAGGTCGAACAGGACGGCGCGCGGGGGATTTGAATGCATTGATGGTTTGTTTTGTGGGGAGACTCAGATCATGCACCATTCATGCGGGGCAGCATGTGCTCCCGCATGAATGGTGGAGCTTATGCCGGCCGCGTGCACGCAACCAGATAGTTGACGTCCGTGTCCTGATTGAGCGAATACATTTTTGTGAGCGGGTTGTAGCTCATGCCCTTGAGGCTGTTGAGCGTTAATCCGGCATTGCGTATCGACTGCGCCAGTTCAGCTGGCGTGATGAACTTGGCATAGTCATGCGTGCCTTTGGGGAGCATGCGCAGCAAATATTCCGCGCCGATGACGGCAAAAAGGTAGGCCTTGGGATTCCGGTTAATGGTGGAAAAAAACACATGGCCACCGGGTTTGACGAGTGTCGCGCAAGCTTGAACCACGGAGGCGGGGTCCGGGACATGCTCGAGCATTTCCATGCACGTAACTACGTCATAGCTTGCGGGTTCCCGTGCGGCGAGCTGTTCAGCCGAGACCATTTCGTAACGCACCTGCACGCCCGATTCAAGGCTGTGCAAATCGGCGACCTTGAGGGCTTTTTCTGACAGGTCGATTCCGGTGACTTTGGCACCCTTTATCGCCATGGACTCGGCCAGGATGCCTCCTCCGCAGCCAATGTCGACTACAGTTTTGCCCGCAAGCGGAGCACGTGCATTAATCCACTCAAGCCTGAGCGGGTTGATTTCATGCAATGGACGGAATTCGGAAGTGGGATCCCACCACCGGTGGGCCAGTTCGCTGAATTTTTGAAGTTCTAAAGGATCGGCGTTCATGTGATGAATGATAGCGAGAATAAGCGCGGCTTGCTGATATTAAGTTTGGCGGACATAAAAAAACCCCGCCGAAGCGGGGTTGAGTCGGGGTAAAACGATTATCGTGTGCGAGTGCCAACGACTTCGATTTCTACGCGACGATTCTTGGAGCGGCCAGCAGCGGTCTTGTTATCGGCGATCGGTTGCTTTTCACCCTTGCCTTCGGTGTAAACACGGTTGGCTTCGACGCCTTTGGAAACCAGATAGGCTTTTACGGCCTCAGCGCGACGTACGGACAACTTTTGGTTGTAAGTGTCGGAACCGACGGAGTCAGCATGGCCGACTGCGATGACGACTTCCAAATTCATGCCTTGGAGTTTGGACGAGAGATCGTCCAGCTTGGCCTTGCCGTCCGGCTTCAGGACAGCTTTGTCAAAGTCGAAGAAGGTGTCTGCAGCGAACGTGACTTTTTCGGAAGTTGGAGCCGGTGCTGCGGCAGGTGCCGGGGCAGGAGCCGGTGCCGGGGCAGCAGCAGGTGCAGCCGCCTTGACGATTTCACCATCGCAACCGCCAACCGCATCGGCAGGAGTCCAGGAACCAGTCCTCCAGCACAGGCCGAACGGGTCGCGCGCGACTACGCCACGGCTGTCTTGCAGGTAGGCGCTATTGGGTGTGTTTGCCTGAATGTTCTCTTGTGCCGACGCAGAGAAGGAAACGACTGCGGACGCAGCAAAGACGAGTTTTGCTAATTTATTCATATTTTTCCTCTTGGGTGAGATATCCGCAGATGAACTGCGCAACAGATAAAGCTAAATCTGATAATACTTTACTTTATTAGATCATTTTTTTCTAACGTTGTTCACTTGCAATGATCTTTTGTTAACTACATTTTGCCATAGCGAGAATAATCATTGATTATTGCTAAATCAACGACATGGCGTTTTTAGTCAAGCGTTGTGCTTTTGCGACAGGACTAAAAACGCCAGTTTTATGCAGGATGCCTGTTTTGAATTCAGGCATCCTTTGATCCGTTGATTACTTGGCTGGTCCGCGCACTTCAATTACAACGCGACGGTTTGGTGCCAGGCATTCAATAAGCTGTGCACGGGGCAGTTTGTCGTCACAAGCCTTAATGGATTGGGTTTTTCCCGCGCCCAAGGTATCGATTTCAGCGTTGATGCCTTTGTTTTTCAAGTATGCGGCGACTGCATTTGCCCGCTTTTCGGACAATTTCTGATTGTACTGCTGCGATCCCAGTCGATCCGTATGGCCGGTAACGAGAACGATATCAACTTTCGCACAATTGGCTATTTTCCCAAGCACTTCGTCATCAATGCGTTTTTTTGCAGGGGCGCTTAAGGTCGCCTTGTTGAAAGCAAAGGTTTGATCGCTGCTGAGGGTAGTGGCGAAATCGCAGCGTTTCGGTGCTGCCGGGGCCGGGGCGGGTTGAGACGCCGGAGCAATAGCTGGGGCTGTTGCTTTTGCTATCGGTGGTGCTAATTCGCCATCGCAACCGGCAACCGCATCAGCCGGAGTCCAATAGCCAGTACGCCAGCATAGGCCATACGGGCTGCGCGCAACAACCCCTCTCCCGTCCTGTAAGTACATGCTTTTGGTCGGATTTGCTTGAATATCAGACACTGTCTGAGCAAAAGTGCTTGCTGTGCTAAGGGCCAAGACCAAGCCAAAGGTGAAGTTTTTCATCATGTTTATTTTGATGTTAGCGGTTGGGAGGGAAAAGATATTGTGTTGCACCGGCAACTTTCAATTTAAACATATTTTAAGAGAAATTACTTGACTGCTATTTGTCGCGCCTCGCTGAACTCACCTGTGAGCCGATGGAAGGGTGAGGCGGCATGCTAAAATCCAATGTTCCGCATACGGCGCTATTAACCTGCGCCATAGCGCTTTTTCGCATACTTTCAGCACAATAGGCCGACTCGCCAATGGATCAATTCGCTAAAGAGACTATCCCGATTTCCCTTGAAGAGGAAATGCGCAAGAGTTATCTCGATTACGCAATGAGCGTGATCGTGGGACGCGCTCTTCCGGACGTACGTGACGGCCTGAAGCCGGTGCATCGCCGCGTTCTATATGCGATGCATGAAACGAACAACGTGTGGAACAGGCCGTACGTAAAATGCGCCCGCGTGGTTGGTGAAGTCATGGGTAAATATCACCCGCACGGCGACCAGGCAATTTACGACACGCTGGTGCGCATGGCGCAGGACTTTTCATTGCGCTACACGCTGGTGGATGGTCAGGGAAACTTTGGCTCAGTCGATGGCGACAGTGCTGCGGCAATGCGTTATACCGAGTGCCGGCTCGATAAGATTGCAAGCGAAATCCTGGCCGACATTGAAAAGGAAACGGTTGATTTCGTACCGAACTACGACGGCAAGGAAAAAGAACCATCCGTACTTCCGACGCGTGTTCCTAATCTGCTGATCAACGGTTCGTCCGGTATCGCGGTCGGCATGGCAACCAATATTCCGCCGCATAACATTACCGAGGTCATCAACGGTGCGCTGCATGTGCTGCGCAATCCCGAGTGCACGGTGGATGAGTTGATCGAAATCATTCCGGCACCGGACTTCCCGACCGCCGGCATTATCTACGGCGTCTCAGGTGTGCGCGATGGCTATCGCACCGGCCGGGGCCGTGTATTGATGCGCGCCAAGACTCACTATGAGGAGTACGGCAAAGAGAACCGTACCGCGATCATCGTGGATGAGCTGCCCTACCAGGTAAACAAGAAGTCGCTTCTGGAGCGCATTGCGGAACTGGTGCGCGACAAGAAGCTGGAAGGCATCTCGGATATTCGCGACGAATCGGACAAGTCCGGCATGCGCGTGGTAATCGAGCTCAAGCGCGGTGAAGTGCCGGAAGTCGTGCTTAACAACCTGTATAAGCAGACCCAGTTGCAGGACACGTTCGGCATGAACATGGTGGCACTGGTCGATGGACAGCCGAAGCTGCTGAACCTGAAGCAGATGCTCGAGTGCTTCCTCTCGCACCGCCGCGAAGTCGTTACGCGCCGCACCGTCTTTGAGTTGCGCAAGGCGCGTGAGCGCGGCCATGTGCTCGAAGGTTTGGCAGTGGCGCTTGCCAATATCGATGACTTCATTGCCATCATCAAAGCCGCCCCAACGCCGCCGATCGCGAAATCCGAGTTGATGGCGCGTGCGTGGGACTCGTCGCTAGTGCGGGAAATGCTGGCAAGGACCGGTGCCGAAAATGCCGGCGGCATGGAGGCCTTCCGTCCGGAAAACCTGCCAAAGCATTACGGTATTCAATCGGATGGCCTGTACAAGCTTTCCGACGAACAGGCGCAGGAAATTCTGCAGATGCGCTTGCAGCGTTTGACCGGTTTGGAGCAGGACAAGATCGTCAACGAATACAAGGAAGTAATGGCGCAGATTGCCGATCTGCTCGACATTCTCGCCAAGCCGGAGCGCGTCACCGCGATCATTACCGACGAGCTGAATGCCGCGATGAACGAATATGGCGCAGGTGCCAAGGACGTTCGCCGTTCGCAAATCGAACTGAACGCAACCGATCTTGAGACGGAAGACCTGATTACGCCACAAGACATGGTGGTGACCTTGTCACATTCCGGGTACATGAAGTCGCAGCCGGTGTCCGAATACCGTGCGCAGAAGCGCGGTGGTCGTGGCAAGCAGGCAATGGCGACCAAGGAAGACGATTGGATCGACCAGTTATTCATTGCGAATACTCACGACTACATTCTGTGTTTCTCAAACCGGGGCCGTCTCTATTGGCTCAAGGTGTGGGAAGTGCCGCAGGGTTCGCGCAATTCGCGAGGCAAACCGATCGTGAACATGTTCCCGTTGCAGGACGGTGAAAAAATTACCGTTGTGCTGCCGCTGTCTGGCGAAAACCGCAGCTTCCCCGAAGATCACTATGTGTTCATGGCAACCAGCCTGGGTACCGTCAAGAAAACGCCGCTGACCGAATTCAAGAATCCGCGCAAAGCAGGCATCATCGCTGTGGATCTGGATGATAGCGATTTCCTGATCGGTGCTGCGCTGACTGATGGCAAACACGATGTCATGCTGTTCTCGGATGCAGGCAAAGCGGTGCGCTTTGACGAAAACGATGTGCGCCCGATGGGCCGCACCGCACGTGGCGTACGCGGCATGAATCTGGAAGACGGTCAGCAGGTTATTGCCCTGCTGGTTGCGGAAAACGAGCAACAGTCGGTACTGACAGCAACCGAAAACGGTTTTGGCAAGCGCACGCCTATTACCGAGTACACCCGGCACGGCCGGGGTACCAAGGGCATGATCGCGATCCAGACCAGCGAGCGCAACGGCAAGGTGGTTGCCGCGACGCTGGTTGAGCCGAGCGATGAAATCATGCTGATCACTACCGGCGGCGTATTGATTCGCACCCGCGTGGCCGAGATTCGTGAAATGGGACGTGCAACCCAAGGCGTGACCCTGATCGCTGTCGAAGATGGTACCAAGCTGAGCGGATTGCAGCGCATCGTTGAGTCCGATGTCGAGGAAGAAAACGGTGCTACTGAAACTGGCGCTGGCGACAGCGGTGATGCGGAGGCGTAATGACCCGAGTTCATAATTTTTCCGCAGGGCCGGCAATGCTGCCGTTGGAAGTATTGCAGCAGGCTGCGGATGAGATGCTCGACTGGCACGGTAGCGGCATGTCCGTCATGGAGATGAGCCATCGCGGCAAGGAGTTCATCTCGATTTATGAAGCAGCGGAGCGGGAGTTGCGCGATCTGCTGCAGGTGCCGGCGAACTACAAAATCCTTTTCATGCAGGGTGGTGGGATCGCGGAAAACGCAATTATCCCGATGAACCTGATCGGTAGAAAATCGCAGCCGGCCGTGGTCGATTTCATCAACACCGGATCGTGGTCGAGCAAGTCGATCAAGGAAGCGAGAAAGTATTGCACCGTTAACGTCGCGGCCACGTCGGAAAGCGAAAAATTCACCTCCATTCCCGCGCGTGATGGCTGGAAGCTGTCGAAAGACGCGGCGTATGTGCACGTCTGCACCAATGAAACGATTGACGGCGTCGAATTCCACTTCACACCCGATGTTGCGGCAGATACCAACAATGCGCCGCTGGTGGCGGACATGTCCTCGCATATCCTGTCGCGCACCGTCGATGTATCGAAATACGGCGTGATTTTTGGCGGTGCTCAGAAGAATATCGGTCCTGCCGGCTTGACACTGGTCATTGTGCGAGAAGATTTGATCGGCCATGCTTTGCCAATCTGCCCGTCAGCGTTCGACTGGAAGCTGGTGGCGGAAAACAATTCGATGTACAACACGCCGCCGACCTATGCAATCTATATCGCGGGCCTTGTATTCCAATGGCTGAAACGGCAGGGTGGCGTAGTAGCTATGGAGCAGCGCAATGTCGAGAAGGCTGCATTGCTGTATGACTATCTGGATTCGACCGGCTTTTACAGCAATAAAGTTGCAAAGGATTGCCGCTCGCGCATGAATGTGCCGTTCTTCCTGAGCGATGAGTCGCTGAATGAGGCCTTCCTGGCCGGCGCCAAGGAACGCGGCTTGTTACAGCTTAAAGGCCATAAATCGGTAGGCGGCATGCGTGCATCGATTTATAACGCAATGCCGCTTGAGGGCGTGCAAGCGTTGGTCGATTATCTGAAAGAGTTCGAAAAGAAGCACGGTTAAAGTCATTCTAGCGTCAGCCGGAATTCCGCGTGTTTAACGCCGTGCACAACAACCTGCATACGCTTTACCGAGTTCCACTTCTGGCCGACGCAACGCCTAAAATCTCATGAGCGACAGTAAATTAAAACCTTTGCGTGAACAGATCGATGCGATCGACGCGCAAATTCTTGACCTGCTGAACCGGCGTGCTCGCCTGGCGCAGGAGGTCGGCCACGTCAAGGCGGAAACCAATGCGCCGGTTTTCCGTCCGGAGCGCGAAGCACAGGTATTGCGCGGCGTCGGTGAGCGCAATCCGGGGCCGCTGGATAGCGGTGATGTGCAGACGATTTTCCGCGAAATCATGTCTTCCTGTCGTGCACTCGAGCGGCGCGTCAGCGTTGCTTATCTAGGCCCGGCGGGCACCTTCAGTGAGCAGGCGGTCTACCAGCAATTTGGCCATGCGGTCGAAGGCGTGCCTTGCGTGTCTATCGATGAAGTATTCCGTGCGGCCGAGGCGGGCACAGCTGATTTCGGCGTGGTTCCTATCGAAAATTCCTCCGAAGGTGCAATCAATCGTACGCTTGACCTTTTGCTGCAAACTACGCTTTCGATCAGCGGCGAGTTGTCGATCCCGGTACATCACAGTCTGATGACGAAATCCGGTTCGATGGAAGGCGTCATTCGCATCTGCGCACATTCCCAGGCGCTGGCGCAATGCCAAGCATGGCTGAACCAGCATTATCCGAACATCGAGCGCCAGGCTGTTGCTTCCAATGGCGAGGCGGCTCGGATTGCCAGCGAAGATCCCACCGCCGCGGCGATTGCCGGCGAAATCGCCGGGCAGAGATACAGCCTGGGCATCGTTCAGGCCCATGTGCAGGACGATCCGCATAACCGTACGCGTTTTGCGATTATCGGACGACTTCGACCGACACCGAGCGGCAAGGACCAGACGTCGCTAGTGCTGGCTGTTCCGAACAAGGCCGGTGCGGTGTACAACATGCTGGCGCCGCTGGCCCGACACGGCGTATCGATGACCCGCTTCGAGTCCCGTCCGGCACGGATCGGCACTTGGGAATACTACTTCTATGTTGATGTCGAAGGACATGCCCAGGACCAGAATATGACCAAAGCACTTGCGGAATTGCAGCAGAATGCGGCTTTCTTCAAGGTGCTGGGATCATATCCCTTCAGCTTGTAGGTGCCTGATGCCGGTGAACGGCCGGCATTGCATTCGTAAAAATCATTTGGAAACATCAGTTATGTCTATTCAATTTGGCCCCGATTATGTTCGTGCAATAGCTCCTTATCAGGGGGGGAAACCCATTGCGGAGGTGGCGCGCGAATTCGGTCTTGACGAAGCAAAAATCATCAAACTCGCTTCCAACGAAAACCCGTTGGGAATACCAGAGTCTGCAAAGCAGGCCATGCTGGGGGCCATTGCCGACCTCGGACGGTATCCCGATGCAAACGGCTTTGATTTGAAGCAGGCGGTCACGGCGAAATACGATGTGCCGCAAGACTGGATTACTCTTGGCAATGGCAGCAACGACATCCTGGAACTCGCTGCGCATGCGTTGGTAGAGCCGGGCCAAGAGGTGATTTATTCGGAATATTCATTTGCGGTCTATGCCCTGGCAACGCAGGCAGTAGGCGGTCGTGCAATCGTGGTGCCAGCCAAGAATTTCGGCCATGACCTGGAAGCAATGGCTAATACCATTACTGACAATACCAGGCTGATTTTTATTGCCAACCCAAATAATCCGACTGGCACGTTACTTTCCGCTGCGGATATCGAGGCATTTCTGAAAAAGGTGCCGTCGCATGTCGTGGTCGTGCTCGATGAGGCTTACAACGAATATCTTGCACCTGAACTCCAGTACGATTCGATTGCCTGGGTCAGACAGTACCCAAATCTCCTGGTATCGCGCACTTTGTCGAAGGCATATGGCCTGGCGGGACTGCGCGTCGGTTTCGGTGTGGCGCAGCCGGCCCTCACCGATTTGCTGAATCGTATTCGCCAGCCGTTCAATGTTAATTCCATGGCGCAGGCTGCTGCGATTGCTGCATTGAACGATAGCGCCTTCCTGCAAAAGAGTGCGAAGCTGAACGCCGATGGTTATCTCCAGCTGACTAGCGCATTCGATGCATTAGGCCTGGAATATGTGCCCTCGTATGGCAATTTTGTGCTCGTGCGTGTCGGAAACGACGATGGCGCCGGCGCTCGTATCAATCTCGCCTTATTGAAGCAAGGCGTGATTGTGCGGCCGGTAGGCAATTACGGCTTGCCACAGTGGTTGCGTATCTCAATCGGTTTGCCGGAAGAGAATGCGGTCTTCCTTGAGGTGCTGAAGAAGGTCATGTCCTGATAATTTTTTCTGAGCGCTATACGTGTTGAACAAAGTCACAATTTTTGGCGTTGGCCTGATTGGTGGGTCATTCTCGTTGGCGCTTAAGAAAGCAGGCGTGGTACGACAAGTCGTTGGTGTTGGTCGTAGCGTGAAATCCTTGGAGCGGGCTCGCCAGCTTGGAATTATCGATGCCATCGGTGCCTCACTGGAAGAGGCTGTATCGGGTGCTGACCTGATACTGGTTGCAGCGCCAGTCGCCCAAACGGAATCGATTCTCGCCTCGATTCATCCGTATCTTCAGCCAGGCACTATAGTGACAGATGCTGGCAGCACTAAATCCGACGTGGTCGATGCGGCACGCAAGGCATTGGGCGAGAAAATTGCACAGTTTGTTCCGGGACACCCGATTGCTGGTCGTGAACAGAATGGGCCGGAAGCGGCAATTGTCGATTTATATGTCGGGAAAAAAGTAGTGCTTACCCCTTTGCCGGAAAATTCCGGCGAGGACGTCTCCCGCGTCGCAAACGCGTGGCAGCAATGCGGCGCGATCATTCATTCCCTCACTGCACAGGAGCACGATCGCGTGTTTGCCGCCGTTAGCCATTTGCCGCATTTGCTTGCGTATGTGCTGGTGGACGACATTGCGAAAAAACCGCACGCAGATCTGCTGTTTCAATATGCGGCCAGCGGATTCAGGGATTTCACGCGCATTGCGGGATCATCACCTGAAATGTGGCGTGACATTTCGCTGGCCAACCAGACGGCCCTGCTTGGTGAACTGGATGCGTATATGGCACGGCTTAAGGATTTGCGCGGCGCGCTCGCCGCCGGCGACGGCGGCGCACTTGAAGCGGTCTATGGGAATGCCCAGCGAGCACGTCAAAACTGGATTCGGACCATTGAAATGGCCGAAAAGCAGAATAAACAAGGCGGCGATTAGTCTATGAAACATTACCCTCACCATCTCGACCTGCGTCCGGCGCTGCATGCGCAAGGGACCATTCGTTTGCCTGGCTCGAAGAGTATTTCCAATAGAATTCTCCTGCTTGCTGCCCTGGCTCAGGATACAACGCAGATTTTTGATTTGCTCGCATCCGACGATACGCATGTGATGCTGATGTCGCTCCAAAAGCTGGGTGTCAAATGGGAGCAGGTTGGCGGTACGCAGCAGTACATCGTACATGGTGTGAACGGTATGTTGCCGGTGCATCAGGCCGATCTGTTCATGGGCAATGCCGGTACGGCGATTCGCCCGCTAACTGCTGGGCTGGCAGTCATTGGCGGGGATTACACATTGCATGGCGTTTCCCGAATGCACGAGCGTCCCATTGGAGATCTGGTGGATGCGCTGAATGCGATCGGTGCACAAATTGAATACACCGGTGAGCCGGGTTATCCGCCGTTGCGGATCCGTCGCGGCCATATTCATGCGCAGCGTCTGCAGGTAAAAGGCAACGTATCGAGCCAGTTTCTGACGGCGCTGTTGATGGCCTCACCGTTGATGGCGAAAACCCATGCAGTGACCATTGATGTGATCGGCGAATTGATTTCCAAGCCCTATATCGAAATCACACTGAATCTGATGCGTCGTTTTGGCGTGGTCGTTGAACGCAACGGCTGGCAGTCCTTTACGGTGCCTGCCGGCCAGAAGTATGTGAGTCCCGGTTCCATTCATGTGGAAGGCGATGCGTCTTCTGCATCCTATTTTCTGGCGGCGGGAGCGATTGCCGGCGGGCCGGTGCGAGTCGAAGGTGTCGGTCGTGACAGCATTCAGGGAGATGTCCGGTTTGTCGAGGCGCTGCAGCAAATGGGCGCTGCTATTACAGTAGGGGATAACTGGATCGAGTCGAAATCGACAGGGGTCCTGAAAGCCATTGATGCGGACTTCAATCACATTCCCGATGCGGCCATGACGATTGCTGTAGCGGCGCTGTATGCGGATGGCCCGAGTACCTTGCGCAATATCGGAAGCTGGCGCGTGAAGGAGACTGACCGTATTGCGGCGATGGCGGTTGAATTGCGTAAGCTGGGCGCGAAAGTCGAAGAGGGGGCTGATTACCTGCGCATTACGCCGCCAGAAAAAATCCAGGCAGCGACGATCGACACCTATGATGATCATCGCATGGCGATGTGTTTCTCTCTTGCCTCGCTGGACGGCGCCGCGCGCAAAGGCAATACGATCAGGATTAACGATCCGAAGTGTGTTGCAAAGACATTCCCGGATTATTTTGACGCCTTTGCAAAAATCGCCCAAAACAATCTGTTTTAACCGCCTGTTTAACCGGTGAAGACAGAACGTAAAACTCAATCACGAACCCGTATCGATCTTCTCGAACTTGATAATGCAAACACACGCCATTCCCGTCATCACAATTGATGGCCCCACTGCTTCTGGCAAAGGGACGGTCGCACAACGTGTCGCCGCACATCTGGGCTTTCATTATCTTGACTCGGGTGCACTGTACAGGCTGACGGCATTGTCGGCCTTGCGCCATAACGTGGCCCTCACGGATGAGCATGCATTAAGCAAGCTTGCCGAAAAAATGCCGTGCAAGTTCATCGGGGACCAGATATGGCTTGCCAATGAAAACGTGACGCTGGCAATCCGGGCTGAAGAGATTGGCAATGCCGCATCCAAAATTGCGGCTTTGCCTATGGTGCGTCAGGCATTGGCCGGACTTCAGTTGGGATTCCGGATTACGCCGGGCCTGGTGGCGGACGGTCGGGATATGGGGACGGTCATTTTTCCTCGCGCTCCACTCAAAATATTCCTGACGGCAAGCGCTGAAGCTCGGGCGGAAAGAAGATATAAGCAATTGATTGAGAAGGGTTTTTCTGCTAATATGGAAAATCTTCTCAAGGATTTAAGGGAGCGTGATGCGCGTGATTCAAACCGTGCAATCGCACCTTTGAAGCCTGCGGAAGGGGCGTATCTTCTGGATACCTCAGATCTGACGATCGATCAGGCGGTAGAGCGGGTACTTGGCTGGTACGCGGAAGTGAAAAAACAGGCGTAGTCTTACACGCCAAATTGCAGTGCAATTGGTGCCCGGTCTGGCGCAAGGCCAAATCGGGTGTTGATAAACTTAACCCATTATCAATCGGAGTTCGACTCGCGATTAATAATGGCCAATCTCATTAAATTTATGTCCACAGTTTCTACATCCCCTGCTTCTGGTATGGAAAGTTTTGCCGCTCTCTTCGAGGAATCGCTGTCGCGTCAAGACATGCGCTCCGGTGAGGTGATTTCGGCTGAAGTCGTTCGTCTCGATCACAACTTCGTGATCGTCAACGCCGGCCTGAAGTCCGAAGCCTTCATTCCTATCGAAGAGTTCAAGAACGACAATGGCGAACTCGAAGTCAATGTAGGTGATTTTGTTTCCGTTGCTATCGAATCGCTCGAAAACGGTTTCGGCGACACCATCCTGTCGCGCGACAAGGCCAAGCGTCTCGCCTCGTGGCTCTCGCTGGAAAAGGCGATGGAGTCCGGCGAACTCGTGACCGGTACCGTCAATGGCAAGGTCAAGGGCGGTTTGACCGTTCTGACCAACGGCATTCGTGCCTTCCTGCCGGGTTCGCTGGTCGATACCCGTCCAGTCAAGGACACCACGCCGTACGAAGGCAAGACCCTGGAATTCAAGGTTATCAAGCTGGATCGCAAGCGCAACAACGTTGTGCTGTCGCGTCGTGCCGTCATTGAAGCATCGATGGGCGAAGAGCGCGCGAAGCTGATGGAAACCCTGAAGGAAGGTACTGTCGTCACCGGTGTTGTCAAGAACATCACCGACTACGGTGCGTTCGTTGATCTGGGCGGTATCGACGGCCTGTTGCACATCACCGATCTGGCATGGCGTCGTGTGCGTCACCCGTCGGAAGTGCTGTCCGTTGGCCAGGAAATCACCGCCAAGGTTCTCAAGTACGATCAGGAAAAGAACCGCGTGTCCCTCGGCGTCAAGCAACTGGGCGACGATCCGTGGACCGGTTTGTCCCGTCGTTATCCGCAAGGCACCCGCCTGTTCGGCAAGGTTACCAACCTGACCGACTACGGTGCGTTCGTGGAAGTCGAGCAAGGCATCGAAGGCTTGGTACACGTCTCCGAAATGGACTGGACCAACAAGAACGTTGCTCCGAACAAGGTTGTCCAGTTGGGTGACGAAGTCGAAGTCATGGTTCTGGAAATCGACGAAGAGCGTCGCCGTATCTCCCTCGGCATGAAGCAGTGCAAGCCGAATCCGTGGGACGACTTTGCAATGAGCCACAAGAAGGGCGACAAGGTCAAGGGCGCAATCAAGTCCATCACCGACTTCGGCGTGTTCATTGGCCTGGCAGGCAACATTGACGGTCTGGTTCATCTGTCCGATCTGTCCTGGACCGAAGCTGGCGAAGAAGCTGTTCGCAAGTTCAAGAAGGGCGATGAGCTGGAAGCGGTTGTGCTGGCAATCGACGTCGAGCGTGAGCGTGTTTCCCTGGGCGTTAAGCAGCTGGAAGGTGACCCGTTCAACAACTTCAGCGCAATCAATGACAAGGGTTCGGTCGTTTCCGGTACCGTCAAATCGGTTGAGCCGAAGGGTGCTGTGATCCAGTTGTCCGATGAAGTTGAAGGCTATCTGCGCGCTTCCGAAATCTCCCGCGATCGCGTGGAAGATGCTGGTTCGCACCTGAAAGTCGGTGACAAGGTCGAAGCAATGATCATCAACATCGATCGCAAGGCACGCAGCATTCAGTTGTCTATCAAGGCGAAAGACAACGTCGAAACGCAGGAAGCCATGCAGAAAATGTCGGCTGATTCTAGTGCTGCCTCCGGCACCACCAGCCTGGGCGCACTGCTGAAGGCAAAGCTCGACAACAAGCAATAAGGTCGATTCTATAAATGACAAAGTCGGAGCTGATTGCCCGCTTGGCTGAGCGTTATCCGCAACTGGTTGCAAAAGATGCGGATTACGCGGTTAAAACCATCCTCGATGCGATGGCTGATGCATTATCCAATGGTCAGCGCATCGAGATTCGTGGTTTTGGCAGCTTTGCGTTGAACAGCCGACCACCGCGTATCGGTCGCAATCCGAAATCGGGCGACAAAGTGATGGTTCCGGAAAAACGGGTGCCGCACTTCAAGCCAGGAAAAGAGTTGCGCGAGCGGGTGGACGCGATGGTTGGGCAACCGATCAAGGAAGACTAATAGTTATTTGCAGGAAATTAAAACGGCATCCAAGGATGCCGTTTTTTTTCACGTACAATTTCAATTTGTTCTCTAGTGCCGGCATGTCAATGACAACAACTAACAAGGACGTCATGCGATGAAAATTATTTCCAGAATCGTAGCGGCCATTCTCTTTATAGTTTTCTTTGGATTCGCATTAAAAAATACGCAGGAAGTCGCTCTGCGCTTCTTTTTTAATTATGAAGTTCGCGGCCCTTTGGTTCTGCTCCTGCTCTCATTTTTTTCGGCCGGTGCGGCGTTAGGCGTGCTGGCAATGATTCCTACCGTGTTTCGGCATCGTCGCGATCTCTCCAAACAAAAGAAAGTTATCGCCACAATGGAGCAAGAGAACGCAGCACGGCATCTTGCCCAAGTTCAACCGCCGCAACCCGACAGTGTCGTAAACAAGTAAATACCTACAAGAATAAGAGCGCATGGAATTCGAAACCTGGTGGCTATTAGCCATCCCATTTTTTTTCGGACTTGGCTGGATAGCCGCACGTGTGGACATCAAGCAATTAGTCTCCGAGTCGCGTAGTTTGCCGCGCGGGTATTTCAAAGGCCTGAATTTTTTATTGAATGAACAGCCGGACAAGGCTATCGATGCATTCATTGAGATCGTCAAGCTCGACCCGGAAACTATTGAATTGCATTTTGCTTTGGGTAACCTGTTTCGGCGACGCGGCGAGATCGAGCGTGCAATCCGTGTGCACCAGAACCTGCTTGCGCGCCCGGACCTGCCGCAGGATTATCAGGTGCAGGCCCAATATGAGCTTGGGCAGGATTATTTAAAAGCGGGTCTGCTGGATCGCGCAGAAGAAACCTTCAATCTCCTCGTAGACACGCAACATAGTGCGCAAGCGCGCAGGGCCCTGCTCGAAATTTATCAACGGGAAAAAGAATGGACTCGCGCAATTGATGCAGCACGCGCTCTGCAGGAGTCGGGAGCCGGTGCAAGGCAAAAGGAGATCGCACAGTTCTATTGCGAACTGGCGCAGGATGAACTGGTGCACACGCATCCCGATGCTGCGCTGGCGATGCTCGAGAAAGCACTGGCGGCAGACCGTCACAACGTGCGCGCCACCATTTTGATCGGTGATGTGCATTTGGCCAAGGGCGATACCGAGGCTGCCCTGTTATCCTGGCGTCGTGTAGAGCAACAAAGCGTGCCGCATGTGGCGCTGGTGGCGCAGCGGCTCATGGATGGATACCGTACGGTTGGTCGGCCGCAGGAAGGCGTCAGTCTGCTAAAAAGTTATTTGGCGGAGGCATCTTCCATCGACTTGTTGGAGGTCGTGTTCAAGGCTGTTCTTGAACTTGACGGAGTGGATGCGGCCAACCAACTGGTCAGTGACGAATTGCGGCGCACGCCCACATTGCTTGGACTGGACAAGCTGCTTGAGGCGCGCCTTATGGAAGCGCCGCCCGAAGTGCGTCCGGAATTGTCGCTGGTGAAGAATCTGGTGCATGGCTATACCCAGAAACTGGCGCGCTATCAATGCAGCCATTGTGGATTTAAGGCGCGCCAATTCTATTGGCAGTGCCCGGGTTGCAGCCAATGGGAAGCTTATCCGCCCCGCCGTACCGAAGAACTCAATGTGATGAATTAGAGCCGGACTGGAATTTTGGAGTCAGTTTTTCCGTGCCTCATGGAGAAAGCAGATATCCAATTCGAGGCATCAGGTGTTTAATGCCAACCTAACTTGAGCGACATGACGACTACTCAAAATTCTCCGCGCCTGCTGGTTGTAGGCGATGTCATGCTGGACCGCTACTGGTTTGGCGAAGTCAATCGTATTTCTCCTGAGGCGCCAGTACCGGTGGTGCGGGTGGAACGACGCGAGGAACGCCTGGGCGGAGCCGCAAACGTTGCTCGCAATGCAGTGACATTGGGTGCGCAAACGGGCTTGCTGGGCGTGGTCGGATGTGATGAAGCGGGTGATCAGGTGCAAAAGCTTTTGGCTGACCTGAATGTCAGCAGCTATTTGAACCGAGATGAATCCATATCCACCATTATCAAACTGCGCGTCATTGGCCGCCAGCAGCAATTGTTGCGTATTGATTTTGAGAACCCGCCGACTGATACGGTATTGCGCAACAAGCTCACTCAGTTCAATGCACTGCTGCCTGAGTACGATGTGATTGTGGTTTCCGATTACGCAAAGGGCAGTCTGGTCAATGTGGCAGAGATGATTGCCGCAGCCCGCCACTCGGGAAAGCGCATTCTGGTCGACCCCAAGGGAGAGGATTTCTCGCGCTACAGAGGGGCCTCCATTCTGACGCCGAACAAGTCGGAACTGCGGCAGGTTGTGGGTTCGTGGAAGAACGAAGAAGAACTGACGGAAAAGGTTTTCAAGTTGCGTCAGTCCCTGGATCTTGAAGCCTTATTGCTGACTCGTTCGGAAGAGGGCATGAGTTTATACACGGCTAACGATGTGCTTCATATACCGACCGTGGCACGGGAGGTGTACGACGTATCGGGCGCTGGCGACACAGTGATCGCCACGCTGGCAACGATGTTGGGTGCCGGCCGGCCGCTGACGGAAGCTGTTGAAATCGCCAATCGCGCCGGTGGAATTGTGGTGGGCAAACTTGGGACTGCAACGGTTACCCGGGAAGAGCTTTTCAACTAAGCAAAACTTGCGAATTTGATAATTTAATGATATTTTGCCGCTCGGTTTATTGTAAAAATTACAATAAACCGAGCGGCATTTTTACGTCTTTAAATTATCTTTGGAGAAATTTCTATTATGTTGAAAAAACTTCTGCTGGTTGTAGGGGCTTTGATCGCCACCATGGGGATTGCATTTGCTCAAGTTGATGTAAACAAGGCTGATCAGCCGGCACTTGATGGCATCAAGGGAATTGGTCCAAAAATGTCGTCATCGATTCTCGATGAACGCAAGAAAGGCGGGGACTTCAAGGATTGGCCCGACTTTGAAAGTCGCGTAAAAGGCGTGGGTGAAAAAAATGCCCTGAAGTTGTCTGAAGCGGGCCTGACGGTCAATGGGCAGAAACGCTCCAAAGCTGCCGTGAATGCGGCCAAGGAGGTTAAGAAGACAAAGGTCGCGGCAAAGAAGGACGAGACGAAAAATTAAGTTCGCTGTTTTTCGCGAGAACCCCATTGGCATGCGGGCGGTGGGGCTCTTCGTTCAGTTGTCGTCGCAGCAAAATACGCACCACAGTATCTAAGATTACAATAAGGCTTTCGCAGTAACTGTAACTATCATGCCTTATCTGACTATCGAAGATACGATCGGTAATACCCCACTGGTGCAGCTTAAACACTTACCAGGAGAAGAAGCGACGCGACGCAATAATGTCATCCTTGGTAAATTGGAAGGCAATAATCCGGCTGGTTCGGTCAAGGATCGCCCTGCTCTGTCGATGATCAAGCATGCGGAAGAGCGCGGCGAAATCAAACCGGGCGACACGCTGATCGAGGCTACGAGTGGCAACACCGGCATTGCGCTGGCAATGGCTGCATCGATGCGCGGCTACAAGATGGTGCTGCTCATGCCGGAAAATTTAAGTGAAGAGCGACGGCAGAGCATGGCCGCCTACGGCGCAAAGATCGTGCTGACGCCAAAAGCGGGCGGTATGGAATATGCGCGGGATCTGGCAGAGCAAATGGAAAAGGAAGGAAAGGGAATTATCCTCGACCAGTTTGCCAATCCAGACAATCCACGTGCGCATTTTGAAGGAACCGGGCCAGAAATATGGCGTGATACTGACGGGCGCGTCACGCATTTCGTCAGTGCCATGGGCACTACTGGCACGATCATGGGCGTATCCCGCTACCTAAAACAAAAAAATCACGAGATCAGGATTATTGGCGCACAACCTGAACAAGGCTCGCAGATACCAGGTATCAGAAAGTGGCCGGAAGCTTACATGCCAAAGATCTACGATAAAGCCTGTGTTGACCAGCTTGAATATGTCAGTCAGGCTGCGGCCGAACACATGGCGCGACGGATGGCGGTGGAGGAAGGAATTTTCTGCGGAATCTCGGCCGCGGGTGCTTGCGAGGTTGCATTGCGCATTTCGCAAACGGTAGAAAATGCAACGATCGTGTTTATCGTCTGCGATCGTGGTGACCGTTATTTATCCACAGGAGTGTTCCCTGCGTAAAACAGGGAACATTTTTTGATATTAAATTAATCCTGCTGTTCGAAGCTGGTGCCGCCCGCTTCTTTCGGCTTGAATTGTTTGTCGCTGATCCGGAACTTGTCGCGGCGGTCGCCCATAAGAATCCGCAGATCCTTGATGCTCAGGTCGCTGACTTCATGCATACGAATCAGGAGTGATGCGCCAACCGGAAGACGGCGATGGCGAATCTTGCTAATCACTGGCGGCGCGACTTCCAGCGCACGCGACAGGGCTGCATCATTTTTAAGATTGAGTTTTTCGATCAATGCATCCAATAAATTATTGGGGTCATAGTTGACCTGATCGGCGAGTCGAGTGCTGTTCATAGTATTGCCTGATTGAGTAGTCATAGTCTCAATAATTCCACATTGCAAGATTATTATACAGAGAAATACTTCTATATTTACTTAAAGCATACACTTTAAGACTATCCGGCAATAAAGAAGTTCCATTCAAGCAATTAATATTTAAAGAATTAATTGCCAATTAGTAAATCGACTCCGGAAATCTTGTGCATTGGTCTAATATCGGCCACCGTAGTGAAGAAAGTTATTGTAAGTGCAATTTTATTGCTGACCGTTATTGAGTTGCTAAAATTCAATTACATTCTATTCAAGAAAATTGCGTTTTGATTTTGCGCAACTTTTTTCAACAGGGCAGTCTTTTGTTGTTGGGAAGAGAAACTTTTGCCAACATTTGAACTGACGTTAACCCATTAGTTCTCTGACATTTTCTTATTTTAAATAAGCAAGGGACAGAGGAGCACAGGTTTGTTGAAGGCAACGTCTTTTAACGGTTCAAGACGGATTGCTTCTCTCGCGCTACCTATTGGGTTTGTTTCAACGCAACAATTTTTCAATTAATCACAAGCCGACCTGTATCTATAAACCATGGCCCTTAAAGCAACAATTTTCAAAGCTGATCTGCAAATCGCTGATATGGATCGAAATTACTACGGCGATCATTCGCTGACGATAGCGCGACATCCCTCCGAAACGGATGAACGCATGATGATGCGCTTGCTGGTATTTGCCCTTCATGCCCACGAGGCTCTGACGTTTGGCAAGGGTTTAAGTACCGATGACGAGCCAGACCTTTGGCAAAAGGATCTGACTGGTGCAATTGATTTGTGGATCGATGTTGGCCAGCCCGACGAGAAACGGATACTGAAAGCGTGCGGGCGCTCCACTCAAGTGATGGTGTATAGCTATGGCAGTACCAGCAATGTGTGGTGGAATCAGATGGGTGGCAAACTGGATAGGGCCAAAAATTTGCGCGTATTCAGCTTGCATTCGTCGATGAGCCTTGCGCTAGCCGAACTGGCACAACGTACGATGCAACTTCAGTGCACGATCCAGGAGGAGCAGATATGGATTGGCAATAGCGCACAAACAGTCCAGTTGGAACTGACTGTTCTCAAGTAAGGTTTATAGGAACATTGTTTGAATTGCTGGTTGGGAGTTAACCCATACGTTAAGCCATCAATTCTGCGTTGCGGCCACAGCCGATGTTTTAACGGCCGCGCGCGACACGCACTGCGCGGCCCAGGTCAATTACCGACATCGCGTAAAAAAAGCTGCGGTTGTATTTTGTGATAGCAAAAAAATTCGCTGTGCCTAACCAGTATTCGGTAGGTTCCCCTCCGTTTTGCAGATCGACCAGGCCAAATCGAAGATCATGCGGTAGTTCGGTAGTGGGGGTGACGCCAGCGGCTCTGAGTTCATCGAGCGTGAATTTGGCTTCCAGACCTTGGCCGATGAATCTCTCCCACTCTGGGGTGGCTTCCGAGTTGGAAACCGTAACCGGGAATGCGAAGGGGGCGCCGCTCTGCCAGCCATGCTCCAGCAGGAAATTGGCGACACTGCCAATCGCATCCACCGGGGAGTTTCGTAAATCTACTTTGCCGTCCTCATCGAAATCCACTCCATACCTGCGTATGCTGCCTGGCATGAATTGCGGCAGGCCAATGGCTCCCGCATAAGAGCCAAGCAGGCCGAACGGATCAATAGCGGTTTCGCGTGCGATCAGCAGCGTGTTTTCCAGTTCACGACGGAAGAACTCCATACGCGCTGTGCGGTTTGGCGCAGGCGGGTAATCGAATGCCAGCGTGGTGAGCACGTCAAGAGTACGAAAATTGCCGGTATTGCGGCCATAAATTGTTTCCACTCCGATGATGCCGACGATAATTTCTGCGGGTATGCCATAGCGCTCCTCTGCGCGCGCCAGAGTATCGGCATAGGCATCCCAGAAGGCGACTCCGGCGTTGATGCGAAGCGGTTCGACAAAGCGTGCGCGATAAGCTTGCCAGTTCTTCGGCCGGCCGGGCGGCGCCGGCTTGATCAGGCGGATGGTGGTGTCGACATAACGCGCCTGCTTGAAAAGCGACTCCAGTTCAGCGCGATCGAATCCGTACCTGAGGGTCATCTGGTCGATGAATTCCGAGACTTCTTTCCAATGCGTAAAGTTGGCGAACTCTCCGGCCTCGACTTGTGCCATGGAGATTTTGCGGATTTTCGCGCTTGCCGTTTTTTTGGTCATTGTCCTCGCATCGGCATCAGTGTGGAATGCGGTGGTGAGCAGCAAGGAGGCAAGGATGGCAGAGCAGGGGATGTGCTTGGAAAAAATCATCGACATTCGGCTAATAGGGACTTGAGTCTGGAGATTGCGGACGAGCGCGACTGCTCTGATGCGCCATACCGCAGTGTTTCATAGTATTCGAGAAAACGCATTAGCGCTGCTTTCCTGGCGGGCGACAGCGGTGAATCGGTTGCAGTCAAACGGGTGGCATAGGCACGCGGGCCTTCGTGTGGGGCTCGCGGAAAACCCTGTCGGGCCATCCTACGGCAAAGTGATTGGTATAACGCATCGATCGGGTCACGTTTCCGCTGGTTCAGCATCAACGGCAGTAGAGGCAATGCGAGTGCTGCAACGCTAAGCATCACCATGACGGAGATCATCGTGCGCCAGTCGACGTCATCGAAACCGAGCCAGTTGAGGAAGCTGCGCTGGGTTTGCGGCGTGTAGTTCAATACCCATTGATTCCATGCGTTATTGATGGCGTCCCACTGCTGCCGCAATCGCAGCCACTGTGCAATCCACGTGCTGCGCTTGCCATCCAGCGTGATCAGGCCACCGAACACAGGGCGCGGAACGGCACTCGACAGATTCCGTTCGATGCGGTTCGGTGCCACTGCAGCGGTAGGATCGACGCGCATCCAACCGCGCTTATCCAGCCACACTTCGGCCCAGGCATGTGCATCCGACTGGCGTACCGCCATGAAGCTATCAGACGAATTGATTTCGCCGCCCTGATAGCCCGTCACCACGCGGGAGGGAATGCCGAGTGCGCGCATCAGCACCACGAAGGCGCCCGCATAGTGTTCACAGAAACCCGCACGGGAGTCGAAGAGGAATTCATCGATGCCATGTTTTCCCAAGAGGGGCGGCTCCAGCGTATAGCGAAAATTCTGTTCACGGAACAGGCGCAATACCGCGCTAACCATGTCGGCATTGCTGGTGGATTCACCTCGCAAACGCGCGGCGAATTCCAGCGTGCGCGGGTTAAAGCCGCTTGGCAATGCGAGCCATTGCCGCAAGGCGGGCATTACTTCATCCGGTTGCAACTCGAACTCGGTACGCGATACAGCGTCATACCGGACCCGTTCATTGATAGGTTGAGATGCCAGAAGTTGCATGTCATGCGCAATACGGGCTGGATTGCCCGGTAATTGCGGCAGCGCTTGCGGGATATCGAGCGCGAACAGCCAGTTCCGGCCATGGGGTTCCAGCGTCACCTGATAACGCACGGGATCGCTGCGGAAATTGATCAGGATGCGGCGATTAGAAGCGGTATGTGATTTCAACGGCGACCAGGTTCGTCCGTCGAAATTGCCGAGGACCACACCACGCCAATACAGTTTTGACTGCGAGGGTGGTGGATCGGAAAACTTCACGCGAAAGGCGATGTCATCCGATAGCGCAAGTTTTGAGATATTGCCCGGCGCCATGGTGTCGGACAGGCCGGAACGCCCCGTTTGCGCATCGTTTGGCAAACCCCACAAAGGGCCTTGCACGCGTGGAAAGAGCAGGAACAGTACGAGCGTCAGCGGCGCGGCCAGCGCGAGAATCGTGCCGCCAAGGCGCAGGCGTTGTGTTAGCGGTGGCACCGTGCCGGTGTATTGAAAGGATACCTGCGTCGTCAGCAGCGCAATCACGGTCACGATGGTCATCAGCGCCGTGGCGATCGACTGGGAATAAAAGAAGCTGGCCAGGATCAGGAAGAAGCTCAGGAACAGCACCACGAACAGGTCGCGTTTCGCATGCATTTCCAGCAGCTTGAGTGTGAGTAGCAGCGTCAGCATGGTCACGCCTGCCTCGCGGCCGAAGAACGTCTTGTAGGTTGCGTATACGCCCGCCATCGCCAGCAAAGCAATCGGCAGCAGCAGCCAGCGCGGCGGCATGCGGATTCCCCTGAACGTGATCCAGCCGCGCCAGATCAGCAGGAACGCACAGGCGGGAAACACCCAGCCCGGCAGGTGGCCGGCATGCGGGAACAGCACCAGCGTGCAGGCGAGCAGTAATAACAAAGTGTCGGCTTTGTCACGTGACATGGATTGCCGCATCGGGCGCGCTGCGCCGGGAGACAGTCTAAAAACAAGCGACCTGAAAACGGTAGATAAGCGGAATGTTTTCATGGCGCTTTTTGATGCAAGGCCAATGCATGCAGGCAGGCTTCCCTGTGGGCCGGTCCGAGTGCGGCAGGAAAGCTGTGCTCACCCAGATGAAATCCATACGGCACACCGCGCGCTTCTGCTTCAATCACCCAGCGCGTCATGCGGGACAGTTTTGCTTCGGTATCCATCTGCAGCGGCAACTGCGTGAAATCGATGACCACTTCGGTGCTCGCGCCGCCCTCGAAGTGTTTCGTGACCAGGGCGCCGCCGGAATCGGGGCCAAGTCGGGCAATTTGCCGCCAGGCCAGTCGCTTCAGGGAATCACCTGCCTGATAGCCACGGATGCCAGCGAAGTCATCCTGTCCTGCCAACCCCTGGCCGGTTTCATCTTGCATTTGCGCCAGTGGCAGCGGCGGTGCGTTTTCTTCCGGGCGCGGATAGATCAGTACCTTCGCGTCCGGCTGCCAGTAGCTCCAGGCGCGCATCAGGCCGAGCGGGAAACGGGTTTGCAGGCGCACTCGCGGCGCCTGCAGCCAGCCACGCTCCTGTGCTGCAGTGGAGAGCATCACGCTACGGGTTGCATGTGCCGCGATATCGGCGGCCTGCGCAAGCATGGGTCGGCTTTCGGAGGGAAAGTCCAGCCAGATCGCATACCGGTCATAGCGGTTGCGATTGACCAAGTGCAGTTCGAATTGCGCCTCTTCTCCGGCGAAGACCGGCGCCGTTCTGCCTGCAGCAAGACGCAGATGGGCAAGATTGCGAAACGTCAGGAACATGTCGATCAATCCGCAACCAGCCAGGAGAAAGGTGAATGCAAAGCCAAGGCTGAGGTTGTAATTGATCGAGCCGATAAAGAGCGTCAACAGCATCACGCTGAACAACAGGCCTGGATGAGTCGGCATGATATACACGCGCCGCTGGCGCAGGAATACTTCTCCCGGCTCGGCTTCCCGCCGGCGGAACAGCCATTTGCTGGCGCGTTTGCGAATGCTGTGTTCCAGCGCGCTGAACATGATGTTGTGGTCAGACCGGAACGGATTTCATCAATTGCAGCACCAGATCGCGGTTGCCGAGCGCGGAACTGCCGGCTGACTTCAGCGGGCGCAGGCGATGCGCGACAACCGGCACCAATACGGCCTGCACGTCTTCAGGAATGACATGGTTGCGACCTTCAAGCGCGGCCCAGGCGCGCGCAGCTTGCAGCAGGGCGATGCTGGCGCGCGGACTCATGCCTTCGGCAAACAGGCCGCACTGGCGCGACGCCTGCGCCAATGCCTGTACATAATCAATCAACGCCGATGACGCATGCACGCCCTTGAGCGCGGCTTGTGCGGCCAGCAACTCTTCCGCGTGCATGGCGGTTTTCAGCGACTTCAGCATGGTTCGCCGGTCTTCTCCCATCAGCAATGCGCGTTCCGCATGTGCATCCGGATAGCCGAGCGACAGGCACATCAGGAAGCGATCCAGTTGCGATTCCGGCAACTGAAAGGTGCCGATCTGATGCGTCGGGTTTTGCGTTGCAATTACAAAGTAGGGCCGCGGCAGGTCGCGTGTAACGCCGTCAGCGGTAACCTGCCGTTCTTCCATGGCTTCCAGCAGGGCGGACTGGGTCTTCGGCGTGGCGCGATTGATCTCGTCGGCAAGCAGCACCTGCGTGAAAACCGGCCCCGGGTGGAAAACAAAACCGTTCTTTTCACGGTCAAAAATCGAAATGCCGACAACGTCCGCCGGCAACAGGTCGCTGGTGAACTGCAGCCGGTTGAACTTCAGTCCAAGTGATATGGCCAGTGCATGCGCCAGCGTGGTCTTGCCGACGCCCGGCACATCCTCGATCAGCAGATGGCCACCGGCCAGAAGGCATACGAGTGACTGGCGGATTTGCTGGTCTTTGCCGACAACGATCTGGCTGACTTGTCGGGCAACGGCGTGGACTTTTGTGAACATGAGTCTCCCCTGGGAGCGGTGAATCTGATAACAAACCCGATAGTTATTATTCGATTATCAAAAAGGGCAACCATCCTATGAACGAAAGCTCGGTGTTGCCTCTTTTTCTTCGTTACACTATCAGAACTCATTTATTCCATATCAGCTCTGTTGATATCGGATGAACGAGGCCTAGATTCTATTCGAGAACCCAACGCCGCACCCGCTTTGCCTACATGACCACCGCTATCTATTCCCATCCCGATTGCAAGCGCCACGAAATGGGGAGCTGGCATCCAGAATGCCCGGCACGCCTGCAGGCAATCGAAGACCAGTTGCTCGCGAGCCGCATCGACAGTTTTCTGGAACACCGGGAGGCGCCGGAAGTGGATGTGGAGGCGCTCAAACGTGTTCATACCGAAGGGGTGATCGCGCGGGTGCGCGAGAATGTGCATGCGCTGGAGGGCGGCGGTTATTACCCGCTGGATGCGGACACCTTGCTCAATGCACATAGCTGGAAGGCGGCGTTGCGGGCTGCAGGCGCAGCGGTAGCGGCGACCGATGCGGTCATTGCCGGCGAACTGGATAACGCGTTCTGTTCGATCCGTCCGCCGGGCCATCATGCAAGGCCGACCGAGTCGATGGGATTTTGCCTTTTCAGTAATGTTGCCATTGCCGCAAAACATGCGCTGGATGTTCATGGTTTGGAGCGTGTCGCGATTGTCGACTTCGATGTCCATCACGGCAACGGCACGGAAGAAGCGATTCTGGACGATCCCCGCGTGCTGATGACCAGTTTTTTTCAGCACCCCTTCTATCCGTACACCGAAGTACGCGATTCCATTCCCCATTTGGTCAATGTGCCCGTGCCGGCCTACACGAAAGGGGATGAGGTACGCAGGCTGGTAAGCGAAAAATGGCTTCCGGCCTTGCATGCGCACCGCCCGCAAATGATCTTTATCTCGGCTGGCTTCGACGCGCACCGCGAGGACGAGATCGGCCAGATGGGACTGATCGAGGCAGACTATGCGTGGATCACCAAACAGGTGATGGCAGTCGCCAGTGAGCATGCGCAGGGGCGGATTGTCAGTTGCCTCGAAGGCGGCTATAACTTGTCTGCACTGGCGCGCAGCGTCGTTGCCCATGTAAAGGTACTGGCCGATCTCGATTAAGAACCGGTCCCGCGCGGCATAAAAAGAGGCAGCGGGTAAAATACCACCTTGCCCTCAGAGAAAAAGCTCCTGCATGTCCATACAATGGTTCCCCGGTCACATGAACGCTGCCCGCAAGAAGGCAGCGGAATCCATGGAAAAGACCGATCTGGTCATCGAAGTGCTGGATGCGCGCCTGCCGCAAGCCAGTTGTAATCCGATGATCGACGAATTGCGCCGGTTCCGCCAGCGCCCCTGCCTCAAGATTCTCAACAAGGCCGATCTGGCCGACCCTGTCGCTACCAAGGCATGGCTCGCGTGTTACAACGCGCAGAAAGATGTTCATGCGGTCGCGCTGAGCTGCAAGAAGCCGGCAGATGTCGCGAAGGTGCCGGGACTGGCGCTGAAGATTGCACCGCATCGCGGCACCGCATTGAAGCCGCTGCGCATGATGATCATGGGCATTCCCAACGTCGGCAAATCGACGCTGATGAATGCGCTGCTGAAGAAGCGCGTCGCCGCGGTAGGCGACGAACCGGCTGTGACCAAGGCGCAGCAGCGACTTTACCTCGGTAACAACATGGTGCTGACCGATACGCCCGGCATGCTGTGGCCGAAGATCGAGCATCCGACCGATGGCCTGATGCTGGCTGCCAGTCATGCGGTCGGCGTCAATGCAGTGATCGAGGAGGAAGTCGCCACGTTCCTTGCTGATCTGCTGTTGGCACGTTATCCGCAGCTGATTGCGGCGCGCTATGGATTTCCCACGGACGGTATTGATGGTGTCAGCGTCATCGAGGGCGTGGCCAAGCGGCGCGCTTTTCGCCTGAAGGGCGGTGACCTGGATCTGGAAAAGGCTGCGCATACGCTGCTGCAGGATTACCGCAGCGGCGCACTCGGACGCATCAGCCTCGAGACGCCGGACAGCCGCAAGGCTTTGTTAGCGAGCTATCAGGCGCCGGCATCGCTCGGCCTGGCAAAAGATACAGAGGAGGAGATAGAAGATGACAACTGATACACCTTATGTTCTGAAGTCGTGCAGCAACGGTGTCGCTACACTGACGCTTAACCGTGGCGAGAAATTCAATCCGCTGTCGGAGGAAATGATGGCCGCGCTGCAGGCGGAACTGGATGCGATCAAAGGCGACGACAGTGTGCGCGTGGTCGTGCTGGCTGCTACCGGCAAGGCTTTTTGCGCAGGGCACGACCTCAAGCAGATGCGCGCGCAGCCGTCCGAAGACTATTACAAGCGGCTGTTTAACCAATGCAGCAAGATGATGCTGACAATCCAGCAAATGCCGCAGCCAGTCATCGCGCGCGTGCAAGGCATTGCCACGGCTGCCGGGTGCCAGATGGTATCGATGTGCGACCTTGCTGTTGCCGTCAGCGAAGCGAAATTTGCGGTATCCGGCGTCAATTACGGTTTGTTCTGTTCGACCCCCGCAGTTGGCTTGTCGCGCAATGTCTCGCGCAAGCAGGCGATGGAGATGCTGTTGACCGGGGAATTCATCGATGCCCAGACGGCCAAGGAAAGAGGACTGGTGAACCGCGTCGTGCCTGCCGAACAGCTCGATGCGGAAATCGGCAAACTCACCGCCAGCATCCTCGCCAAGCCGGCGGTGGCAATTGCGATGGGCAAGCAACTCTTCTACAAGCAGCTGGAACAGGGCATCGGTGCTGCCTACCAGCTTGCAGGGCAGACGATGGCATGTAACATGATGGAGGAGGTGGCGCAGGAAGGCGTACAGGCATTCATCGAGAAGCGCGAGCCAAGCTGGAAGAAGAAATAAACGAGCGCAGCACAAAAGGAAAAACCCGCCAAAAGGCGGGTTTTCTTTTTGCAGCGAGGTAGTGAAAGGGCTGGGTACAGAGTACGACTTGCCCCTTCACTGGCCGGCAATTACATCATGCCTTCCATGCCACCCATGCCGCCCATGCCACCCATACCGCCCATGCCGCCAGCAGCCGGCTTGTCTTCGACCAGCTCGGTTACGGTGCAGTCGGTGGTCAGCATCAGGGAAGCGATCGACGCTGCGTTTTGCAGTGCCGAACGGGTTACCTTTGCCGGATCCAGCACGCCCATTTCGACCATGTCGCCATAAGTGCCGTTGGCAGCGTTGTAACCGAAGTTACCCTTGCCTTCGAGGACCTTGTTGACCACGACCGATGCTTCGTCGCCAGCATTGGTGACGATCATGCGCAGCGGCTCTTCCATTGCGCGCAGAACGATCTTGATGCCGGCTTCCTGATCGGCGTTGTCGCCCTTGACGGCGATGTTCGCACGAGCGCGCAGCAGGGCTACGCCACCGCCAGGAACGATGCCTTCTTCAACAGCAGCACGGGTTGCGTGCAGCGCGTCTTCGACACGAGCCTTCTTCTCTTTCATTTCGACTTCGGTGGCTGCGCCAACCTTGATCACTGCAACGCCGCCTGCCAGCTTGGCAACGCGCTCTTGCAGTTTTTCGCGGTCGTAGTCTGAAGTTGCTTCTTCGATCTGCACGCGGATCTGCTTGACGCGTGCTTCGATCGTGGCTGCCTGGCCGGCGCCATCGATCAGCGTGGTGTTTTCCTTGCCGATTTCAATGCGCTTGGCTTGGCCGAGGTCGTTCAGGGTTGCTTTTTCGAGAGTCAGGCCGACTTCTTCAGCAATCACCTGGCCACCGGTCAGGATGGCGATGTCTTCCAGCATGGCCTTGCGACGGTCGCCGAAGCCCGGAGCCTTGACAGCGCAGGTCTTCAGGATGCCACGAATGTTGTTCACAACCAGGGTTGCCAGCGCTTCGCCTTCGATGTCTTCAGCGATGATCAGCAGCGGACGGCCAGCCTTGGCCACTTGTTCCAGAACCGGCAGCAGGTCACGGATGTTCGAGATTTTCTTGTCGAACAGCAGGACGAACGGGTTTTCCAGGATAGCAACTTGCTTTTCCGGGTTGTTGATGAAGTACGGGGACAGGTAGCCGCGGTCGAACTGCATGCCTTCGACGATGTCGAGTTCGTCGTTCAGGGACTTGCCGTCTTCAACGGTGATCACGCCTTCCTTGCCGACTTTTTCC
>DATFAZ010000211.1:0-6045 GCA_035254105.1 Noviherbaspirillum sp. | reverse complement strand
AAAAGCGGCAAACATGCCCCTTGAAGTCCGGGCTCAGGTAGCCGATGCGCAGCTTTCTCCGTCCATCCCATCGCCAGCTCTGATGCGACGTCATCTTTCCGCATACCGTGCGTTCCACCTCTTCGCCAAATCGCTGATACCACTCAAATACGGCTCTCTCCGTAAGATGCGGATGGTAATTGATGTTGAAGAGAAGATCAGTCCAGGCAAACCAGTTTTCTGTCGGTTTAATCTCAATCGAGCGGCACAGGGCGCCTATCGCGCCCTTTTGATCTCCTGCCGCCATCAGCACGCTGGAATAATTAATAAGAATATCGGAATCGAGCTGATTCCCCACGACAGCGATTGCCCTTTCAAAGTATTCCTTCGCCTCGTGTGGCCTTCCGGATACTTTAAGAAATTGTGCAAAGTCGTGGAAAATCCGGTATTGGTTCGGATGTATCGGAATTGCCTCCCTGTACAGCTTCTCCGCAGCAGCTAATTCCCGTAATTTGAGATAGGCATTAGCGGCATTTTGCTTTGCCTCTGGATTATCGGGTTGCAAGATCATTGCGACCTTGCTTGCCTCGAGAGATTCTTTCCATTTCCTGCTTGATGCCAAAATCGCGCCCAGATTAAGCCACGCGGTCACATAATTGGAATCGGCTTTCAAGGCTTCACGTACAGCAGTCTCTGCCTCATCAAAATCGCCGCGCTGATACAATAAGTTTGAAAGCGTCGTCCATGCGGATGCGTTCTTCGGAAACTGTCTCACGGCCGAGCGCAGCAGCTGCTCGGATTCCTCCACCTGCCCTTGCTCTAGTAGCAGCGCCGCCAGATTACCAAGCGAAGCGACATGCCTGGGCTGCCTCTTTAAGATATTGCGGTATATGGACTCAGCCCCGGCAAGATCCCCTCGTTGATGTGAAGCCACTGCACGCGCGAAGGACTGTCCTATGAATTGCTGCATTAATGATTTCCTGTTGCTAGTCTATGCATACCATGCAGGCCGATATTAAGAGCGTATTACAGCATCGCCGAGTCGATTCGCTTGCATGTCTACGCCCCATTGCCCAGATTTCTGACTTAAGAAATCCTAGCCGAATCAAAGCGAGGCCGATGATTGAATCAACGACCGAAAATAAGCTTACTTCACTACTTCGGAAAAAAATGGAAAGTCATCCTCCACCGAGCATGCCAGCCGCAAGACATTGCCAATCAAGCAATGCTCAAGCTTGTCGTAACGGCATCGAAAATACCTGCATGTGATTCTTGGATAGAAATGCCGCAGCATTTAAAAGCAGTTCAGAAACAAAGACTTATAAACAGAACTTTATTCAATTTTCCTGAAACGCTAAAGATTTTCCAGTACGCTCCGTAGATGAGGTAACCAGCTCGGCATCCGGTAGTGCGAAAAAAATAAATCAAAAAAGACTAAATTTTTTCCAGCATCGCCCGATAACCCTAACAACACGGGGCCGCGCCCAAACAGTACGGAACATCGCTAAGGAGAATCAAAATGGCAGCAATCATCAACACCAATGCCGCATCGTTGAATGCCCAGCGCAACCTCAATGCGTCGCAAGGTGCTCTCTCCACCTCCCTGCAACGTCTGTCTTCCGGTCTGCGCATCAACAGCGCCAAGGACGACGCCGCCGGCCTGGCGATTTCCGAACGCTTCACCTCGCAAATCAAGGGCCTGAACCAGGCCGTACGCAACGCCAACGACGGTATCTCCCTGGCACAGACTGCTGAAGGCGGCCTGGGCACTTCCGGCGACCTGCTGCAGCGCATGCGCGAACTGGCCGTGCAGTCCGCCAACGGCACCAACTCCGCTTCCGACCGCGCTTCCCTGCAACAGGAAGTATCGCAACTGAAGCAGGAACTGGACCGCGTCGCCACCACCACCCAGTTCAACGGACAGAGTCTGCTCGACGGCACCCTGTCGGCCACCCAGTTCCAGGTTGGCGCTAACGCGAACCAGACCATTAACATTGGCATCGCCAGCGCCAAGGGCGGTGATCTCGGCAACTATGGCTTCAAAACGGTCAATGGCACAAAAGCCAGCAGCGAGGCTACTGCCGCCGCTAACAGCGCCGCAGCCAATAACGTTGCTGCTCAAACCCTGACGCTCGCAGGCAACGGTCAAACAGCACAAGTGACCCTGGCTGGCGGCGAGTCGGCAGCCAAGATCGCTACCATGGTCAACACCAATACGGCAACGACCGGTGTTACCGCTGAAGCGAAAACCCAGGCGCAACTCAGCGGCGTGGCTGTTGGCAACGTCACCTTCAAGCTCAGCGGCAGCAACACCTCCCCCATTTCGATCGGCGCCACCGTCACTAGCGGCTCCGACCTGTCTTCCATTGCAGCAGCCATCAATGCCCAGACTTCGGCCACCGGCATCACCGCAACAGCAGACAACACTGGCAAGCTCACGCTCACCAGCAATGCGGGCGACGACATCAAGATCGAGGATTACACCAATTCCGCTGCCTCCAACAGTCAAGCGACCGTTACTGGCCTGGACCCGTATGCCTCCACAACCACGACCAGCGGCGCATCTGTCACACTGACAACAGGTGGCAGCGACAGCACCAGCGTCGGTGGTCAGCTCAAGTTCAGCTCCAATAACGGCTACACCATTAGCAGCACTGGCGGTACTAACGGTGGTTTGTTCAATGTAGCTGCCGGTACGCAGAACGCATCGACCATCACGTCGATTTCGAAACTCGACATCAGCACTGTGTCAGGAGCGAACGACGCGTTGAGCACCATCGATGCAGCACTGACTTCGATCAACAACTCGCGTGCGGCACTCGGTGCGATCCAGAACCGCTTCGCATCGACCATCAGCAACCTGTCCACTACGGCGGAAAACCTTTCTTCCGCACGTAGCCGGATCCAGGATGCCGACTTTGCTTCGGAAACGGCCAGCCTCACCCGCGGCCAGATCCTGCAGCAAGCCGGTACCGCGATGCTGGCGCAAGCCAACTCGCTGCCGAACGGCGTGCTCGCCCTGCTCCGTGGTTAATTAACACAGCAGGATCATGCTGATCGATACCCCGGCTGAACCCGTTCAGTCGGGGTATCCCCATTAAGGAGATGATCATGGATATCAAACCAGTTGGTAACTCCGCTGCTCAACCCGGGCAACGAATCTCGGAAACAGGGAATTTCAATACTGATTTGCCATCGGTCGCGGCAAGGCAGTCGGCGACCCCGGTTCAGACAGTTAACGCAGTGAAGCAACCAGCGTCGATTCCGTCCATGAACCAGACTAATGAAGCACTAAAACAGATTAACGACACCTTGAAGAAGTTGTCACAAAATCTTGAATTTAAGCTAGATGAAGATACCGAGCGTCCTGTAGTAAAAGTGGTTGATCAGCAAACCAAGGAAATTATCCGCCAGATACCAACGCAGGAAGCGCTAGAGATTGCGAAAGCACTGGACCGGGTACAAGGATTGCTAATCAGACAAAAAGCATGACCCTTGACTGAAACAGGCGGGTAAACCTCGTTCTAAAGTTCGGTTTGACCCCGCCGTTATTGATATACAGTGTTCACGTTTTTGAAGGAGAGACAAGATGGGCATCTCATCTCCCGGTATCGGCTCCAATCTGGATATCAATGGCATCGTTTCCAAGCTGATGCAGGCGGAAGCGCAGCCACTGGTGACGCTGCAGAAGAAGGAAGCAAGCTACCAGGCCAAACTCTCCGCTTACGGCACTCTGTCCGGTTCCCTGAGCTCATTGCAGACAGCTCTTGGGACGCTCAATAACCTGTCCACATTCCAGGGTGTTAACGCCACTTCGGCAGATACGACGATTTTCACTGCCTCCGCCGCGTCAGGCGCATCTGCCGGCAGTTATAGCGTCAATATCACCCAGCTGGCACAGGCTCAGGCCATCGCTACTGCCGGCCAGGCCAGCCCGACCGCGACTATCGGCGTCGGAACACCAACAAAACTGACATTCCAGTTTGGTACGATCAATGGTGGAACGCTCACCAATGGCACCTATAGCGGCGCAAGCTTTACGCCGGATGCGAACCAGCCTACGGGCACGGTGACAATCAATAACACCAATAACTCCCTGCAAGGCATCCGCGACGCAATTAACAAGGCTAATATCGGCGTCACGGCCTCCATCGTTTCGGATGGCAGCGCCACTCCAAATCATCTGGTCATTAAATCGAACAGTACGGGCGCGACGTCTAGCATGAAAATCAGCGTGAGCGCACCTGACGGCACCCCGGGGGGAGACGCCGCATTAACCAGCCTGCTAGCCTATGATCCCACCGCCACACAAAATATGACCCAGAGTGCCGCCGGACAAAGTGCTGCACTGACTGTCAATGGCATCGCGATAACCAGCACGACTAACACAGTTACGGGCGCAATCGATGGCGTGTCGCTGAATTTGGCAAAGGTAGGCAGCAGTAATTTGACCGTTGCCGCCAACACAACAGCAGTGACGTCGGCCGTCAATGGATTCGTCAAAGCCTATAACGATCTCAACTCGACCATCCGGAAGCTGACAAGCTACGATTCCTCGACCAAGCAGGCGGGCCTGTTACTTGGCGATTCTGCTGTGAGCAATATACAGGCACAATTGCGCAAGATGATGGCGTCCCCGCTGACAGACTCGAGCGGCAGCCTGACCACACTGTCCCAGATCGGCATTTCGATAGACAAAACCGGCGTGATGTCGCTCGACTCCGGCAAACTGTCATCGGCGATGAGCAACAGCATGAAGGACGTCACTGCCCTGTTCTCATCAATCGGCACTAGCACTGATAGCCTAGTCAAGTACGACAGCGCAACCTCGGCGACCACACCGGGCGACTATGCAATATATATATCCAAACTCGCCACTCAAGGTAACGTGGCAGGATCGAACGTCATTGCCGCGACCACCAACATCAACAGTGGCAACAAGGATTTGACACTTAGCGTCAATGGCGTATCGGCCTCGATATCGCTAGTGGAAGGTACGTACTCCTCCGCTTCAGCACTCGCCGCGCAGGTTCAATCCGCAATTAACGGCGCGTCGGCATTTTCGTCCGCCGGCATTTCGGTCAGCGTCAAGATCGACGCTTCCGGCAAGATGGTTATCACCTCGAACAAATACGGTTCCGACTCCAAGGTCAGCATTTCTGGCAGTGCCGTTGCAACTATACTAGGCACCACGACCGCCACCGACGGCATCGACGTGGCCGGCACCATCGGCGGAGTCACTGCAACGGGATCAGGGCAATTTCTGACCGGCGCGAACGGGTCAACATCCCAAGGTTTGAAACTGCAGGTAACAGGCGGCTTGGAAAACGCTAACCGAGGCATCATCACCTTTTCGCGCGGCTATGCGCATTTATTAAATGGCCAACTCGACGGCTACCTTGGCAGTTCCGGACTGCTCAATGGGCGCACCGATGGCATCAAACGGTCCATCACTGACATCGACAAGCAGACCGAAACACTTAACAATAGGCTGGCCGACATAGAAGCTCGCTATCGCAAACAGTTCACCGCCCTGGATGTAACAATAAGCAAAATGAATTCGACCAGTACTTACTTGACGCAGCAACTCGCACAAATCAGCGCCACATCCAAGTAGTCATAGACAACGCACGGAATTTACTAAGGAAAACGACAATGTTTGGATCGATGCGCAGCGGCGCAAACGCCTATGCCAAGGTCGGAGTCGAAACCGGCGTGGTAGCGGCCAGTCCGCATAAATTGATCGTCATGCTGTTCGACGGCGCACTTGCCGCACTGGCCACTGCGCTGCAGCACATGAATACAGGCAACATTTCAGGCAAGGGACAAGCTCTATCGAAAGCAATCGCTATTATCGACAGCGGCCTGCGAGCGAGCCTGGACCACAAGACTGGCGGCGAAATCGCAGCTAATCTCGATGCCTTGTACGAATACATGAGCACCCGGTTGATGATGGCGAATCTGAACAACCAGCCGGAACTGATCGAGGAAGTGCAGCGTCTGCTGCATGATTTGCGAAGCGCGTGGGAAGCCATTGCTCCGGCAGGACAGGCAGCAACGGAAGTT
>DATFAZ010000210.1:0-8296 GCA_035254105.1 Noviherbaspirillum sp. | reverse complement strand
GGATCAGTCTTTCGACGCCGGGACGCAGAGGCAACTTTCCGCCGCAGACCAGCTCCTCGTAATGTCGCGTCTTGATAGCGTGCACTTCATCGATCAATTTGCGGGCCCTGAGTCCGCAACTCTGTTCAGGATTGATCGTTTGCCAGTAGTACGCGATACGTTCCTTGCCGCCCGCCACGCGCAGCAGATGTGTGTACGTTTCCTTCGACCAGTGCCAGTGCAGCCCTGCTTGTGCAAACGCCGCATTGAACGCCTGGCGATGGGCTTCTTCGGTATCGGCAATGGTGCCATCGACATCAAATATCAGGGCGCGCAGCATGGTTCCTCCTTGGTTGAAGTGGTTTCGGCGGGTTGAGTGAATACGCGGCTGGCCAGCAGGTCGGCAGCGGTAATGGTGATGAGTGCCGTATCGTCGACCTCGCCCTGCTCGGCAAGCAGGCGCGACGCATGACGCAGTCGTGCGCGGTCAAGTCCATTGCGCACGCTGCGGGCATTGGCGAAATGCGGCTGCTTCATGCGTCGCGCGATGTAGTCGCCAAACACTTTGGCTGCTTCATCGTCAAAGCGATACTGCATTCCTTCCAGCATCAGGCCCGCGATCTGCTGGAGTTCTTCCGGCCGGTAGTCGGGGAAGTCGATGTGATGCGCAATGCGCGAAGACATGCCGGGGTTCGACTCAAAAAAGCGCCCCATCCGATCCTTGTAGCCGGCGAGGATCACGACCAGGTCATCGCGGTTGTTTTCCATGACCTGCAAGAGGATCTCGATCGCTTCCTGGCCGTAGTCACGCTCGTTCTCAGGCCGGTACAGGTAATACGCCTCGTCGATGAACAGCACGCCGCCCATCGCCTTTTTCAACACCTCTTTCGTCTTTGGCGCGGTGTGGCCGATGTACTGGCCGACCAGATCATCGCGCGTGACCGCAACCAGTTGCCCTTTGCGCACGTAGCCAAGCCGGTGCAGGATTTCCGCCATGCGCAGCGCAACCGTGGTTTTTCCAGTTCCAGGATTGCCGGTGAAGCACATGTGCAGACTGGGCGTGCCGGAAGAATAGCCGCGCTCTGCACGTAGCTTGTCTACCAGCAGCAGTGCCGCGATATCGCGGATACGCGCCTTCACCGGCGCGAGCCCGACCAGTTCGCGGTCCAGTTGCGCGAGCAACTCGGTGATGCCCGAACTGGCTAGGCGGTCTGCTACCGGGTTGATCGCGGTACCAAGCATGCTGTCTCCATCAAGTAGATAGTGTTTTTATAAATTGCCGTTGTTCAATGCGAAGTGATGCACCTCAAGGCCTGCTGAAAGTGGTTCCCGCAAGTCATGAATAACGCGCGCCCTCCGGATTCCCCTGCACTGCATAGCTTTCGACGCTGTAGCGCATCGAACGTCCCGCACCTTCCTGACGCGCCAGCCGGAAACCGGGTTCCGCCACAGGCCGGTTGACGATGAAGGAGATCACGACCGATTCCACCGTATGCGTCGAGTCGAATGCAGTCACGCGGATGTAATGATTGGGGAAGGTCTTCCGGCAGCTCTCGATTTCCATCATGATGCCGGCTGCGTCGCGCAGGTCGAACATCGGGTTACCGAACATCTCCCAGTAGGTATTGCGCGGGTGTGGATCATCGGTATATTCGATGCCGACTGCCCATCCCCTGCTCAGGCAGTAGTCGAGCTGCTTAATAATTTGCTCGTTGGTCAGGTCGGGCAAAAAGGAAAAGGTGCCTTGAGTAAGTCGCATACTATCCTCTTGATTGGTTCTTGATTGTTCACGCAACGGATGCGGTCGGCACGAAGTCCGAGGTATCGGTCGAGGTGTAATTGAAGGTAATGTCGCCCCATGTATCGAGTGCCGCGCGCAGCGGGCCGCACCATTTGGCGGCATCGCGCAGGATCTGCGGTCCCTCTGCGCCGATGTCGCGGCCTTCATTGCGTGCCAGGACCATTGCTTCCAGCGCCACGCGATTGGCAGTGGCGCCGGCCTGGATGCCTTGCGGATGGCCGATGGTGCCGCCGCCGAACTGCAGCACGACATCGTCGCCGAACAGGTCGAGCAACTGGTGCATCTGCCCCGCGTGGATGCCGCCGGACGCGACCGGCATCACCTTGCGCAATGCCGCCCAATCCTGGTCGAAATACACGCCGCGCTGCAGATCCACCTTGCTGTGCGTATCGCGGCAGACGTTGTAGTAGCCCTGCACCGTCAGAGGATCGCCTTCGAGTTTGCCGACCGCGGTGCCGGCGTGAATATGATCGACGCCAGCCAGCCGCATCCATTTCGCGATCACACGGAAGGACACACCGTGCGACTTCTGCCGCGTATAGGTGCTGTGGCCGGCGCGGTGCAGGTGCAGGATCATGTCGTTCTGGCGGCACCAGTGCGACATCGACTGGATCGCGGTGTAGCCGACCACGAGGTCGATCATGACGATGACGGAGCCGAGTTCTTTCGCGAATTCGGCACGACGGTACATTTCCTCCATCGTGCCGGCGGTAACGTTCAGATAGCTGCCCTTGACCTCGCCCGTTGCCGCGGAAGCCTTATTGACCGCATCCATCACGAACAGGAAGCGATCGCGCCAGTGCATGAAAGGTTGCGAGTTGATGTTCTCGTCATCCTTCATGAAATCGAGTCCACCCTTCAGCCCTTCGTACACCACACGGCCGTAATTGCGGCCCGACAGCCCGAGCTTTGGCTTGGTGGTCGCGCCCAGCAGCGGCCTGCCGAACTTGTCGAGGCGCTCACGCTCAACAATGATACCGGTTGGCGGTCCGGAAAAAGTTTTCACATAAGCGACCGGAAAGTGCATGTCTTCCAGCCGCAAAGCCTTCAGCGGCTTGAAGCCGAATACATTGCCGATGATGGAAGCCGCCACGTTCGTTATCGAACCTTCCTCGAACAGCGACAGGTCGTAGGCGATGTAGCAGAAGTACTGCTCCGGATTATTCGGAACCGGCTCGACGCGGTAGGCTTTTGCACGATACATGTCGCATGCGGTCAGGCGGTCGGTCCAGACCACGGTCCAGGTCGCGGTCGATGATTCGCCGGCGACGGCTGCGGCGGCTTCAATCGGATCGACGCCATCCTGTGGCGTGATACGGAACAGCGCAAGGATGTCGGTTTCTTTGGGAACATAGTCGCCATCCCAATAACCCATCTGCGCATACTTCAGAACGCCGGCCGAATAACGCTTCTTGGCATCGGTGATCTGCCCTATGTCATTGCTTCCCATCACGTTCTCCTGATCTGGATGAAACCTGCTTGTGAATAATTTGCTAACTGTTAGAGCCAACTATATAAACGAGCCTCCATCAGGTCTATTCACGATTTATTAAAGTTGCATTAGCAAATACTTATATCGATGCGCCGCCGCTATACCCTTCGCCAGCTGGATATCTTTCTCACGCTCGCGCGCGAGCTGTCGGTTTCTCGCGCCGCAGAAAAGCTGCATGTCACGCAGCCAGCGGTTTCCATGCAGATGCGGCTGCTGGAGGAAGCCGTCGGCCTGCCGCTGTTCGAACAAAGCGGGCGCCGTATCCGCCTGACAGATGCCGGGCAGGATTTTCACCACTATGCAAACACGGCGATGGGACAGTTCAGGGAGCTGGATGATGTAATGGCACAGCGCCTTGGCATGCAAAAAGGCAGGATCGAACTGGCCGTGGTGAGCACGGCGAAGTACTTCGTACCGATGCTGCTGGTAAATTTCCGCAGGAAGTTTCCGGCAATCGAAATCGTGCTGCATGTGCATAACCGGGAAGTGATCATGAACATGTTGGCGCGTAACGAGGCGGATCTCGTGATCATGGGGCGCGCACCGGCAACACTCGAATGTTGCGCAACGCCTTTCGCTACCAATCCGATGGGCATCGTCAGCGCGCCGGAACATCCCTTATCGCGCCGGCGCCATGCGCCATTGTCCGTTCTGCAGGATCAGGAATTCGTCGTACGTGAAAAAGGATCGGGCACGCGGCAGACCATGGAGCGCCTGTTCGGCGAGCACGGCATCAGCCCGGCCATCGTGATGGAAATGCCAAGCAATGAAACCATTAAGCAGGCGGTCATGGCCGGCATGGGACTCAGCTTCCTGTCGCTGCGTACGGTGCGCCATGAACTCGCCACCGGTCATCTGACGTTACTGGACCTAGAAGGACTGCCGGTCATGCGTCACTGGCATGTAACGCACCTGCAATCAAAGCGGCTTTCTCCCGCTGCCAGTGCGTTCAAGGCGTTTCTGATCGAGGAAGCGGGGGCGCTGGTGAATCTGTGGGCTTGATGGCGGCAGTGCGCGCTCTGCGTCCCGGGCTACACCGAGGCGGAAATCCTGCAGGTTCACTTTGCGCATCAGCTTCCAGTACTGGAATGTGAACCCTGGCCACAGCGTTACGTTCTTGCCGCTTTCAGTTTGATACCAGCTCTTGCATCCCGATGCCCAGACCGTGGACTGCAAACGGCGCTGGATTTCCGAGTTGAACGCCTCCTGCCTGTCGGGGCGTGGCTCGATTGCCGTTACGCCCTTCTCACGCATCAGGCGCAGGCATTTCATCACGTAACGGATTTGCTGCTCCGCCATGAACACCACCGAGTTATGTCCCAGCCCGGTATTCGGCCCAAGCAGCATGAACAGGTTGGGATACCCTGCGACCATTACGCCGCAATACGCTTCCGGTCCGGCGCGCCACACATCGTTAAGATCGATCCCGTCACGGCCGAGGATGCGCACGGGTGTCAGCAGGTCGGTCACGCGAAAGCCGGTGCCGTAGATGATGGCATCGACCGGATGCTCGATGCCGTCGCGACTGACGATGCTGTGTTCCCGGACTTCCGCCACGCCTGAAGTCACGACCGCCACGTTAGGCCGCGCCACCGCCGGGTAATAGTCGTTCGACAGCAGCACGCGCTTGCAGCCTATCGTGTATGTCGGCGTCAGCTTCTCGCGCAAGGCGGCATAAGGGATCTGGTGCTTCATGTGACGCAGCGCAAGGCGCTTCGCAGCGCTCATCAGTTTCGGATGCACGAAACCCAATCCGGTCATTTCCTGCCGCCAGTAGATGAAGTTGCGAAACAAGCCGATGGAGCCCGGCACATATCGGTAAATCGCCTGTTCGATTTTGCCGATCGCCCGGTCCGGCTTGGGCAGCACCCATGCCGGGGTGCGCTGGAACAGGGTGAGATGCGAAACTTTTGGCGCGATTTGCGGCAGGAACTGGATCACGCTGGCACCGGTGCCGATGACGGCAACGCGCTTGCCTTCAAGCGGATAGGTATGGTTCCACTCCGCCGAGTGAAAAGCCACGCCTTGGAATTTCTCCATTCCGGGCAGCTTCGGAATGAAGGGACGGCTCAATGCGCCCAGTGCCGACACGACGGTGCGCGCAGTCAGCACCCTGCCGTCGGCAATGTGAACCTGCCACAGATCATTGGCCTCATCGAACACCGCCTCGCTCATTTCAGCGCCGAAACGGATGTACGGCGTCAGCCCGTATTTCGCAACGCAGCCCTTCAGGTAATCCCAGATTTCCGGCTGCGTCGAATACATCCGGCTCCAGTCGGCTTTGCGCTCATACGAGAAGGAATACATGTGCGAGGGTACGTCGCAGGCGCAGCCGGGATAGGTATTTTCACGCCAGGTGCCGCCGATGTCGGCTGCCTTCTCCAGCAGTACGAAGGAGTGCCGGCCTGCCTTCTTCATCTGGATTGCCATGCCCAGCCCGGAGAAGCCGCCGCCGATGATGACCATCTCGTAATCGGGCTGCACCATTGCTTTCGGGCTTGCGGCCTCATCAGTTGAGCCGGTAGAAAATACGATGTGCTGCTTGCAAAAGGCGGCAGCCGCACCAAGCGATTCCCGGCCTTCCGGAATGAACCAGTGGAATAGCTGCCATACGTGCGGCACCCACGGCCACACACGCAGGTCCACCGCCACACCAGCTTCGCGCGCACGCTCAGCAAGCCGGGTCGAATCGTCGAGCAGTACCTCATCTGCACCGACATGGATCAGCATAGGCGGCAATCCGCGCAGATCGGCAAAAAGCGGCGAGGCCAGCGGCGTACGCGGATCAGCGCCTGCCAGATAGAGTTCTGCACCCAGCGCCATGCGTGTGCCGTAAAACATCGCACAGCGCTTGTCGTTGCTGCTCCGTGAAGCGCCGGTTCCCGCAAGATCGGTAAGTGGTGAAAACAAGGCAGCGGCTGCCGGTTGCGGCATGCCGTGTTCACGCAGGCGCAGCATCAGGGCCAGCGAGAGGCCGCCACCGGCGGAATCTCCCGCTACGGCAAGCAGCGACGGATGGATACCCATGTCGATGAGTGCCGCATAGACTGCCTGCGCGTCGTCTAGTCCGGCAGGGAATGGATGTTCCGGCGCAAGCCGGTAATTAGGCGCAAAAACCCGGAAACCCTGGCGCGCAAAGAAAGTCGTCGCCGCCCGATGGCTTTTCGCCGAACAGGCGAAATAGCCGCCGCCGTGCAGGTACAGCAATGTCATGCGACTGCTGCCCGACGCCGATTCCACCCACTCGCCCGGCACGCCGCCGAGCGAATCCGGCGTAATGCGTACGTCGCGCGGCAGCTTGAATACACCGCTATTGAGTACGGCGCGGGCTGCAGCCATGTCCTTCGCAGCCGCCAGCCTGCGCTTGAAGGTATTGCGCAGGACGGAACTGAAAAGGCGCGCCTGCCAGCTCATGACGGTCTTTCTTTTTCGATGACGGTGGCGACGGGCCTGGTATCCAGTCCCCTCGCTTCCATCGCCTTTCTGATGATGGGCCAATAACCGACTGGCATTAAACGAGACAACCAGTCCATGATGCGTGCGTCGGGACCGATCAGGATGCGCGGCGCGCGCTGTTCGATGCCGCTGGCAATGCGTTGCGCCGCCCGCTCCGGACTGGTCATTACATCCTTGAAAAACCTGTCGGCGAGCTGCTTCGCCTGTGCTTCATCGAAGACGGCGGCACGGCGCGAATTGTGCGCGATCCTTGTTTTGATCCCGCCCGGATGCACCACCGATATGCTGATGTTGCTGTCCGCCAGTTCATGTCGCAGTGCATCGGTAAAACCGCGCACGGCAAATTTGCTCGCACAGTACGGCCCCTGCCCAGCTGGCGCAATCAGGCCGAACACACTGGAAAGATTCACCAGATGTGCCTGCGGAGCCTGCCGAAGCAGCGGCAGGAATGCCTTGGTGGTACGCACCACGCCCCAGAAATTGATATTGAAGAGCCATTCGAAATCATCGAGATGCAACTGCTCGACATTGCCCATCAGCGCCACGCCGGCGTTATTGATCAGAATATTGACGCGTCCGTGTTCGGCAAGAACGGCTTGCGGCAGGGCTGCCACTGCTTCGGCATCGGCAATATCCAGTACATGTTCGCTGACATGCACGCCAAGCGAACGTGCCGCATCAGCGGTACGCGCCAGTTTGGCCGCATCGCAATCGGCCAGGGCCAGATGGCATCCACGGCAGCCAAGTTCCAGCGCCAGTGCCGCTCCGATTCCCTGCGCCGCACCGGTGATGACGGCGACGCTTTCTTTGATCTGCATCTTCATGCGACTCCTTCATGATTCCGACCGGCAAGCACGCTTACAATGCCGGAAGTTTTTCCTTGTCCGGCAATTGCAGTGACCTTATATTAAGGTAGGCACCTTAGAATTATCAAGAAGGATAGATCATGGCCGAAGATGCGCAAAGCACACGCACACGAATACTTGAAACTTGTTTGCGCTTGTTCAACGAAGTCAGTCCTGCAGCGGTTACTACAGCGGAAATTGCGCGGGTTGCCGGCATCAACGAAGGTAATCTTTATTACTACTTCAAGAAGAAGGCAGACATCTTGATGGCGCTGTTCAAGCAATTCGAATCGGCGCTGAACCAGACGGCAAATGCGCCAAACGCCTCCGGTCTTGGGCTGGACTACCTGAAGACCTGGTTCACCCTAATGTGGGAGTGGCGTTTTTTCTATCGCGATGGATCGGCGATCATACGCATGGCCCCGGAATTGCGCGCACGCTGCGTCAACCTCACCGCACGCGGTCAGGCGGATATTCGACGGGTGTTGCAAGGGATGAAAGAAAACGGGAGACTTACGGCAAGCGATACCGAATTGGACCGGCTCGTTGTTAACGCGTGGATCATATCCAGCTATTGGCTCGACTACCTGCACTCCCGACATAACATCGATCAGTTCACAGCCGAACACCTCGATTGGGGACTATCGCAGGTATTGAGTCTGTTCCTGCCGTATCTACCAGCGGAATCAGCGGGCAATAAGGTGAAACCGGCCAGGAAGGGAT
>DATFAZ010000209.1:0-32854 GCA_035254105.1 Noviherbaspirillum sp. | reverse complement strand
GAGGATTTGACGATACGGACTTTGCTTTCGCCTTCGGTGACTTCCAGTTCGGCGATGTCTGATTCGGCGACGAGGTCGATCAGCGTTTTGAGTTTTCGTAGATCCATATTGAAATCCCTCTTAATATATTTATTGCAATTGAAGTCGCCACAATTATAAGTGGTTTGCAGCGAGATAAAGAAAATTACAGCTTTTTAAGCGCGAATTCGATGGCGGCTGGATATCCTTCGATACCGAGTCCGCAGATCACACCAACGGCAATTCCGGACAGGTAGGAGTGATGCCGGAAGGCCTCGCGCTGATGAATATTGGAGATGTGTACTTCGACAAACGGAATAGCAACCGCCGCCAAGGCATCGCGCAAGGCGATGCTGGTATGGGTCAGTCCGCCCGGATTGATCACAATCGCATCCACGCCATCGGTTTTTGCAGCTTGAATACGGTCGATCAGTGCACCTTCATGATTACTCTGAAAACAGGACAAGCGTGCGCCAGCCGCGTTGGCTTGGGCGACAGCTGCCTGCTCAATATCGGCGAGTTTGGTCGATCCGTACACTTCCGGTTCACGTGTGCCGAGCATGTTGAGGTTCGGGCCATTGACCAGAAGGATATTTTTAGCCATAAAAATATGACGCTGTTTGACGAGGATGCCCGGATTTTGCCGTCAAATGATGCTGATTGGCAAGCAGAAAGAGATATTGATACTTATATCGCCTTTAAATCCTGACGCAGTTGATCCATTTTCAGGCGACCCAGATAGGTCTTTTTGACTATGCCATCCTTACCGATCAAGACAGTGAAGGGCAAGCCGCCAGCCTGATTTCCAAACTGCCGAGACAATTCAACTCCGCCGACACCGGCGACAAGTAGGGGGTAGCTAATCTGGTATTTTTCTGCAAATTTGCCGATGTTGACGGCAGAATCGATGCCGATACCCAGAATCTGTATGTCCCGCGGAGCGACTTCCTTTTGTAGGGCTGACAATTCCGGCATCTCTTCAACACAAGGGGCGCACCAAGTCGCCCAAAAATTCACAATAAGTGCCTTTTCTTTCCATTGTGATAATTTTTGTGCCTGGCCATGGGTATCGGGCAGTGATGCGGCAAGCAGCGTGTTAACCGCTGATTGCCCGGCAGCGCTCGGCGTTATCCGCTGCACGCCAAAGAAGATGCCGAGTGCCACAAACAGAAGGGTGGTTATGGAAAAGACAATAATCTTCTTTTTCATGGACGCTCAGTTCCCTCAATCAGCGCACGCACCATGTCGATATTGGCCCGTAGGGCTTTACCCTCTGGCGTCACTTTTGCTGCACTGCGCAGATCGTCGCTTTCGTACAGGGCAAGATGGACGCCCTCCTTGTTCCACATAAAACTGAGTGTTTCAACCGGTTCTCCGCGTCCTTGGAAATGGGCGGTTTCGGATACCTCGAAATCAATATTCTTATTAATCAGGAAAATTTCTACGTCCTTGGCGCTTTCTGTAAACAACTGCAGATGAATATCCGAATGCTCGCCCGCCGTTCCGTTGAGAATGGCGCCGGTCAGGTAGGGCGAGAACTGAGCTAAGTCCTCCATCAGGCGCACTGCCAGTTTTCGAAGATGCAACAGCCGTATCGGCTGGGTCTCACCCAGAAATAATTCGTTATATATACGCACTTCATCTTCGATTTGCGCGTTATCCGGAATGATTTCACCGCGAACTTTGGTATTCCCGAGGACTTGTTTTGCGGCTTTCTTCTTGGCGGTGGCGTAATCGGCCCCGTCTTCGGCAATCAGGCGGGCAGCCACGGTGGCAATTTCGGCACGCAGCATCTCGACAGGGGAAGTGTAATTGCTCATGCCGTCGATAATACTCGCAAGGCGCGCGGCCGTGGGTCAGGTAAAATCTCGGGTCTGCCGAAAAGCGATTTCGATTGCAACTTACTGCATTTTTATCGCGCTCGAACCGGCTATTTATTATTTTTGAAACAGCAAAATGCACATCCATATTCTCGGCATCTGCGGCACCTTCATGGGCGGGCTCGCAGTGCTGGCCAAGGAAGCCGGCCATAAAGTCACTGGTTGCGACGCCAATGTTTACCCGCCGATGAGCACCCAGCTCCAGGCGCAGGGCATTGAACTTATCGAGGGCTTCGGACCGGAGCAGGTCAATCTGCAGCCCGACCTGTTCGTGATCGGCAACGTGGTCTCCCGCGGTAACCCGCTGATGGAAGAAATCCTGAACCGCGGCCTACCGTACACATCCGGACCGCAATGGATCGGCGAACACATTCTGCGCAACAAATGGGTATTGTCAGTCGCCGGCACGCACGGCAAGACTACAACCTCGTCAATGCTGGCCTGGATTCTGGAGGATGCCGGGTATAGTCCGGGCTTCCTGATTGGTGGCGTACCGATGAACTTCGGGATTTCAGCGCGCCTGTCCGGCAAGGATGCCGACTCTCCGTTCTTCGTGATCGAAGCCGATGAGTACGATACGGCGTTTTTCGACAAGCGCAGCAAGTTCGTCCATTACCGGACCAAGACGGCGATCCTGAACAACCTCGAATACGATCACGCCGATATCTTCCCTGACCTGGCTGCGATTGAAACCCAGTTCCATCATCTGGTGCGCACCGTTCCGGGTGTTGGTCGCCTGATTGTGAACGGCCGCGAGGAGTCGATGCAGCGCGTCATTGCGCGTGGCTGCTGGAGCAGCAAGGAATGGTTCGGCGCCGCCGGCAACGACGGCTGGTCGCTCAGGGAGCATGATGACGGCAGCTTCGACGTGCACTTCAACGGCGAAATGCAGGGGACGGTGCGCTGGTCGCTGACAGGCGAGCACAACCGGCTCAATGCACTGGCATCGATAGCCGCCGCCCGGCATGTCGGCGTTCAGCCAGCTGTGGCCATCGAAGCGCTGGCAAGATTTGAAAACGTGAAGCGCCGTATGGAAACACGTGGCACGGTCAAGGGCGTGACGGTCTACGATGATTTTGCTCATCACCCGACTGCCATCGCTACCACGGTCGGAGGCCTACGCAAGAAAGTCGGAACGGCGCGCATTCTGGCCGTGCTGGAACCGCGTTCCAACACCATGAAACTCGGCACGATGAAGGATGCGTTGCCCGGCAGCCTGGTCGATGCAGATATGGTGTTTGGTTATGGAGCAAAGGCTGGCAAGGATGCGCTGGGCTGGAACTTGGGCGAGGCTCTGGCACCGCTAGGCAAAAAAGCCGGCGCATTCGAGGACCTCGGAACACTGGTCCAAGCCATCGTGCAGGCTGCACAGCCGGGCGACCATGTACTGGTAATGAGCAACGGCGGATTTGGCGGCGTGCATCAAAAGATTCTGGACGCATTGGCTCAATGATCCTTTACCTGCATGGTTTTCGTTCGTCGCCACAGTCATTCAAGGCGCAGTTGATCGCGCAGCGGATGCAGGCGCTGGGCCGCGATGCAGAATATTGCTGCCCGCAACTGCCAGCCTCCCCGCGCGCGGCGATTGCGCTGGCAGCCGGCATTGCGGCGGAGGTGGCGCCAGAACAATTGACGCTGGTCGGGTCATCGCTTGGCGGGTATTACGCCACTTATCTGGCTGAGCAACTTGGCTGCCGTGCGGTGCTATTGAATCCCGCAGTGAAACCGCCGCGCGACCTGGAAAAATATGTTGGTGTGACCACCGCGTTCCACTCCGACGAACCGTTTGAATTCAAGCGTGAATATATAGATGAGCTGAAGATGCTCGCCGTAGAAAACATTACGCGGCCCGAGCGGTATTTCCTGATTGCCGCAACAGGCGATGAAGTGCTGGACTGGCGGGAAATGCTTGCACATTATCCTGGTGCCCGGCAGTGCGTGATCGAGGGCAGCGACCATGGTATTTCAGAATTCGCTCAATACGTCGATCAGGTACTGGCATTCTGCGGAATTGAAACAAAGGCGGATGCGTGAAAGCCCATTCGGTTAAGCATGCGCGCTGGTATTCGCATGTGAACGGGGTGAATCCGACGCGCGATATGCGCGACTGGCTGACCGATAACATGTCGCTCACGGTAAAGCTGATGGCGCGCAGCAGTTACTTTCGCGTGCGGCGTCTGCGCCAGGAACGCGGCCTGTGCCTGACGGATGAATTTGAAATGGTGCAGTTGCCGCGGCGTTGCTGTGTGCAGGAGCGAGAGGTGCTGTTGCAGTGCGACGGCCAGCCGATGGTTTATGCGCATACCATTGTGCCCTTGAGTGCGACCACCTGCGACTGGCCGTTCTTCGGCACCTTGGGCGAGCGCTCACTCGGCACCACGCTGTTCGGCGATCCGCGCGTTGTGCGCGGCAAGCTGCAATATGCACGGCTTCATGCCCAGCATCCGCTGGTGCGGCGTGCAAGCGCGGCGCTTGGCGGAAGAGTATTCGAGACACCTCTGTTCGCAAGACGGTGTCTGTATCGACGCAAGAACGGTGTGCTTCTGGTAACCGAACTGTTTTTGCCGGCAATTGCCAACCTTCCGGTTACACAGGCCGGACGTAATGAATTAACCGCTGAGAAGCAAAGCAATCAATGAATCTATTTTTCGAGGAATCCGGCGATTTCAAAGCCGGCGCGGTGTTGTCTCAGCAAGGCGAGGCCTATCAGGTCGAACTGCAAACCGGTAAGCGGACCAAGGTCAAGGCGCGCGATGTACTGCTGCAATTCACATCGCCTGAACCGGTGCAACTGCTGACGGATGCGCAGGCCATTGCGGACGATATCGACCTGGACTTTCTTTGGGAAGTCGCCGGTCAGGAGGAATTCGGTTTCTCCGAGCTTGGGTCAGAGTATTTCGGCCATGACCCAAAGCCGCATGAGGCGGCCGGTCTGCTGCTGCGCTTGCATAATGCGCCGATCTATTTTTACAAGAAAGGCAAGGGCCGTTATAAGGCAGCTCCGGAAGCCGCGCTCAAGGCCGCGCTGGCCGGGATTGAAAAGAAAAAGCAGCAGGCATTAATCCAGGCGCAGTACGTAGAGGAATTGAAGGCACATCGCCTGCCAGAGGCATTCAAGCCGCTGGTAATGCAACTGCTGTTCAAACCCGACAAGAACAGCATCGAGAGCAAGGCATTGGAAGCGGCATGCACCGAAATGCAGATCAGCCCCCAACGGCTGATGCTGGCCGCAGGCGGTATCACTTCGCCGAAACAGTTGCATCTGTCAAAGTTTCTGTTCGAGTATTTTCCCAAAGGGACCGGTTTTCCGGCAGTTGCGATACCGGCCGTGCGAGAGCTGCCGGTGGCGGATGTGCAGGCGTTCTCGATTGACGATGTGACCACGACCGAAATCGATGATGCCATTTCTGTCGTCATGCTTGCGGATGGCAAGGTGCGTGTCGGTATTCACATCGCAGCTCCAGGCCTCGGCATCAATCGCAATGACGCGCTCGATGCCATCGCGCGGCAGCGCCTGTCCACTGTCTATATGCCCGGCGACAAAATCACCATGCTGCCGGATGAGCTGGTCGAAGCATTTACGCTGGCCGAAGGCAGAACCTGTCCGGCTTTGTCGCTGTATGCGACGCTGGACATGTCGGACTGGTCGGTGGTCGCTACCGAAACCAGGGCAGAAGCTGTTCCGATCGCAGCCAACCTGCGTCATAACGATCTCGATGACATCGTTACCGAAGAAAATCTCGCCATCGGAGCGGGCGACTACGCGCATAAGGATGACATTGCGCTGCTGTGGCAGTGGGTTCAGGTACTGGAGAAAGGCCGCATGGCCAAGCGCGAGAGCTTCGGACTGAAGCCAGAGCAGACCAATCGTGTCGACTTCAATTTTTATGTGGAAGACGACGTCGTCACTATCCTGCGCCGCAAGCGCGGAGCGCCACTCGACAAGATCGTTGCCGAACTGATGATCTTTGCCAACAGCACTTGGGGCAAACTGCTCCATGACCATGGTGTTCCCGGTATTTATCGCAGCCAGGGCGCCAGTGGCGGCGGCTGGGCCGCGCGCATGCAGGTGCGCATGGTGACGCATGCTGCGCCGCATCAGGGACTCGGTGTCGATCAGTATGTCTGGAGCACTTCGCCATTGCGGCGCTATACCGACCTGGTTAACCAGTGGCAGATTTTCGCTTGTGTCGAGCATGGCGTGACGGCGCCGCTGGCCGCGCCGTTCAAGCCGAAGGATGCCGACTTGTTCGCGGTAATCTCGGCGTTCGATGCGGCCTATTCGGCTTATGCGGACATACAGTCGAATATGGAGCGCTACTGGTGCCTGCGCTGGCTGTCGCAGCAAGGCGCGAAGCATGTCGATGCCGTCGTGTTGAAGGACGAGGTGCTGCGACTGGTCGATATCCCGTTAATCATTCGCTTGCCTGGCATGCCGCAGGCAGCGCGCGGCACGGAAGTCAAGCTCGACCTGATCCGCTGGGACGAGGTGGACCTGACAGTGGAGGCGAGACTGGTCGAAATGACAACGGCGGTTGCCGATGTCGCAATCGGCACCACGGATGAAATTCCGACATCCGACAGCGAATCCGATGCTGAATCGGTGCCGGAGTGAAAACTTCGGCTGAGTCCTGCCGGCTTTATCGTAAAATTCCAAGCTTCTGCAATCGCTGGTAATTTGCGCGTGAAGCTACTTCTTGAAAATCGCACCTTGTCCATCGCTCTCGCGGCGTCGGTATTGGTGCATGGTGCCCTCCTTGCAGTGCGGTTCGTCGCACCGGATTCGTTTCAGTTCAAGCCCATGGATCCGGGTCTGGAGGTCATTCTCGTCAACGCCAAGCATGACAGGGCTCCAGTGAAGGCCGAGGCGCTGGCACAAGCCAACCTGGATGGCGGCGGTAATGCCGACGCCGGACGTTCGAAGTCGCCCTTGCCCGACATGCGCAAGAGCGAAGATGGCGACGGCATGAAGGCGATCCAGCGCCGCATCGAAGAGCTCGAAAAGCAGCAGCAACGCATGCAGGCGCAGATCAGCAAGAAATCGCCGCTTGTGACATCGGCAAAAGATCAGGTCAAGCCGAAAGAGAACCAGTCGCATGGAACCGATGCCGCAGAAAGCGCGCAGGAAATCCTGCGACGGGAAGCGGAAATTCATAAACGCATCGAGGACGAAAACAAGCGTCCGAAGAAGACTTTCATCTCGCCAAGCACGCGCGAAGTTGGCTATGCGATGTATTTCGACAGCGTCCGACAACGTATCGAGAAAATCGGCACGCTCAATTTTCCGCAAAAGGATGGCAGGAAGATTTACGGCGAATTGACGATGTCCATCTCGATCTTCCAGGACGGGAAAATTTACACCAAGGACCGGGACGAGGGTATTACGGTGGAGCGTTCGTCCGGTAATCCGGCGCTGGATGAAGCAGCGAAGCGCATCGTGCGCCGCGCCGCGCCGTTTGGTGCATTTGCAAAAAACATGCGCTCCTCCGACAAGGATGACGTATGGGTCATGACGACCCGCTTCAAATTCACGCGCGACGATGCGCTGGAAGCGGAACTGCAGGGAGGTGCCAGGTGACCGACGTACCGGATCGGTATGCGGTGATCGGCAACCCGATCGCGCATAGCAAGTCTCCAGATATCCATGCACGCTTTGCCGCGCAGACCGGCCAGAACCTGCTTTATGAGCGTCTGCTCGCACCGCTCGATAGATTCGCGGAAACGGTAAGTGAACTGATACGGCAGGGCGGCAAGGGCGCAAACGTCACTGTGCCATTCAAGCTGGAAGCCTTTGCGTTGGCGACATCGCTTACCGAAAGGGCGAATGCGGCAGGGGCTGTCAATATATTGACATTTGATGCCGGAGCCATCATTGGAGACAACACCGATGGTATCGGACTCGTCACCGATATTGTGCGCAATGCCGGTGTTGCAATCAAAGGGAAAAAAGTATTGTTGCTTGGAGCAGGCGGTGCGGCGCGCGGCGTGCTGTTACCGATTCTTGACCAGCACCCAGCCAAGCTGGTGATTGCCAATCGCACCATCGCTAAAGCAAGCGAGCTGGTATCGCAGTTCACCCAATACGGCCCGGTTGCTGCGAGTGCATTCGATGCGTTGCAGGAACCGTTCGACATCATCATCAATGCGACATCTGCCAGCCTGGCGAATGATGTGCCGCCGATTGCTCCTGTGGTATTCGGGAAAGGTGTGCTTGCCTACGACATGATGTACGGGAAGGCTTCCACCGTATTCATGCACTTCGCCGAGCGGCATGGGGCATGTGTGCGCGACGGCCTTGGCATGCTGGTCGAACAGGCGGCGGAATCCTTTTATATATGGCGTGGCGTGAGGCCGGATACCGCTCCGGTGTTTGCCGAGTTGCGCGCCGGACTGCAGGCACAATGAAATATCTGCGTCGCTTGCTTTTATGGCTGGTGCTGGCGCCGATCGCCATTTTGTTGGCAATACAGCTGTATTTCTTCGTGCAGATCTGGTGGTGGGTGGATCATAATCCGAGCTCGACCAGTTTCATGAATCACCAGCTTTCCATCCTGCGCGAAAAAAATCCGCAGGCACAGCTCAAGCACAAATGGGTGTCTTACAACCGCATTTCAAATCACCTGAAACGGGCAATCATTGCTGCCGAGGACTCGAACTTCTCAGGCCATGAAGGCGTTGACTGGGAAGCAATGCAGAAGGCTTACGAGAGAAATACAAAGAAGGGCAAAGTGGTAGCCGGCGGATCCACCATCACGCAGCAGTTGGCCAAGAATCTATTCCTGTCCGGCGAGCGCAGCTATCTGCGCAAGGCGCAGGAGGTAGTGATTACCTACATGCTTGAATCCATGATGGACAAGGAGCGCATCTTCGAGATCTACCTCAACGTGGTGGAGTGGGGGGTAGGCGTATTCGGTGCGGAGGCGGCTTCCCAGCATTATTACGGCATATCGGCTGCGAATCTGAGTTCGGTGCAGGCGGCAAGGCTGGCGGTAATGCTGCCGAAGCCGCGCTTTTATGACAAGAATCGCGGTTCCGGATACCTTGCACGTCGCACCGACCTGATTTTGCGGCGCATGGGCGGTGCGGCGCTGCCCTGACCATCGTCAACGCGGAGTCTCAATGTACTCAACAAAATACCAGCGAGGTGCATTGAGCCTGTTATGGGCTGCGGTGTTTGCCGGTATCGTCGCGGTTGCTGCCATGGTCGCATTGATGTCGGTGCGGTATGAGCGTAATTATTTTGCCGCAGCGTGGATGCGCATCACGGAGTCAGACGCAAGCCAAAACTTGCGGCAGTCAGCCAGGAGCGCTGTCAGTACCGAATCCATGACGGTGCGCAAATGTACGGTCGCCGGCAAGGTGGTTTATTCCAACGTAGAATGCGATGCTGCGAATCCGGCCAGCCGCAAGGTCGAGTTGCAGGATACGCGCGGGTTCGAGGCCCCCAAATCTGCGCCCGTACCATCGGAGCATAAGGATGCGTTGCCGAGCCTGCAGCGTCAGTTGAGCGAAAAAGAGACCGGCCGCTAAGCTTTCTCGGTGAATACAGCAGGGTGTGCATTGGCATGCCTGATGAAGCTTGCTTGCAGCCATCGTTATAAGTACACTTGCGCTGTTTTCGTTTTCGGAGACCCGTCTTGGGTAGTCCCAGTACACATTGTCGGCCGTCAGCAGACGGTGGACCGGCGAGATGACGGCAAACTTTCCAAAGCGCCTCTCGCCCTAAGCGTGGGCGCGTCCAGGCCACATTCCTGGCCACGTTCCCAGTAACTGAATCGACCTGCGGACATCCTCTGCGGGGTGGCGGCGCTTTTAAGCTAAGCGCAGTCTGGAGAACACATGATTAATGTATTCGTCTTGCAGAATGGGCGACTGAACCAGGTCAACATTGAAACCAGGACCGACCTGGAGAAGGTTGCACCGGTCTGGGTCGACCTGACCGATCCGAACGATGATGAGCGCGCATGGGTGAAAAGCATCTATGGCCTCACGCTGCCTGGCGAAGATGAAGTCAAGGATATCGAAGCGTCCGCCCGTTATTACGAAGCGGAGAATGGCGATTTGCATCTGCGAACCGACTTTTTGCTGGAGGAAGACGACGGCCCGTCGCGCGTGATTACGGTCGCGTTTATCCTTGCGCGCAATATGCTGTTTTCGGTGCACAACGACGATCTTCCGGTCTTCCGTCTGGTGCGTATGCGCGCCCGCTCACGTCCGGGGTCGATTGGCGACTATAAGGATGTCCTGCTCGATCTTTATGCAACCGATGCAGAATATTCCGCAGATGCGCTGGAAGGTATTTATCAAAACCTTGAAGATGTCAGCCGCCGCGTGCTGCAGAAGGAGCTGACAGACCAGGATGCCGCAGATGCGCTGAATGCAATTGCGCACGAAGAAGACTTGAACGGCCGCATTCGCCGCAACATGATGGATACGCGCCGTGCGGTGAGCTTTCTGATGCGTGGGCGCCTGTTAAATTCCGAACAGTTCGAAGAGGCGCGGCAGATTCTGCGCGATATCGAATCGCTCGACGGCCACACTGCTTTCCTGTTCGATAAGATCAACTTCTTGATGGATGCAACCGTAGGTTTCATCAACATCAACCAGAACAAGATCATCAAGATCTTCTCGGTCGCGTCGGTCGCATTCCTGCCGCCGACCCTGATCGCAAGTATTTATGGCATGAACTTCAGGATATTGCCGGAACTGAACTGGAATTTTGGTTACCCGTTTGCATTGGCGCTGATGGTGGGCAGCGCCGTTGCTCCGTTCTGGTATTTTCGCCGTCGCGGCTGGCTTAAATAAAAAGCCGCTGCCGTGCGCATTGGCGCAATCGGGAGCGGCTTGAATCATGCGGTAAGCGAATCAAGCCAGCGTCGCAAATGCCTTTCGTGCAGCATCCATGGTGGCCGAGATCACCGCATCGTCATGTTGCGCGGATACGAATCCTGCCTCGAATGCGGATGGTGCCAGATAGACGCCCAAATCCAGCATCGCGTGGAAGAAGGTGTTGAACTTCTCTTTATCGCAAGCCATCATTTCTGCATAAGTACCCGGAATCCGGGGGGCGAAATAAAGGCCGAACATGCCGCCGACCGAGTCGCCGCAGAACGCGACACCGGCAGACTTCGCGACATCCGACAGTCCCTTGACCAGCTTTGCCGTTTGCGCCGTGAGCGACTCGTAAAAGCCTGGTGCCTGGATCAGTTTCATCGTGGTCAACCCGGCTGCGACGGCCACCGGATTGCCCGACAGCGTGCCAGCCTGGTACACAGGACCAAGCGGTGCCATGTTTTTCATCAGATCTTTACGGCCGCCGAATGCTGCAACTGGCAAGCCGCCACCGATCACCTTGCCGAGCACAGTCAGGTCCGGCGTGATGCCATAGATCGACTGCGCACAACCGAGGGCAACGCGGAAGCCCGACATGACTTCGTCGAAAATCAGCACGGCGCCATGCTGCGTGCAAAGGTGGCGCATTGTCTGCAGAAATTCCGGCGTGGCACGAACCAGATTCATATTGCCCGCAACCGGCTCGACGATCACGCAGGCGATCTGGTCACCCATTTTCTGGAATACGTCTTCCAGTTGCTGCGGATTGTTATAGTCGAGCACCAGCGTGTGTTTGGCGAAATCTTCCGGCACGCCGGCCGAAGTGGGATTGCCGAAGGTAAGCAGGCCGCTGCCCGCCTTGACCAGCAGTGAATCGGCGTGACCGTGGTAGCAACCTTCGAACTTGATGATCTTGTCACGGCCGGTTGCGCCGCGTGCCAGGCGCAGGGCACTCATCGCCGCCTCGGTGCCGGAGGACACCAGGCGCACCTGCTCGACGGATGGCAGCAGGCGGCAAATCTCTTCCGCCATCACGATTTCGCCCTCGGTCGGCGCGCCGAAGGAAAGGCCGCGTGCAGCCGCTTCCTGTACCGCCTTGATGACGCCCGGATGCGCGTGGCCAACAATCGCCGGACCCCAGGAGCCGATGTAATCGATATAGCGCTTGTCATCCGCATCCCAGAAATACGGGCCTTCGGCGCGAGTGATGAAGCGTGGTGTGCCGCCCACCGAGCGGAATGCGCGCACCGGCGAATTGACGCCGCCCGGCGTGCTGATTTGTGCGCGGGCAAAGAGAGTGTCGTTCTTGGAAGTCATATGCAAAAAACTTATTGATTAGGAGCCTGGTCAGGTTCTCTGGCCCAGAAGTAGCGGTCCGGGGTCAGTTTCCCCATCCCGAGTCGATGAGCATTGGCAAGCGTCGCATGCGTAAATTCCTGTGCTTCGAAGACGGCTTCCGGTGCATCCACGCCGTTGGCCAGCATGGCTGCAATTGTAGCCGATAGGGTGCTTCCTGCGCCGCTGAAAGACCCCGGGAGTCGTTGCCATGTATCTCGGCGCAATATGCCCGATTCGTCAAACAACGTATTGGCAACCTCGTGCACATCGCCCGGCGTGCCGGTGACGAACAGGTATTCGCATCCCATGTCGACAAGATGTTTTGCATCCAGTGCCATGGTGTCGTCTGTCGAGGCTTCCCGCCATGTTTCTGCGAAGCGCGCCAATTCCACTGCCGACGCGAGCAGCAAGGTGGTTTGCGGAATCAGCAGTTCGCGGATGGCCAGCATCATGTCCTCGCTATCCTGGCCCTGATCCGGCAACGCGGATAGAAAGGGATCGAGGATCAGCGGCACGTCCGGATAATCGGACATGATCTCTGCGATGACGGAGACATTCTCAATGCTGCCCAGTGCGCCGATTTTGAAAGCGGCGACCGGCATGTCTTCGAGCATAACGCGCGCCTGGTCCGATACCCAGTCGGCATCGATTACCTGCATATCCTCGATGCGCGCGGTATCGGCGATCAGAATGGACGTAACCACCGACAAGCCGTAGCATCCCATCGCGGCAAACGATGCGAGATCAGCCTGGATTCCGATTGCGCCTGTTGGATCGGTTGCGCCAAAGGTCAGGATCAAAGGGGAAGTTTGGTTTTGCACGGCTGCTGGATTAAGATAATCGACTTTGCATTTTACTTGATTGAAGGGCAGTCAACTGTGAGTAACAACGAAACATCGAACCAGGAGTTCAAGACTTGGATGTGTCTGATTTGTGGCTGGGTATATGACGAAGCGGCCGGCTTGCCGGAAGAAGGGATTGCACCCGGTACACGCTGGGAGGATGTGCCAATGAATTGGACTTGTCCGGAATGTGGCGCGAGAAAAGAAGATTTTGAGATGGTTGCTATTTAAGTAGCTCTCAATAGGCCCTTTAATTCCTTGCAATTCAAAAGGGTATTTGTTTCCTTACTGCATTTTATTCGATGGCGATTTCTCGGATTTGGCGTAAAAACCACGTTAATTAAAAGTTAAGGTGGTTCCTTGTTCTAAAGCATCTTGCTTTTTGTCACAATTGGATCGTATATTGGACGCAAGGTTAATGGGAATACGTCATGACAACAGCTCCGGAAAGCGCCGGCCTCAAGATTATGGTGATTGACGATAGCAGCACAATTCGTCGATCCGCCGAGATTTTTCTGGGGCAGGCTGGGTATCAGGTGGTTTTGGCCGATGATGGGTTTGACGCGCTTGCCAAGATGAATGATCACCGGCCGGCCTTGATATTTTGCGACATTCTGATGCCTCGGCTGGACGGCTATCAGACCTGTGCGCTGATCAAGAAAAGCTCGAAGTTTCACACTACGCCGGTCATCATGTTGTCCTCGAAGGATGGCTTGTTTGACCGGGCACGCGGCGCAATGGTGGGTTCAGATGCTTACCTGACCAAGCCCTTTACCAAAGACAGTTTGCTCAAAACTGTACGTGAGCATACCGCTCAGGCTCTCAAATAATTTCTGAATTAAAGGTTCAAGATGCCCATACAAAAAATTCTTGTGGTGGACGATTCTCCGACTGAGCGTTATTTCCTGACAGACATTTTGGTCAAGAATGGATTCTCCGTATCGACTGCTGAAAACGGAGAAGAGGCCTTGCTGAAGGTAAAGGCTGATAAGCCTCAGCTGATTCTGATGGATGTGGTGATGCCGGGGCAAAATGGTTTTCAGATCACGCGTGCAATTGCACGCGATCCTGAAACGCAGGATATCCCGATCATCATCTGCACGAGCAAGGATCAGGAAACCGATCGCATCTGGGGATTGCGCCAAGGCGCACGCGACTACATCGTCAAGCCAGTCGATCCGCAAGAATTGTTGTCGAAGATCGCGGCGCTCGGTTAAGCACCTTTCATGAGCCATCCCACTACGGAACCCGTAGCTGCCGGTGCACTGAAGAACTCAGATTCAGGCACGCGCCGGACGCGGCTGCGCGAGTTTCAGTCGCAGCTGGTGGAGCGCATGCAGGCAGCACGCAGTGGTGCACTGCCGCAAGCCAGCCAGCTCGGCGTGATGATCGGGCAAAACCGTTGGCTGCTGAACCTGCAGGAAGCCGGGGAAATCGTGTCTGTCGGTGCGATCACGCAGGTTCCCCTGACGCAGGACTGGTATATCGGGGTGGCCAATATACGCGGCAATCTGATTAGCGTGATCGATCTGGCGCGCTTCTGCGGCCAGCCTTCGACACAGATTGACAAGGAAAGCAGGATCGTTGCCTTCGCACCGAACTTGTCCTTCAATTGCGGGCTTCTGGTGTCGCGCGTCATGGGTCTGCGCAATCTCGCAGAAATGGAAGCGCAGCCAGGCACGGCCGATGGCGACTCCCCATGGGCGGTGCAACGATATCTCGACCGTGAATCGCAGGTCTGGACCGAACTCGACCTATCTTTAATTGTGCAAGATCCACGCTTTTTGCACATTGGCTTATGAGCATCCCAGTCGCATGATCGGGCCTGCTATCCAAGCAGAATTACAAGGAGACTCGTAATGGCGTTAAAAATACCGTTCCTTTCCAAAGGTGACAAGGAAGGATCTGCCGGGGAAGGCGCAGCAGCGCCGGCCCAGGTTGAATCCACTGGATCAGCACCTGCTGCCGTTGCAGGCTCTAGTGTTGCGGCACCTGAGCGCAACCTGAATGCGACCTTTATCGGCGATGCGTTGCAAAAGAGCGGTGACATTCGCCTGCCCTTGATCGGCAATCTGCCGCTGCAACAACAGGTGCGCATCCTGCTAATGGGACTGGGCGCTTCGCTCGTGCTTGGCGCGGTATTCGTTTGGCTTAATTCGAATCATTCCATTCTGGCTTCCACCCAGACGCAGATCGCCGGTGACGCGCTGATGCACTCGCAGCGTATCGGTAAAGCGGCGCCTAATGCGATTCAGGGCAACCCGGAAGCGTTCAAGCAGTTGGAAGAGAGCCGCAAGGAATTCAACAATGACTTGGCGGTGCTTTCCAAGGGCGGTGAGTATCAGGGACGTCAAATTGATGCGCCCAGTGCCGAGATGGAAGCCCTGCTGAAAGACACCCAGAAAGTCTGGTCGGAGTCTGACAAGGCGGCCGATACCATCCTGAAACTAAAAAAGGAATTGACAGGCTTTGGCGCGACACTGGAGAAACTGAATGAGCTGTCTCCAGTTCTGCTTGAACTGACAGAGCAGATCGCGACGCTGAAGGCGCAAGGCGGCGCTACGCCGCGCGAGATTTCGGCTGCTGGCCAGCTGGTCATGCTGACCCAGCGTCTGGGGCGCAGCGCAAACGAATTCCTGACATCCGAAGGCGTGAACCCGGAAACCGCATTCTTGCTGGGCAAGGACACCAACACCTTCCGCGATATTACGGAAGGCTTCCTGAACGGCAGCGAAGTTCTGCGTCTGACAGCCACCAAGGATCAGGACACGCGCGACAAGCTGACCGAGCTGCAAAGCAGCTTTGCGGAGTACCAGGCATCGGTGGCAACCATTCTGGGCAACCTGCAAAACTTTATCGCTGCCAAGCAATCGGAGCAGCTGATCTTTGCAGAAAACGAAACCCTGAAGCAGCGTCTCACGTCCCTGCAAAAAGCCTATCGTGCTGACGAAGACTCGCAGCACTGGTCGTTCTGGATGATGCTCGCCAGTGCCCTGACTGCGCTGACTGCGGCGATGGGTGTGGCGCTGGTGCTGTTGCAGGACAGCCGCAATCGCACCAAGGAAGCGGATCAGCAGCGTCAGGAAGCGGAAGATCAGCGCCTGCAGGCGGTCCGTCAGGAAGAAGAGGCGAAGCGCGCGAATGATCAGAACCAGGCTGCGATTTTGCGGCTGATGAACGAACTGCAGGAAGTGGCGGATGGTGACTTGACGGTGCAGGCAACGGTGTCGGAAGACATCACCGGCGCGATTGCCGACTCGGTCAATTACACGGTGGAAGAGTTGCGCGGTCTGGTCGGACGCGTGACGAATACGGCGGAACAGGTTACTTCTGCATCGAACCAGGCGCAGAATATTTCGAATGAGCTGATGGCTGCTTCCCAGAAGCAGTCGCGCGAGATTCAGGCAACCGGCCAGGCCGTGCTGGAAATGGCGGTACAGATTACCGATGTGTCGAAGTCTGCGAATGAGTCGGCGGAGGTGGCGCGGCAGTCGGTGTCGGCTGCGGAGCAGGGCGCCCGTGCGGTGGAAGATGCAATCAAGGGCATGAACGAAATCCGGGAACAGATCCAGGAGACGTCGAAGCGAATCAAGCGTCTTGGCGAATCATCGCAGGAGATTGGTGAAATCACGGAACTGATTTCCGACATTACCGAGCAGACCAACGTGCTGGCGCTGAATGCGGCGATCCAGGCGGCATCGGCGGGTGAAGCAGGGCGCGGCTTCTCGGTGGTTGCGGAAGAAGTTCAGCGTCTGGCGGAACGTTCCGGTGAGGCGACCAAGCAGATCGGTGCGCTGGTGCGTACCATTCAGACCGACACGCACGATGCGGTAGCTGCTATGGAAAAATCGACACAGGGTGTGGTTGAAGGAGCGAAGCTGTCCGACGCTGCCGGTGCCGCACTGGCCGAGATCCGTAGCGTGTCGAATCGCCTTGCGGACCTGATTCAGAGCATTTCCGCCGCAACGGAAAACCAGGCAACGTCCGCCAATGGCGTGGCGCAAAACATTCAGAACATCCTGACGGTGACCGAACAGACGCAGCAGGGTACGCAACAGACAGCGCAATCCATTCGCGAACTGTCGAAACTGGCCGAAGAACTTAAGAATTCGGTATCCCGTTTCCGCGTGGCTGCCTGATTCTGAATTGTTGCCGGTCACCAGCCAGATGGCCCATTAGTGATAGCCGGCGGCGCACCGTTCATACGGCGTGCCGCCATTTGACCCCGCGAGGCAGTCATGACCACCCCTAATTCAGCCTCACCGCAAGGCGCTCGGGATAACTTCGACACCGGGCCGTTGTCCTGGGTGATGGGTGAAATCCGCGAAGCGCTCAATCGTTCCAAAACTGCGATCCAGGAAGCCGTCACACAGGATGCTGAGGCGCAATCGACCTCAATGCGTCATGCGAAGAGCTATCTGCACCAAGCGCACGGCGCATTGCAGATCGTCGATGTCGACGGCGTGGCCATCATTACGGAAACGGTGGAGGACCTGCTGGACCGGATCAATGCCGGCCAGCTTGCATTCACGCAGGACCTCGCTCATGCGATCAATGGGTCTTATCAGGCGCTGATCGAATATCTGGACGAACTGCTGTCGGGCATGCCGCATCAGCCGGTCCGCTTGTTCCCTTACTATCGTGCCCTGCTAGAAGCACGCGGCGCCGAGCGCATTCACCCTGCCGACCTGTTTTTCCCAAATTTGGCGATCCGTCCACGGTTTCCTGGAGCCGAAACGGTGGGTGCAGCGAAACCGGCTGCGTACACTGGTTTGCGTCAACGCTACGAGAAGGCGCTGCTGCCTTTCCTGAAAAGTACCGATCGAGCTGCGGAGCTAACGAATGCTGCGGCGATGCGCGACATCATCGGCGACATTGAACGCATGCAGGACAATCAGCAGGCGCGGGCTTTCTGGTGGGTCATGCATGGTTTGGCCGAAACCGTGGCGGACGATCAGATTGACAATGAAATTTACGTCAAACAGCTCTTTGCACGCATCAACCTGCAAATCCGGCGCCTGTGCCAAGGTTCCTCAAGCATCGCCGAGAGATTGTTACGTGATGCCCTGTTCTTTATCGCCAAGGCAAAGATTCCGTCGGCACGTGCACAGCAGATTCGCGACACTTATCAGCTAAATGGTCTGGTGCCTGCGGATTACAACAAGAAACGCTATGGCCAGGTAGATGTCGATGCGCTTGCGGCCGCCAAGGAGCGCTTGTCGCACGCAAAGAACATCTGGAACAGGATTGCGGGCGGTGACGCCAGCGTCGCCGACACGTTCGAACATGAAATGCGCGCGCTTGCGGAAGCCGGTTCCAAGCTGAATTCGGCGCCGCTGTCCAAGCTGCTGCGCGAGCTTAAGGGTATTGCCCGCCACGCCGTGCATGCCAAGCCCGGCGATATGCTGGGTCTGGAACTGGCAACCAGCCTGCTGTTCATTGAAAACGCATTGGCCAACATCGGACGTCTGCCGGACAATTTCGACGCACGCGCGGAGGCGCTGACAGCAAGGCTGCTCGCGGTCATGTCTGGCGATGTGCCAGCGCAGTCTGCGGCGTGGCTGGACGATATGTCGCGTGAAGCGCAGCAGCGCCAGACCATGGGTGCGCTGGCCGCAGAAATGCAGACGAGCCTGCGTCAGGTCGAAAAAATGCTTGACGAGTATTTCCGGGAGCCGTCGCAGTCCGCTTCGCTCGAGCAGCTCGACACGGTCCTGCATCAGATCGAAGGTGCATTGGCGGTTCTGGATCAGGACGACGCCATGCAGACGATTCGCCATACGCGAGCTGCAGTGCAGCGTTTTCTCGCTGCAGACGCAGACGCACCGGCAAACCAGGATGAATTCCAGCAGGTGGCCCAGAACGTCGGTGCCTTGAGTTTCTTTATGGAGACCCTGCAACTTCCGCCTGAACAGGTGAAGAAGCGTTTTTCGTTTGACGAAGAAAGCGGCTTGTTCCGCGCCAATCTCGTTGAGTCCAATTCGAATAATGAACTGTCGGCCGAGGACAACGGACCGGTGGTAGAAAATGTAGTGAGGGGCGACTCGGCTGCAGTCGCCCACCCTTTTCGTCCCTTACCGACAGTAGAAGAAGAATTAGCCTTTCATCAGCAGCAATCAGCCGAGCTGGCGATGTCCTTGACGACGGAGCCGGCGAACCATGCTTTGCAGGAGCAGTTGAAGGAGTCGCTTGCGCAGGTCCGCCTGCATGCCGCACTGGTCGACAATCCTGAAGCGAAAGAGCGCGCGAACGCCGGCATCGACATTCTGCAACGTCCGGATTTTTCGGTCTCGCAGGAAGCGTTGGCACAAATCATTACCGCCACGGTTCCGGAAGTCGCTGAGAGTGCTTCGCTACCGCCGGTGGTTGCTCCCGCAACAGAAGAGGCGATTGATGCCGAATTGCTGGAGATATTCCTCCAGGAAGCCGAAGAGGTTCTTGGCACCGTACAGCAGGTTCTGCCAGAGTCGCGCAATCAGCCGCACAATCAGGAGCATTTGACCACGCTGCGCCGCTGCTTCCATACCCTCAAGGGAAGTGGGCGCATGGTCGGGCTGGTTGCTTTTGGCGAGGCCGCATGGAGCATCGAACAGGTCATGAACCTCACGCTGTCCGAGTCACGCAGTGGGGATGCCGAGCTTTATGCATTGCTGGAAAAAACGACTGAAATACTTGCTGGGTGGGTGCAGGATCTCAAACTATTTGGCAAATCGGATCGTACCCCCGATCCCATCGTAAGGGCTGCAGAACGCGTCAAGGCAGGCGGAAAATTTGAATTTGAGGAAGACCCGGTGCAAAGCGTGCCGGAAATCGACACGCCGGAGGTCGAACTGGTGTTGCCCATCGTGGCAGATGCTTCCGTATCTGAGAATCTTCCATTGGAGGATGCGCCGGCCCTCGAGCTCGCACCGCCTTTGGATCTCGAATTCACACTGGATAGCGAGGACCTGCCGGTAATACCGGAGTCAGCCGGTGCATCGGCCGGGGAGGCTTCGCTTGACGAAGACTTGGGTTTAAAAACGGAAAGCACTTCAGCGTTGCCCGAGGCCGAAGAAATTCAATTGTCCGATGCCGATCTGGCGATGTTCGAAACGGCGCAAGATCCGGTTGCGCCCGCGCCAGCAGAAGTGCTTGTTCAAGCAGACCCTGTCCCGGCAGCAGCGCCGGTGATCGCTATCGCTGATGTCATCGAGTTCCCGACATTGCAGATTCCAGAGCTCAGGCGCGACGACAGCATCAAACGTATTGGCGATGTGGAGATCAGCGTTCCACTGCATAACATCTACTTGGCGGAGACAGATGACCTTGTGCGTGTGCTGGCACAGGATATTGCTGAATGGCGTCACGAGCCGGATCGCGAAGTTAGTACCAAGTCAGTTCATGCAGCGCATTCACTCGCCGGCAGCTCCGCCACAGTGGGGTTCAAAGCGTTGCAGGAAGTGGCATACGGAATCGAGAAGGTGTTGCAGTTCGTCGCTCGCAATCCGGTACGTCTGTTAGCGTCGGAATTCGACGTCATCGAGCAAAGCATAGAGCAGCTTAAGGTAATGCTGCAGAAGTTTGCGCTGGCCGAAATGCCGCCGCATGAGCCGGAACTTGTACGATTACTTGCCGCTATCCGGACGGAGATCGAGGCCCGTGCGGACGAGCAGGCGCAAATGACAATGCCGGAAATGGAGGATGAGCTCGCTGCGCTAACCCCAGCGCCAATGACGGAATCAGTGTCACAGCCAGTGCCGGAAGCGCAAAGCTATACGCCGGAGGATGCAGTCGCGCCTCAAGCCGATCCTGTAATGGCCGGGAGTAGCGACCATTCAATGATAGATCCGACATTGACGCTCAAGGATGAGCTTGATGCAGATCTGTTGCCGGTATTCCTTGAAGAAGGGCGGGACATACTGCCGCAAATGGGCACCACGCTGCGGGGCTGGCAGGATAATCCGACGAACCCGGGTATGCCGCAAGCGATGCTGCGCTTGTTGCACACCCTGAAGGGCAGCGCGCGCATGGCAGGCGCAATGGGGCTCGGCCAGCATTTGCACGATATGGAAACCCGCATTGAAAACATCATGCGGATGGGCTCGCCTTCGTCGATGGCGCTCGACGACATGCTGATCCGTTACGATCAGGGCTTGCAGATGTTCGAGCAATTGCAAAACCCGCAGGCCAAGCAAGCATTGGAGCCGGTTTCTGCGCCCGCTGAAGAAGCCGCACTGCACGAGGGCGGCATGGAATTGGCGCCCTTGATGCAGACGGATGCGAGAAAACCTTTGCCGGTTGCGGCTCCAGGTGTCCGCGCCCCCGCCGCACCGTCCGGTCCGGTGCCGATGATGCGGGTACGCGCAGATATTCTCGATCGTCTGGTTAACCAGGCTGGTGAAGTCTCCATTTCACGTTCGAAAATCGAGACGGAGGTCGGTACGCTGAAGCAGTCATTGTCGGAACTGACCGACAACGTCAGTCGTCTGCGCGATCAGTTGCGTGAAATCGAAATGCAGGCCGAAACCCAGATTACTTCGCGCATGGCGCACTCCGCCGACCGCGAGTTCGACCCACTGGAATTCGACCGCTTCACACGTCTGCAGGAGCTAACCCGCATGATGGCGGAAAGCGTGAACGACGTCAGCTCGGTGCACCAGAACCTGAGCCGGACGCTCGATAGCGCAACAGGCGATTTGTCGGTTCAGGCACGCCTGACACGCGATTTGCAGCAGGATCTGATGCGGGTGCGCATGGTGCAGTTTGCCAGCATCTCCGAGCGCTTGTTCCGCGTTACGCGCCAGGCTGCCAAGGAAGTCGACAAGCGGGTCAATCTGGATATCCGCGGGGGTGCGGTGGAAATTGACCGCAGCGTGCTGGAAAAGATGACTGGTCCGTTCGAGCATCTGCTGCGCAATGCGATCGTGCATGGCATCGAGTCGCGTGACGCACGTCGTGCTGCCGGCAAGAATGAAACCGGCGAACTGCTGGTAGAAATTCGGCAGGAGGGCAACGAGGTCGTGATCCAGTTTGGCGATGATGGCAAGGGCCTGGATATCGCGCGCATTCGTGCCAAGGCGGTACGCCAGGGCTTGCTGACTGATGAAACCCAGATTTCGGATGAAGAAGCTTCCGAGCTGATTTTCCACCCGGGCTTTTCGACCGCGGAAGAAATTACCGAGTTGGCTGGTCGCGGTGTCGGCATGGATGTAGTGCGCTCCGAAGCAGCTACGCTGGGAGGCCGGGTTTCTACATGGACTGAACCCGGCAAGGGGACACATTTCACCATCCGCTTGCCATTGACGCTGGCCGTGACTCAGGTTGTGCTGTTATCGACCGGCGGCAAGACGTATGCTGTACCGTCGGTACTGGTGGAGCAGGTGCAGCAGCTTAAAACCAACGCGCTTGCCGCTGCCTATAACGAAGGTTCGGTGAGCTGGCAGGGACAGCGCGTACCACTGTTTTACCTGTCAACCCTGCTGGGCGACAGAACGAGTTCGCCGGTTGCACAGCAATATTCACCCTTGCTGATCCTTAAGAGCGGCAACGAGCGGGTGGCCGTGCATGTCGATGAAATCGTCGGTAACCGCGAAGTGGTGGTCAAGAATATTGGCCCGCAGCTGTCGCGCATGCTGGGGATCGCAGGCGCGACCGTGCTTGGCTCCGGCGACATCGTGCTGATTCTGAATCCGGTCCCACTGGCCCAACGTGCGGTGCAAGAGAACCTGCGCGCGCCACGTATCCTGCCTTCCGATACGCCTTCTTCCATGGGAGCCGTAGCGGAGATGGCCGCACAGGCGCCGTCCACACCGATTTCCGAGCCGGTACAGGGCTTGCGCACACAGCACGTCGTGATGGTGGTGGACGATTCGCTTACGGTGCGCCGCGTTACGCAGCGCTTGCTGAGCCGCGAGGGTTACCGGGTCGTATTGGCCAAAGATGGCGTGGATGCGCTCGAACATCTGCAGTCGGTTACGCCGGATGTGATGCTGGTCGATATCGAGATGCCGCGGATGGACGGGTTTGATCTCACGCGCAACGTGCGCAGCGATGCACGTACCCAGCATATCCCGATCATCATGATCACCTCGCGCACGGCTACCAAGCATCGTAATTACGCTTTGGAGCTGGGGGTCAACGAGTATCTCGGCAAGCCATATCAGGAAGAACAACTGCTTGGCTTGATTGCCGGGTTCGTGAAAAATGAAGCCGCACTATCCTGATTGCGATAGTCAGTAACTAAAGGCCCGCATCTCAACTGCGGGCCTTTTTTATTCATTCGTCGTCTTGCCCCTGGATTGCGGGTTTCTTTACTACGGAATAGCGCTGCAACGTTATTTTGCGCGCCGTATCGTGCTGGATGATCGGTGGTGGGTAGTCCGATCCGAGCGCTACGCCGGCCGCTTGCAGGACAGCCTCGGGTGCCAGCCAGGGCGCATGGATGAATTTATCCGGCAGCCTCGCCAACTGCGGCAGATAACGCCGGATAAATTTTCCTTCCGGGTCAAATTTTTCCGATTGTGTGATCGGGTTAAAAATACGGAAGTAGGGCTGGGCATCGCACCCGGTAGATGCCGCCCATTGCCAGCCGCCGTTGTTCGCTGCCAGATCGAAATCGATGAGCCGTTCCGCAAAATACTGCTCGCCTCTGCGCCAATCGATGCCCAGGTCCTTGATGAGAAAACTCGCTGTCACCATACGCAGGCGGTTATGCATGTAGCCGGTGCGGTTCAGTTGCAGCATAGCTGCATCGACTAAAGGGTAGCCGGTTCGGGCTTCGCACCATGCCTGGAACAGCTCGTCGGCATTTGCACCGTGTTCCCAGCGGATCGCATCATATTCGGACCTAAATGCCCGTTCTGCGACATGCGGATGATGGTGCAAGATCATGAAGTAGAAGTCCCGCCAGATCAGTTCGGATAGCCAGGTGCCGGCGCCGTTGCTTCCATCGGCAGTCCGCATTGCATTCAGCGCCTCCCGAACCAAGCCCCGGATCGATACCGTGCCAAATCGCAGATGAACGGACAGGTAGGAAGGACCCTTGATCGCAGGGAAATCGCGCGTACGATCGTAATCCTTCATGCGATCCAGGAAGTCGTTAAAGAGCGCCTGACCGCCGGACATGCCGGTTGGAATTTTCAACTCTGTCAGATTGGTTTCTTTGAATCCAATCTCGTCCAGTGTCGGCAGTATGTCGCAAGAAACATTCTCTGGTGACGCAAAGTTGGCACGAAGTGATTCCACCTCATACGGTTCAAGACATTCCTCATGTGCATGCAAGGCTTTCAGCCAGGTTTTCTTGTACGGTGTGAATACGGAAAACGGCCTGCCCGCCTGCGACAGCACTTCATCCTTCTCAAAAATCACCTGATCCTTATAGTTCAGCCATGCACGTCCTGCGGCGTGCAATGCACTCTCGACTTGCGCATCCCGCTGCATTGCCTGCGGTTCGTAATCGTAGTTTGCAAACACTGCATCGACGCCGAGTTCTGCGGCAAGCCTGGGTATTTCTTCTGCGGCAACCGCATAGCGCACAATCAGGTAACCACCCAAGGCACGCAGCGCGATTGCAAGTTCGGTAAGGCTGGCATGGATAAATTCGACCCGGCGGTCTTCGCGTGGCAGGGAATCCAGGATGGCCTTGTCCAGGATAAATGCGCAAAAAACACGCTTGCTTTGGCTTAGCGCGTGGTGCAAAGCTGCATGATCAAAACAGCGCAAATCGCGCCGGAACCAAACGAGGGAGCGGTGAAAACGGTGCATGAGCGAGGTGCGGGCTGGATGAAAAGGCAGGCTTCGCGGGGATTTCCCGGTCCGGTTTTCCTGCCAAAGCTGATAAAATGCCTATTATGGTGAAACCCAGCAAGACTCGCATATTTTCTTCGAAGCCTGGCTCGTCCCGGGACACGCCCGATTTTTCTGCTTCTTCCGATACGACGCCCGCGCCTTCCCTCAATCTGGCAGATCATTTCCTGATTGCCATGCCTTCCATGCTCGATCCGATGTTCGGTGGAACAGTGGTGTACCTCTGTGAGCACAATGCAGAGGGAGCCTTGGGGGTCATTATCAACAAGGCAACTGACATGACCTTGGATGTCTTGTTCGAACGCATCGATCTCAAGCTCGAAATCGCGCTTGGCAATACGTTCGAAAAGAAGCCGGTAATGCTAGGCGGCCCGGTACAGGTTGAGCGCGGTTTCGTACTGCATACACCGCACGGACATTTCTCCTCAATGATGCCGGTAACCGACGAGATTGCGCTAACCACTTCCAAAGATGTGCTCGAAGCGGTTGCAGCCGGCGACGGACCGAAACGTCTTTTGGTTTCCCTCGGTTGCTCCGGCTGGAGCGCAGGGCAACTGGAAGAAGAAATTGTCCGCAATGGTTGGCTGACGGTGCGAGCTGACCCGTCAATCATCTTTGATACTCCCGTCGAGGAGCGTTTTTCCGCCGCGATGAAATTGTTGGGTATCGATCCGATGATGTTGACCGGCGACGCGGGGCATGCCTGACAAGAGCGTGCGGTGGAAACAGTAATCGGCTTTGATTTCGGTCTGAAACGCATTGGTATCGCTGTCGGCAATACCTTGATCCGGCAGGCGCAGCCGCTTACAGTGATTACCGCGGCAACGAATGACGCAAAATTCTCGGCAATTGCCGCGCTGATACAGGAATGGCAGCCGAAACGTTGCGTTGTCGGCCTGCCCAGCCATCCGGATGGCACCGAGCATGAAATGACAGTGCGCTGCCGGCGCTTCGCCAATCAGCTGCAGGGCCGATTCGGCGTTGCTACGGTACTGGTAGACGAACGTTTTTCTTCTGCGGTGATTCCCCAGAAGCGCGGCGAGATCATCGACGCCGAGGCAGCCGCAATTATTTTGCAACAATACTTCAATGACTATGCCGAATCCTAAATTCGATGCGGAGGCGCTGTACAAGGTGCTCGCAGAACGCGTCAAGTCGGGCCTCGCTCACGCCGAGGATGTGGCCATCGTCGGTATCTATTCCGGCGGTGCATGGCTGGCCGAGCGGCTGGCAAATGAATTGCAGCTCCAAGACCGGCTCGGCTTTATCGACGTATCTTTCTATCGGGACGATTACGCGGAAAAAGGCTTGCACGCCGAAGTGAAACCGACCCAGATTCCGTTCGAGGTGGAGGGAGCAACGATCGTGCTGGTCGATGATGTCTTGTATACCGGGCGAACCACCCGGGCTGCGATCAACGAACTGTTCGACTATGGCCGGCCTGCAAGGATCATGCTTGCTGCGCTGGTCGACCGCGGCGGGCGCGAACTACCCATCGCAGCCGATTTTGTCGCCGATACGGCCACCCTCTCCAGTGATCAACAACTCATACTGCAACGTGCCGACGACGGCAAATTCTCCCTGACGGTGGACCATGCATAATCCGCAACTGAACAAGAACGGCGAGCTGAAACATCTGCTCACCATTGAAGGCCTACCGAAATCCATCGTCACACATATCCTTGATACCGCATCTTCATTTGTCAGTATTGGCGACCGCGAAGTGAAGAAGGTGCCGCTCATGCGCGGCAAGAGCGTCTTCAACCTGTTTTTCGAAAATTCGACGCGCACCCGCACCACCTTCGAAATCGCGTCAAAGCGCTTGTCGGCCGATGTCATCAACCTGAATATTTCCGCGTCCAGCACCAGCAAGGGCGAGTCGCTGCTCGATACCATCGACAACCTGGCTGCGATGCATGCCGACATGTTCGTTGTGCGCCATGCGCAATCGGGTGCACCTTATCTGATCGCGAAACATCTGAACGACACCAATCAACCGCATGTCCATGTGGTCAATGCCGGCGATGGCCGACACGCGCACCCGACCCAGGGCTTGCTCGACATGTACACGATCCGGCATTACAAGAAGGATTTCACCAACCTGACGGTTGCGATCGTCGGCGATATCCTGCACAGCCGCGTGGCACGATCGGATATCCATGCGTTGACGACACTCGGCGTGCCGGAAGTGCGTGCCATCGGCCCCCGCACCCTGCTGCCGGGCGGCTTGGAGCAGATGGGTGTGCGCGTGTTTACCGACATGAACGAAGGACTCAAGGGCGTTGATGTGATCATCATGTTGCGCCTGCAGAATGAGCGCATGACAGGCGCTTTGCTGCCGTCCGCACAGGAATTCTTCAAGAGTTATGGTCTGACGCCGGAGCGCCTTGCGCTGGCGAAGCCGGATGCAATCGTGATGCACCCCGGTCCGATGAATCGCGGAGTCGAGATCGATTCGGCAGTGGCGGACGGTGCGCAGGCAGTGATATTGCCGCAGGTGACTTTCGGGATCGCAGTGCGTATGGCGGTAATGAGTATTTTGGCGGGAAATTAAGAATGAAAATCCAGATCAAGAATGGCCGCCTGATTGACCCGGCCAACGGTATCGATGCGCAACAGGATTTGTTTATCGCGGCAGGCAAGGTCGTCGCAATCGGCAATGCACCCGATGGATTTGCCGCAAACAGGACGATCGATGCCACGGGCATGATCGTCGCTCCCGGGTTGGTGGATTTGAGCGCACGCCTGCGTGAGCCTGGCTATGAATACAAGGCCACATTGGAATCTGAAATGCAGGCAGCATTGCAGGGCGGCGTTACCAGTCTGATCTGCCCGCCCGATACCGATCCGGTTCTCGATGAGCCGGGGTTGGTGGAAATGCTCAAGCATCGCGCAAAAAATCTGAATCAGGCGCATGTCTATCCACTCGGCGCCCTGACTGTCGGCTTGAAAGGCGAAGCGCTGACCGAGATGGCAGAGCTGACCGAAGCCGGCTGCATCGGTTTTTCGCAAGCTGAAAAACCAATCCTCGATACAACCGTGTTGTTGCGCGCGTTGCAGTATGCAAAGACCTTTGGCTATACCGTATGGCTGCGCCCGCAGGATCCGCATCTTGGCATTGGTGGAATTGCGCACAGCGGCCCGGTAGCGTCGCGCCTTGGCTTGTCAGGTGTCCCCGTAATGGCCGAAACGATTGCATTGCATACGATATTCGAACTGATGCGCGCAACTGGTGCGCGTGTCCACGTATGTCGGATATCGTCGGCGGCTGGACTGGAGCTGGTGCGGGCGGCGAAAAAGGAAGGACTCCCGGTAAGTTGCGATGTCGGCGCGCATCATGTGCATCTGACCGATGTCGATATCGGTTTCTTCGATTCCAATGCGCGTGTCACGCCTCCATTCCGTGCGCAACGAGACCGCGATGCAATTCGCCAGGCACTGCTCGACGGAACGATCGACGCCATCTGCTCCGACCATACGCCGGTCGATGATGATGAAAAGCTGCTGCCGTTCGGTGAAGCGTCGCCCGGCGCAACCGGTCTGGAACTGCTGTTGTCGCTTGCGCTCAAGTGGGGCGACGAATGCCTGGAGAAATCGCAGCAGCCGCTGACACGGGTGATTGCAAAAATCACGTCGGATGCGGCGCGCGTGGTAGGGCTGCAGGCGGGAGATTTGTCGGTCGGAAGCTGTGCTGATATCTGCATATTCGATCCGGCCAAACGCTGGAAAGTCGATGCGAAAGCCCTCGCCAGCCAAGGCAAGCACACGCCTTTCCTCGGCTATGAACTGATAGGGCAGGTGAAAGCAACGGTCATCGCCGGACATATCGCATTCGAGCGCTGAGACATGTCCGCTTTGCGCTTGCTGCGCGTACTGGTGCATTTATTCCGGGGCCTGACAATTTGTGCGCTCGTTTTTCCATGGATCGATGCCGCCGCACGCCAGTCGCATATCAAGCGATGGTCGATCAAGCTGCTGGCGCTATGCCGTGTCAAGGTCGAGGTTGTGCACGATCACGGTGCCCCGGATGCGGCGCGCGCGCTCATCGTCGCCAATCATGTTTCCTGGCTCGATATCTTCGTCATTAACTCGATGCACCCGTGCAGGTTTGTCGCCAAGTCGGATATCCGCGATTGGCCGCTGATCGGCTGGCTCTGCGAGAAGGCAGGTACTATCTTTATTTCGCGCGGCAAATTACGTGATGTGCGGAAGATTTATCAGGGGCTGGTTGCCAGCTTGCACGCTGGCGAACATGTGGCCTTCTTCCCCGAAGGCGCTACTGCTGCACAGGGCACTCTTCTGCCATTTCATGCGAACCTGTTTGAAGCCGCTATCGAAGCGCAGGTTTCGGTGCAGCCTTACGCACTGCGTTATCTCGACACGCAGGGGAATTTGCATTCTGCTGCCGATTACATTGGGGACACAACTTTTGTACAGAGTATGCTGAAGATCCTCGGCTCCCCACCGATGACGGCGCGGTTGATATTGTTGGCGCCGATTGCCACCGGCGAAGCATCGCACCGACGCGAACTGGCTGATACAGCCCACAGGATAATTGCCGGTGCGCTTGGCCATACCCAAGCGGCTCAGATCGAACCGGGGCGCTGATACTGCGGGCAATCCACTTGTAACACCTCTCTGTCCTCCAGGCAGATTGCACTGAGCTTGCCGCCCCATAAACAGCCTGTATCCAGACTGATCAGGTTTTCGCGCACGATCAGCCCCAGCGTCGACCAGTGCCCGAATATCACCGCCACATCTTCGGTTTTGCGGCCCGGCACATCGAACCAGCGCATGAAGCCGGGCAGCTCGATTTCCGTGCCCTTTGAGGTGGCCAGATCCATCGTCCCGTCGGCAGTGCAGAAACGAATCCTTGTCAATGCATTGACAATGCAGCGCAAGCGGTCCGACCCTGTGAGCGCCTCATCCCATTTGGCGGGCAGGTTGCCATACATGTTTCGCAGGAATTCCACCCAGTCGTCGCCCCTTAAGATGGTCTCCACCTCTTGTGAGAGTGCAAGCGTTTGCTGCGCAGTCCATTGCGGCAGCACGCCCGCATGAACAAACAGATGCCCGTTCTCGAAGAGAGCCAGCGGTTGCCTCCGCAGCCAGTCAAGCAATTCATCCCGGTCTGGTGCGTGAAGAATTTCTTCCAGCGTATCGGTACGGTGAAGTTGACGGATGCCGTGAGCAACTGCGAGCAGGTGCAGATCGTGGTTTCCGAGAACGACTTTGGCCGTATTACCCATCGCCCGAATTTTCCGCAGCGTAGCCAGTGAATGCGGGCCACGATTGACCAGGTCACCCAGGAAAATCAATTCCGGGTCAGGGCACTTTGCATAAATTTGCTGCAACAGCTCGTCCAGTCGTTCGACGCATCCCTGAATATCCCCAATTGCAAAAGTTGCCATTCTTAAACAGTTGTATTTTGATAATGAAGCGCACGCCTTTTGTCGCAAAACAATAAGCGGTGCGAAGGCGTGGCCTATAAAGTCAATGTGCCATCCGGCTCGCAAAGCCAAATCACATTCACTTATACCATGTTAATTCCCGTCATTCTCTCAGGTGGCGCTGGCACGCGGCTGTGGCCGGTTTCGCGTGAAGCGCATCCGAAACCATTCATGCGGATTGGTGGGGGAAAAAGCCTGCTGGTCCAGACTTATGAGCGTGCGCAAACCGTTTCCCCTAAATGCGTGCCATTGATTGTCACGAACCGTGATTATTGCCTGCGTTCGCAAGACGAGTTGGCCAGTCAGCCGATCAAGCCAAATTATCTTTTAGAGCCGGTCGGCCGCAATACCGCCCCTGCGATTGCACTTGCCGCACTATGGGCCGTTCAGCAGAAGAGCGATGCCTGCCTACTGGTTATGCCGGCAGATCACCTGATTACCGGCATACCGGAATTTCACAAGGCGGCACAGCATGCGGAAACGCTTGCCAAGGATGGCTTCCTGGTTCTTTTTGGTATTCGTCCGACCGCACCCGAAACCGGCTACGGCTACATCGAAATGGCCGATCCGGTCAGCCAGCAGGCCAGCTCGGTAAAGCGGTTCGTGGAAAAGCCGGATGCTGCAACCGCAATGGCCTATCTCGCGCAGGGGAATTACGTGTGGAATAGCGGGATTTTCTGCTTCAAGGCGAGCGTCTTGCTGGACGCCTTGGCAGACCACAATCCCGCCTTGCTCGAAGCTGCCCGGTTGGTATGGGAACAGGTGAAGCCAGACGGCCATAAAATGGAACTGCCGGCCGGCTTCGAACAGCTTGAAAATATTTCCATCGACTACGCCGTCATGGAAAAGGCGAACAATATCGCCGTCATCCCGGGGGAATTCGGCTGGAGCGATATCGGCGCATGGAGTTCTGTTGCAGATATGATCCCCGCCGATGAGCAGGGGAACACAAGTAACAACTGCCACCCCATCATTATCGACAGTCGCAATACCTACGTCGATTCCAAGGACCGACTGGTCGCCGTGATCGGCCTGGACAATGTACTCGTCATTGATACGCCCGACGCCTTGCTCGTCGCCGACAAATCCAAAAGTCAGGAAGTGCGGCAGGTCGTCAGTCAATTAAAAGCCAGCGGCCACGAAGCACACAAAATCCATCGTACGGCAGTGCGCCCATGGGGAACCTATACGGTGCTCGGTGAGGGGACAGGCTTCAAGATCAAGCGGGTGGTCGTCAAGCCGAAGCACTCACTGTCGCTGCAGATGCATCACCACCGCAGTGAACACTGGGTTGTGGTATCAGGAACCGCCAATATCACCGTTGGGGAAAACACGGTTCTGATGAGCCAGAATCAATCGACCTATATCCCGATCGGCGCAAAGCATCGCCTGGAAAACCCCGGTATCGTTGACCTCGTATTGATCGAGGTGCAATGCGGAAGCTACCTCGGTGAAGACGATATTGTGCGTTTCTCAGATTGTTACGGACGAGCCTGATGTTTTAATTTGTTCCAGAGGCTCTTCATCCGTTCAACGTCCCAACCAAGGATAAAAGGAAGTCAAGCATATCTATGAAGGAAACAGTGAACAAAGTCGCCCTGATTACCGGTGTGACAGGGCAGGACGGCGCATATCTTGCGGAGCTTCTTCTGTCAAAAGGCTACGAAGTCCATGGCATCAAGCGCCGCACCTCATTATTCAACACCGACCGCATCGATCATCTCTATCAGGACCTGCACGAGCCGAATGTCCGCTTCCGGTTGCATCATGGCGACCTTACCGACTCGACGAGTCTGATCCGCATCATTCAGGCAGTGCAGCCAGACGAAATCTATAACCTTGCTGCGCAGAGCCATGTTGCGGTTTCATTCGAGGAGCCCGAATACACCGCGAACTCGGACGCCTTGGGTGCCTTACGTATTCTCGAGGCGATTCGTATTCTCGGACTGGAAAAGAAAACACGGTTCTACCAGGCCTCGACATCCGAGCTATATGGCTTGGTGCAGGAAACCCCGCAGAGGGAAACCACACCGTTCTACCCGCGCAGCCCTTACGCTGTCGCTAAACTATATGCCTATTGGATCACGGTGAATTATCGGGAAGCCTACGGCATGTATGCCTGCAACGGGATTCTGTTTAATCACGAAAGTCCTGTCCGTGGCGAGACGTTCGTAACACGTAAGATCACGCGCGCCCTCGCTCGAATCAAACTCGGCTTGCAGGACTGCCTTTACTTAGGCAATCTCAATGCCAAGCGCGATTGGGGCCATGCGCGGGATTATGTGGAAATGCAATGGTTGATGTTGCAGCAGGAAGTGCCGGAGGATTTTGTTATTGCGACTGGCATCCAATACAGTGTGCGAGATTTTATTAATGCCGCTTCAAAAGAGCTAGGCATGAAAATTAATTGGGATGGCGATGGAGTAAATGAAAAGGGTTACAACGAAAACGGAAAATGTATTGTTGCAGTCGACCCCCGCTATTTCCGCCCTACTGAAGTGGAGACGCTATTAGGCGACGCTTTCAAGGCAAAGATGAAGCTTGGCTGGATGCCAAGAATAACTTTTAACGAACTTGTAGCAGAAATGGTCCAGGCAGATATGAAGTCGGCAGAGCGCGATGAACTCGTGAGGCGTCACGGCTATAGTGTGTTTGATTATCACGAGTAGGGTGTCGTTTCTGCGTAATGAAAAGACTCTTGAGTCTATTG
>DATFAZ010000208.1:0-2514 GCA_035254105.1 Noviherbaspirillum sp. | reverse complement strand
AAAACGAAATTCTTGGTTGTCGACGATTTCTCGACGATGCGTCGTATCGTTCGCAATCTGCTCAAAGAATTGGGGTATTCAAACGTGGACGAAGCGGAAGACGGTGCCATGGCGCTCGCGAAACTGCGCAGCGAGCAGTTTGATTTTGTTATCACCGACTGGAACATGCCTGTGATGGATGGTCTGACGATGCTACAGAATATCCGCGCCGATGCTGCGCTGGCCAAAATTCCGGTGCTGATGGTGACCGCCGAAGCCAAGAAGGAAAACATCATCGCGGCGGCGCAGGCCGGTGCCAACGGCTACGTCGTGAAACCTTTTACCGCCGCCACGCTCGACGAAAAGCTCTCGAAAATCTTTGAGAAGCTGGCAGCAGCGGGAGGCTGACATGGTTCATCCGCGCCAGCAGGCCGCAGGCGACCTTATCGTGTCACCGGCGGCCGCGGGCACGCAGGAAGAGGTGCTTGCCCGCATCGGCCAGATGACGCGTGTGCTGCATCAGAATCTGCGTGCGCTTGGCTTCGACAAGCTCATCGAGAAGGCCGCGCATGAGATGCCGACGGCCAGGGATCGACTGAGCTATGTCGCAAAGATGACTGAACAGGCCGCGCAGCGCGTGCTCAACGCGACCGATGTCGCCACTCCGCTGCAGGAGGGTATGGATGCCGGTGCCGGGCAGCTGGCAGCGGCATGGCAGGAACTGTTGCAAAGTCCCGATGCGGATCAACGCTATCGTGCCATGGCGGCGCAGACCCTGGACTTCCTGGGCCAGGTGAGGAGTGATGCTGGTACCACCAAGCAGCAGCTGTTGACCATCATGATGGCGCAGGACTTCCAGGATCTGACCGGGCAAGTGATCAAGAAGGTGACTGAGCTTGCGCATGGCCTCGAACAGCAACTGGTCCAGCTCCTGATCGATTATGCGCCGCCGGAATTGCGGCGCGATGCCGGATCCGGGTTGCTGAACGGCCCCCAGATCAACCCAGAGGGCAATCCCGACGTCGTTGCTGGTCAGGAGCAAGTCGACGACTTGCTGGACAGTTTAGGGTTTTAACTGGCTGGCTGCATTGCTGCGGCTTTCTGTTGGTCCGGCCGCGCATAAAGGTGTTTTAGAAAGTCATGCAAGAAGATAAATTCATCGTAAGGCAGCCGCTCCTTAATCCCCAGGAGCGGGTTCTCGGCTACGAGCTTGGCTGGCAGCGCGTGAATGATCCTAACGAGGATGATGCGCGCGCCCTGGTCGATTTTGTTGCCGGTCACCTCAGCGAAATGGAGGCTGGAACACTCCTTGGCGATCATTTATTGTTTCTGGCGGCGCCTGCCGCTTTGTTGAAGGCAAACGCATTTTCCGGTTTGCCAAAGAAACGCACCGTGCTGGCTGTGCGCGCGTCGGACCTGGCGGATGCCGATACGGTAATGGCGCTCAAAACCTGCGGAGCGCAGGAATATCGCATTTCACTGCGCGAAGCCAACCCCGCGACGGTCGACAAGAGCCTGCTGTCTTTTGTCTCGCATGTCGAAATATCGGCTGCGGCAAGCGATTTCGCCGAACAGGTACGGCAATGGCGTGCACTTGATCTGCCTGCGGTCCAGCTTGTCGCGCGCGGTCTTGGTGACTGGGCGCAGTTCGATCTGTGCGCTTCCATGGGGTTGCAGTCATTTGCCGGCACAATGCACCTGGCGCCGCGCGAAGGCAGTCGCCCCAAGGAGCTTAATCCGGCGCAGACTATGATCCTGCAACTGATGGACATGGTAAAAAAAGGTGCCGACGTCCGGCAGCTCGAAAGCGTGCTGAAGCACGATGCCGCCATTTCGTACAAACTGCTGCGCTATATTAATTCCGCCGGATTTGGGCTGGGCTGCGAGATTCAATCCCTCAAGCATGCGGTGACGCTGCTGGGATATTCCCCGCTGTACCGCTGGCTGGCGCTGCTGATGGCGACTGCCACCACCACCGGTTATTCCCCGGTGCTGATGCAGACGGCAGTTATCCGTGGTCGCTTCGCCGAACTACTCGGTCAGGGCTTCCTGCCCAAGGGTGAGGCGGAAAACTTGTTTGTGGTCGGGATGTTTTCCTTGCTCGATCGCTTGCTAGGCGTTCCGATGGAAGAGGTCTTGGAGAAAGTTCAGCTTTCCGACTCCGTGTCGGAAGCCCTGCTCAGCAGGGAAGGCATCTATGGGCCATTCATCGCGCTGGCCGAGGCGTGCGAATCGCCTGCGTCGGATATCGAATCGATGGCCGGCGCGTTGTGCATCAGTGCGCTACAGGTGAACCAGTCGCACTTGTCCGCGCTGGGGTGGGCGCAAAGCCTGCACCTCTAATCCGACATGCCATCGAAGCCTCCCGCTGCGCCGAAAAGCGAGGGGTTTTCACACCTGTTCCTCCGATAGGCTGGCAGCCTTCTGCCCAATAATCGTGCCTGATGGTCCCTCAGTGCGTCATTCTGGCGCCGGGCGGACTTGACAGGAGTCGGCGATGGCCGAAGACAGCGATCTCGAAAAGACAGAACCAGC
>DATFAZ010000207.1:0-4660 GCA_035254105.1 Noviherbaspirillum sp. | reverse complement strand
ATTATTTATGTTTGCAGTTTAAGCAGAAATGAGGTGGGCTGCGTCAAGCAGCGAGGAAACTATACCATCGGAATCGACTGTATGTATAGATTCCCCATGATTGTACCCATAAGGCACATTCAACACCCAGCAGCCCGCAGCCCGGGCGGCTTGTGCGTCATTCGACGAATCGCCGATAGCAACAACTTGCCGTGGCTGCAGAGCGAAGTCCTCGCATACCTTTAATAGCGGGTAAGGGTCGGGTTTCTTCTTCGGCAGCGAGTCGCCGCCGTATACGATCTCGAAGTGACGATTCAACCCTGTTTTTTCGAGCAAGGGAGTCGCAAAAGCGATCGGCTTGTTGGTCACGCAGGCAAGGCGTAGTCCCTTGGCGCGCAGTTCTTCCAATCCTTCCCGTACGCCGGGATAAACCGAAGAATAATCCCCATTGATCGACAGATAGTGACCCTGATAGGAAGTGATGGCACGCTGAAAATGCAGCTCCACTTCTTCCGGGGCATAGTCGATACCGAGCACTCGGCGTATCAGGTTTTCCGTTCCCTTGCCGACGAAATGTGTGATGGTCTCGATATCGATTGGTTTCAGATCAAGATCACTGCGCATCCGGTTGATGGCAATATGAAAATCCGGCGCAGTATGCAGCATCGTGCCATCCAGATCGATGATGGCAGCGCGAATACCGCTTAGCGCGACACGTTCCGGCGCGTTCATACTTGTGCCAGCTGGCTGCGCATTGCGTCGATTACCGCCTTGTAGTCGGGCTTGCCGAAAATTGCCGATCCTGCCACGAACGTATCTGCGCCTGCACGCGCCGCATCCGCAATATTCTCGATCTTGATGCCGCCATCGACTTCCAGCATGATGTCGCGGCCCGAAGCGTCAATCCGCTGGCGTACCGCTGCGATCTTCTTCAGTGCATCCGGAATGAACGACTGTCCGCCAAAACCCGGGTTGACCGACATGATTAGCACGATATCGAGCTTGTCCATGACGTGATCGAGATAATGCAGCGGCGTTGCGGGATTGAATACCAGTCCGGCTTTGCAGCCGTTGTCGCGGATGAGCTGCAATGTGCGATCGATATGTTCGGACGCTTCCGGATGGAAGGTAATGATGTTGGCACCTGCCTTGGCAAAATCGGGAATAATGCGATCAACCGGCTTGACCATCAGGTGCACATCGATCGGAACCTGGACGTGTGGGCGAATCGCTTCGCAGACCAGCGGTCCAATGGTCAGGTTCGGGACGTAATGATTATCCATGACATCGAAATGGATGATGTCCGCGCCGGCGGCAACGACGTTGCGCACTTCTTCGCCCAAGCGGGCAAAATCGGCAGAAAGAATGCTGGGGGCGATCCGATAAGTAGTCATGGCAAATCAGGTAAAAAAGAAGTCCGTATTTTACTCGTTCGTTCCATCCCGGCGTATTGCAAAAGCGCAGGAGTTCGTGTGGAATGAGGTAGTCGCTCTTGTCATAAAAAGAAAAGCAAGGAATTCAGATGCCCGTGTACGACTTTGCTGTATCCGTTAAGACGCAATATATTCCTGAACAGTCGGAGCCCGACCATGCCAAATATGTATTTTCTTATACGGTAACCATCAAGAACACCGGTGAAGTGGCTGCGCAGTTGATTTCCCGGCATTGGATTATCGTGGATGCCAATAATCACACGGAGCAGGTAAAAGGGCTTGGTGTAGTTGGCCAACAGCCGTTATTGCAGCCGGGCGAGCAATTTGAATACACCAGCGGTACGATACTGGCGACGCCGCACGGATCGATGACAGGCGCGTATTTTTTCGTGGCTGAGGATGGCGAGAGATTTGAAGCCAAGATACCGGAATTTGTCCTGTCATTGCCACGCACGCTGCATTGATTTACTGTTGCGGATCATCTTCGCGGGATGCGTTTTTTTTTGATTGCTGCGGCTTTCGGCCTGAAAACATCGTCCACCAGACGATAAACACCAGCAAAAACAGCGCAATCCCTGCTTCCAGCATTAGCAGCCACATATTCGTCGCCTTCAATGTCATTCACACGCTTTAGTCTACTCGCATCAACGATCGCCGTTGTCTTCACGATTTCCTCTTGCTCTACGCTGCCGCCGGAGCCGGTTCCCACACCACCGGTTGCACTTCCTGGTCCGGCACAGCCTGCGGAAGCGCCAAAAGAACTGCTGAAACCCACGACATTTGGCATGCTGCCTGGCTGGGGCAAGGATAACTTTCGCGAAGCATGGCCGGCATTCTTGACATCGTGTGATGCCCTGGTCAAAAAGCTGGAGTGGAGAGAGGTATGCACGGCGGCGCAGGAAGTCGACGCCAGCAATGAAAAAGCGGTACGGGAATTTTTCGAGGCAGCATTGATTCCCTATCAGCTCATTAATCCGGACGGAACGGAAAGTGGCTTGGTGACCGGCTACTACGAACCTTTACTGCGCGGTGCGCGCATGCGAGGCGGGCCTTATCAGACGCCGCTGCACCGTGTTCCGGACGATTTGCTTTTTATCGACTTGGCCAGTTTGTATCCGGAGTTGAAGCATATGCGGTTGCGCGGGCGTGTAGTGGGCAACAAGGTCATCCCGTATCCGTCACGCGCTGAAATGACGCAGTCTGCTGCGCTTGCAGGTAAAGAGTTGATGTGGGTCGACGACCCGATCGAGGCCTTCTTCCTGCAGGTGCAGGGCTCGGGGCGTGTGCAGCTGGCAGATTCGAAAGAAACCGTCCGTGTTGCCTACGCTGATCAGAATGGCCACCCCTATAAATCGATCGGCCGCTATCTTGTCGACAAAGGCGAAATGACCCTTGATCAGGCCTCAGCGCAGAACATCAAGGCGTGGTTTATCGCAAATCCGGCGCGGCAGCAGGAATTATTGAATGCCAATCCAAGTTACGTCTTCTTTAAGGAAGAGAAGGTGGGCGATCCGAATAAAGGTCCAAAGGGCGCGTTGGGTGTGCCCCTGACGCCGCAGCGATCCATTGCTGTTGATCCGCAATTTGTCCCTCTTGGTGCGCCGGTATTTTTGGCCACTACCCGCCCTGATAGTGATGCGCCCCTGCAGCGATTGGTGATGGCCCAGGATACTGGCGGGGCGATCAAGAGCGCAGTGCGCGCAGATTATTTCTGGGGTTTCGGCTCCAGTGCAGGCGAGAAAGCAGGGAAAATGAAGCAGCGTGGAATGATGTGGGTGTTATTACCCAAAAATTCAGCCGCTGCTCAACGAATCATGCAGTAATCAGGTGAAGCAGCGAATCATTTCCGTTGATATTTCTCTGCCAGAATAGGGCTCTGTTTCAGTAAATTGCTTGTTTGCTCACGTTCTGCTTGCGCTAATTGAAAGGCGAGTACCAATGTGACGTTCATCGTTGATCTATGGAATGTGAGCCATTGGGGTAGTAAGCGCTTCATAATTTCCCGCCCCAATACAAAATCTACATTCATTGTTCTTCTTGGCGAAAAGGTGTTCCGCAAGCGATATGAAACTGACGTATCGGGTAAAAAACCTGATCAAGGACGGGAGTGCAAAACATGCTTAAGAGTTCGGTTTCCGGATAGGGCGCTGGTAGCGTTTCATTTCCGGTCAATTAATCTTCGAAGTTATCAAACAAAGCCACGCCAATTGGCAGTTCCGATAATGAGACGGATGCACGAGGAATGACAGATGTCATGAAGTGAGCCTTATCTCGGCGGATGTGCTACTGGTCCTGTCACTTATAGCGCTTAGCAATTTAATCATCCTATTAGCTTAGAATAGGGTGCCTTTGAAGTGAGTGAAGCTGTGGCCGCTCCAGCTTTTTGCAGCTAAGCGGACGCGCCGCAGACAGTCATTTCAGTTATTTGTTTTTGTTGAGGAGCCAAAAAATGAATTATGAAAATATCGTTGTAGAGACGCGCGGCAAAGTAGGCTTGATTCAATTGAATCGCCCGAAGGCGTTGAATGCGCTTAATGACCAATTAATGAATGAGTTGGGTGAGGCGCTGCTGACGTTTGATGCGAACGAGGATATTGGTTGCATCGTCATTACCGGAAGTGAAAAAGCATTTGCGGCCGGTGCAGATATTGGGGCGATGGCCAACTATTCATTTATGGATGTATATAAAGGCGATTACATCACCCGCAATTGGGAGCAAATTCGACGCGTTCGCAAACCAGTGATTGCCGCAGTGGCCGGATTTGCGCTCGGTGGCGGGTGCGAACTGGCAATGATGTGTGACTTCATTATTGCGGCAGAGAACGCAAAATTCGGCCAGCCAGAAATTAAACTCGGAACAATACCTGGAGCGGGCGGGACGCAAAGGCTGCCGCGTGCAGTGTCCAAGGCAAAAGCAATGGACATGTGCCTTACCGGGCGCATGATGGATGCAGCAGAAGCGGAGCGCGCAGGACTTGTTTCGCGTGTAGTTCCAAACGAAAAACTGATGGAAGAAGCACTCGCAGCTGCGACGACAATTGCCAGCATGTCTTTGCCTACGGTAATGATGGCTAAAGAGTCAATCAACCGCGCATACGAAACCACCTTGTCGGAAGGAGTGCAGTATGAGCGCCGCTTGTTCCACAGCACCTTCGGCACCGAGGATCAGAAAGAAGGCATGCAAGCCTTTCTCGAAAAGCGCTTGCCAAGCTTTCGCAACCTTTGATATATTTCGCCTCCCGCTGCGA
>DATFAZ010000206.1:0-5103 GCA_035254105.1 Noviherbaspirillum sp. | reverse complement strand
GAAGGCTTCGGGCAAAAGGGACAAGGAAGCGACAGGGCGCGGGTTTTTTATTTCGATGACATGCAGTACCAGTTCATTCGACCAGTCCAGCAATGCATGTTCTCCGGGAGCGTCGCGCAGCAGGCGGTCCGCAATCGGCAGTACAGACAGTGTGTCCTGTTTGACGATCATGAATTCCAGCTCGATTCCATATCCTCCGAAGGCATGCAATACCGGGGAACGTTCAGGAGGCTCTTCATCTGCGTTCATGATGCAAGACTCCCTTTGCGTGCTTCGATGCGCTTTCGAAATACGCCCATCACTTCCCGGTACAGTGCATCGTTCAGGACGGCATCCTCGTTGCCGGCATCGACATTCGGGTTGTCATTGATCTCTATGACGTAATACTGGTTGCCGACCTGTTTCAGGTCGACCCCGTAGAAACCATCGCCAATCAGGTTGGCCGCCTGCACTGCGATCGCCACCACTTCGTCCGGCACTTCGCCTACCGAAAAAGCTTCGGTCTTGCCTTCGCACATGCGCTGCTGCTCATGCTTAATGACTTGCCAGTGGCCGGGCGCCATGTAGTACTTGCAGACGAAAAGCGGCCGCCGGTCCAGCACGCCGATGCGCCAGTCGAAGCCGGTCGGCAGGTATTCCTGCGCCAGCACCAGTTCCGACTCCTTCAGCAAGGCATTTACTTTGACCCGGAGCTGCGGCTCGGATTCGATCTTCGATACCCCGAGCGAAAACGCGCTATCGGGCTGCTTGAGGATGCAGGGCAGGCCGAGCGCCGGAACGATTTGGTCGATATTGTCCTTGTGGACGATCAGGGTCTTCGGCGTCGGGATATGGTGGCGCGTCAGGAGTTCGTTCAGATAGATCTTGTCGTTGCAGCGCAGGATTGAATCCGGGTCGTCAATCACTACCAGTCCGGCATCTTCTGCCTGGCGCGACAACTGGTAGGTGTAGTGGTCGACATTGGTGGTGTCGCGCACGAATAGTGCGTCGAACTCTTCCAGTCGGCGTGCGTCTTTAGGCGTAATCATCCTCGCCTCGATACCGACCGCATCGGCCGCTTCGCAGAATTTGCGCAGCGCCTGCGGATTGGAGGGCGATTCCGCGCGCTGCGGATCATGCAGTATTGCCAGCGTCGGTTTACCGCCTGTGCTGGTGCGCAGCTTTTGCTCCTTCATATGCTCGATTGCCGCTTGCGTCGCCAGTTCTCGATGATGCTGCGGGATGTCGCGAATATTGCCCGGATAGATACTGCACAAGTGCCAGCGCTCATTGGCCCGTTCAAAGCGCGCATGCAGCACAGGCGTGCGCAGAATGCTGAACAATTGCGCACTCAGGTGCGGATGATGCTGTTCGCCATCCTTGCCGAAATAGATATCGAGGTCGGCTGCGTCGCCAGTGCTGCGCGCAAACGAGCAATCGATCAGTTCGCCGAGCTTGCCCGTAATGTCCCGGACTAGATTGCCGGCATGCAGCTCCTTGATGGTCTGCACGTCAGGAACCGGATTGTGCCCGCGCGCTTCCGCCAGCAGGGAGACATAATAGCCCTCGCTACGGTACTGGTAAGTACGGCAGAGATTGAAAACTTTGGTGGAATTGCTGTCGCCGCAGGTCGGGTTGGTGAGGTAGGTGTGGGCAGGTATGACGGTGACGCCTGGAATGTCGTTAGGCCAATCTTGCTGCTGACTTACGACGAAAAGGAGGTTCATGGTACTTCCTGTCGCGGCGGACACCGCGGGTGAATGATTAACAAATTGGCGTCATGCGTCACAATGCCCAGCAGCACCGCGTTCACAACCCGGTCGACACTCAGCCAGTACTCGTGCGTACTGCCGTAGGGATTTTTCTGGTAGGGATCGACTACCCGTACTTTGCGGCGCTCGCGGTCATAACCGGCGATCACGACAAAATGCCCCGAAGGGAGCCCGCGCACATCGTCCGGCAGGTCATCCGCCCCGAATTCGCGTGCCACGCGATACAGGTAAGTAGAGCTCAGTCCAGTGATGATCGGCAGATTGCGCCGCAGAATGCCGCGGATCAAGTAGCGCGACAGATCCAGCAGCCGCAGGCGACCACCCAGCTTGAGGAATTCCAGATAGCCATTGGTTGCATGCTGCAGGCGGTAATCCATCTTGATCTCGCGTTGCTGCTGCAGGCGTTCGGCAATGTTCACGTTGGCTTGTGTAAACCAGGTCGGATCGAACACCATCAGGTTATAGGTATAAATGCTCGCCTTATACCCTTTGCGCAGGGCATCGCAGGCAAGGAATACCGCGAAAGTGCCTCCATGTTCCAGCCGGCCGGTGCGGTCAATGACAGTATCCAGCGACTCTTCTTCCCCCCAGTAGCGGTACACCGCATGCAGGCAGGTGGGACCGCAGGTGGTTTCATCCGGCTGCGGCAGGATCTTGACGGGCAGGTGCAGGACGGGGTGGGTCACGGGCGCGCTGGAACAGGAGCTGTAGGTTGAAGATATGCAAAATGGTCAGGACCGCATTACAAGCCGAGCATTTTTGATGCCAGCCCGTAGCCCGGTGCATACGACAGGCCGACCGGGCACATAGAGACTGCCTGTCTTTGTAAAAGTTTCCAGAACTTGCAGGCTTCAATATTGTTTATGCGTGTCTACCGTAGCAAGAGAAGGGCGCCAGTGCCCCCTTGTTCGGCATGAATGATGCTTGGGTCGATCGGACTACGTTGGGAATGGTGCGTTAAAAGCATAGGCTGTGCGTGTCTTTCCTACTCATTACATCCGCCGTCGTAAGACCGGATATGTGCTTACGGATCAGGATTGAAATCAGGAGATGCCGATATGAAAGCTTCGATTAGCTTATTGTTTGCTCTTGGGGTTGCATACCAGCCAGTGCTCGCACAAGTCCAGGCGCCGGCGTCGGATATGCGGCAATCGCCAGCTGCAGGCACACAACAGCCGCAGGAGCAGCTGCGGCAGTCGCCAAACGACATGGAGATGCAGCCGCAGCCCGGAATGGGTATGCCATCCGGTTCCAGTTCCGGGCCGTCCACCATGCCGTCGAAGAGCCAGGCCGGCACCATGCCGGATGCATCGTCCGGCGGTACTAACGGGATGCATTCCGAGGCCGGCATGGAATTGCGGGCCGCCGCGCCTGCGGTGGATGAACTCAAACCCATGGTGCAGGGCGATGTCACTTATCTGTGCGGCGGCGTGGGCTCCGATGAAGCCGCATATATGAAGAGTGAAGCGAAGAACTACGACCTGATGCTGACTTTTGCCGCCCGTAATGGCGCCTATCTTGCAAATGTCGATGTCGATATCGCCGACGCAAAAGGTAATTCGGTATTGCAGGCAAATTGCGATGCGCCAATCATGCTGGTCGATCTGCCAAAGAGCGGAAATTACCGGGTCCGTGCGGATGCCGCCGGATATACGCAAAACCGGACAATAAAAGTGGCAACAGGAAAGAAAAAACGGCAGCACGTAGCAGCAGCCTCAATGGTCTGGCCGCAACAGGTAGCGGAAGGACCGGCATCGGCCAACACATCAACCGGCGATGGCAGCCGTGACCAGGGCAGCCGCGAGGCAGGCGGCGGGAATAACGACAGTGGTAGCAGCAACGACGACGGCGTTCGCTGAGTATGGCGACCAGCACTGATCCGCGATACAACCCAGGACCACTGGCAGCCGATCCTCTCGTTGACGTCCATGCGGCTCCGCCGCCCCCGTCGGGTGCCGGAGCCGCTGGCGTGCAACCCATGAAAACACGAACCGATACGGATTCCGCATTGGCCGCTCTGGAGTCCGAGGAGGAAATAAGCGAAAGCAGGTTCCTGCGGCGCACAGTGCTGGTGGTCAGCCTGATTATTTTTACCGGCCTGGTACTGACGCTGATCTGGTATGCCTCCGATGTGTTTCTGGTTCTGTTTGCCGGAATTCTGCTTGCCGTGCTGCTGCGCGCACCAACCAACTGGCTGACCGCCAATACGCGCCTGAGCGAGCACTTCGCGCTTTCCCTGTCGATCTCGGTCCTGATCCTGGTGCTGATCATGCTGGCATACCTGTTCGCGGTTCCCATGGGCTCGCAGATAGGGCAACTGATCGATACTGTGCCTCAGGGCTTGGCACAGTTGCGCAAGCTGATACGGCAATATGATTGGGCCAAACCGTTTTTGCCGCTGGTAAGCGAGATCTCAAGGTTGCGGATCGACAGCCATCTGCTCGGCCGCGCCGGCGGGCTGATTACTTCAACCATGTCCGGTCTGGGCGGGGCCATAGTCGCGCTGTTTCTGGGTATTTACATGGCCGCGCAACCGCGCCTCTATCAACGCGGCTTCATGCACCTTTTGCCCAGGAAAAGAAGGCCACGTGCCTATGAAGTGCTGGACGAAATCGGCAGCGTGCTGCGCCGCTGGTTGGTCGGCCGAATGATTACGATGGCAGCTGTCGGCATAGCCGCAAGCATCGGCTTGTGGATGCTAAACGTACCGCTTGCCTTTACGCTCGGCATTCTCTCCGGGCTGCTGGAGTTCGTCGCGTACATCGGGCCGATCATGGCGGCGATTCCAGCCGTTCTGATCGCATTCAATCTCGACCCACTTCTCGCCCTGTACGTACTAAGTCTGTATGCCGCGATTCAGGCTGCGGAAAACTATCTGCTGACGCCGCTGGTCGAGCAGCGCGCCGTTGCCCTGCCACCGGCATTGGTCATCTTCACCGCCTTGCTGCTGGGCGTACTCGCCGGGCCTCTCGGCGTCATACTAGCCTCGCCGCTAACGGCAACCGGCATCGTCGCCGTCAAGTTGCTGTATGTGGAAGACGTGGTGGAACAACCGGCAAAGAGCTTGTGATCACCTTGGATTCGTAGGGCGCTGAAATATTTTCAGCCAGGGTCTGACTTATCTCACAGAAGGAAAATCACAATAGCGACAATAACCAACGGCCATGAAATTATGGTCGCGCTTGTTGCAGCGAGTCGCTACGACACGGTCTGTCGGAAGGAGTGCAGTATGAGCGCCGCTTGTTCCACAGCACCTTCGGCACCGAGGATCAGAAAGAAGGCATGCAAGCCTTTCTCGAAAAGCGCTTGCCAAGCTTTCGCAACCTTTGATATATTTCGCCTCCCGCTGCGA
>DATFAZ010000205.1:0-17663 GCA_035254105.1 Noviherbaspirillum sp. | reverse complement strand
GCCCGCAAAGAATCTCAATCATTAATCAAAATCCCGGACTACCAGATGCGGTCTATGCAAATGCGTAGACCTCGCCGGTTCGCCCGGAAAGGATATGTACATGCGCCTCGCCAATATGAAAATCTGGGTCCAGCTCCTGCTTACCATCGGGCTCGCTCTCGTCGTCGTATGGACCGCAGTGATCATTTGGCAGAACCATGCGTACCGGGAAACCGCCATCAATCAGGCGAGCAGTTTTTCCCTGAGCATGCATGACGCCACCATGGCCGGATTGACCGGAATGATGGTGACCGGTACGGTGCAGCAGCGCGATGTGTACCTCGACCAGATGAAGCAGCTGAACATCATTCGTGATGTGCGCGTTCTCCGTGGTGAAGGCGTCATCAAGACATTCGGTGTAGGTAATGCCAAGTCCGACGTTGAACCGGATGCGCTGGAAAAGCAGGTTCTGCAAACCGGCAAGGAAGTCGTCCGGGTGGAGTCGGATAGCAAGGGTGAATACCTGCGCGCCGTGCGCCCGGCGCTGGCGCAGAAAAACTATCTCGGCAAGGATTGCACTGTCTGCCATCAGGTAGCGGAAAACAGCGTCCTCGGCGTGGTCAGCATGAAAATCTCGCTGGATGAGGCCAATGCGGCTGTCTCCCAGCAGCGCATCAAATCGATTATTGCCGCCTTCATCACCTGTATCCCGGTGTTGCTGGTGATTTACCCGTTCATCCGCAAGGTCGTCACCCTGCCAATTGAAAGTGGCGTGAAGATTGCGCGCAGTATTGCCGAAGGCGACCTGACACAGAAAATTGAGGTCAACTCGACCAATGAAACCGGCCGGCTGCTGCAGGCGCTGAAAGATATGAACCAGAGCCTGGTCAACATCGTCGGCAAGGTGCGCGAAGGAACCGACACGATCTACGATGCTTCGGGCGAAATTGCCACCGGCAACCAGGATCTGTCGGCACGAACCGAATCGCAGGCCAGCGCACTGGAAGAAACCGCCTCCTCGATGGAAGAACTGACTTCCACCGTCAAGCAGAACGCCGATAACGTGCGTCAGGCCAACGAGCGTGCAGTAGCGGCATCCGAGGTTGCAGTCGAAGGCGGCGAAGTGGTGTCGCAAGTGGTGCATACCATGGAGTCGATCAATGAGTCGTCGAAGAAGATTGCCGACATCATCGGCGTGATCGACGGCATCGCATTCCAGACCAATATTCTGGCGCTGAACGCCGCCGTAGAAGCCGCCCGCGCCGGTGAGCAAGGCCGCGGATTTGCGGTCGTGGCATCCGAAGTGCGCAGCCTGGCCCAGCGTTCTGCAGGCGCGGCAAAAGAGATCAAGACCCTGATCAGCGACTCGGTGGACAAGGTCGATAGCGGCACGAAACTGGCCCATCAGGCGGGCGCCACCATGAATGCAATCGTGGATGGCATCCGGCATGTCACCGAAGCAATGGGGGAAATCGCGCAGGCAAGCAGCGAACAGGCCGCAGGGATCGAACAGGTCAACCGCGCCATCACTCAGATGGACACCGTCACCCAGCAAAATGCTGCGCTGGTGGAAAAGGCTAACGCTGCCGCCCAATCCCTGCAGGATCAGGCAGGCCATCTGGAACAGGTCGTCAGCGCATTCAAGCTGGAGACGACTGGTGCAGTCAAACCGGCGCTTTTCGCCGGGACAGATGGCGCCAACAAATCAAACGCACTCGTCACATTATCCTGAGTGAATGAGCATAGAAAGAAAGGCGCGGCTTATACCCGCGCCTTTTTTCATTTGTCTGAGACTTTCACTTCAAAGAAGAGCGTTGTACTGTGCATCACTTATTGCAGGCAGTAGGCGAAGATGCAATCCAAATACACAATCTCCGGCTCATGCCCAAGGGTTCGCATCAGATGGTAGTGCGTGCAATCTAGCGCGCAGTACGCTTTAGGGCATCCGGCGTTATTGTAGATATTGCGCCCTTGGCAGGCGTCTTGACAGGACCGCATCCGCCGCAGCTTCCGCAACCGTCCGCGCAGCTTGTCCCTTGCAGATTATTACCGAGATAGTCCGCCGCCCTAACCAGCCCCATTCCTTTCAGAGCACTCGCCAGCAGCTTGCCCGCACCACGCGTCAGTGCCTTTGGCGCATAACGGGCCACTACCGCCCATGCAGCACAGGCAACGATCAGACCGACAAGAAATTCCTGCATCATCCACCTCCCAGCAATGCACGGCTGACCTGATAGGTGACGAACGAAGCCAGATACGCCAGCACAAACATATACGTCATCATGACCAGCACGGGTGTCCATGAATTGGTTTCTCGCTTCACGACGGAAAGCGTCGAAATGCATTGCGGTGCAAATACATACCATGCAAGCAGTGACAAGGCCGTTGGCAGGCTCCAGGTTGCGGCAATCATCGGCGTAAGCGTGGTCGCCAGATCATCGCCGGTTGCCGCCAGCGCATAGACCGTGCCGAGCGCGCCGACCGCGACTTCACGCGCGGCAAGACCCGGAATCAGCGCAATAGCGATCTGCCAGTTGAAGCCGATCGGCGCAAACAGCGGCTGCAGCAACTGTCCGAGCTGCCCGGCCAGGCTGTACTGGATCGCCGCGCCGGTTGCGCCAGCAGGCGGCGTCGGAAAACTGGACAGGAACCAGATCAGGATCATCATTGCCAGGATGATGGTGCCTACGCGGGTAACGAAGATCCGGGCGCGCTCCCATAGGCCGAGCGCCAGATTACGCAGGTTCGGCCAGTGGTAGTTCGGCAGTTCCAGCATCAGCGGCTGGTAGCGCCCTCTTCCGATCGTCAGCTTGAATACATAGGCAACCGCCATTGCCGACACGATCCCGGCAACGTACAAACCGAACAACACCAGTCCCTGCAGATTGAAGATACCGACTGACCGGTCCGGAATAAAAGCGCCGATCACCAGCGCATAGACCGGCAGGCGTGCGGAACAGGTCATCAACGGCGCGATCATGATGGTGGCAAGCCGGTCACGCGGGTGCTGAATCGTGCGCGTTGCCATGATGCCTGGAATGGCACAGGCAAAGCTCGACAGCAACGGAATGAAGGAGCGTCCCGACAAACCGACACTGCCCATCAGCCGATCAAGCAGAAAAGCGGCACGCGGCAGGTAGCCGCTATCTTCCAGCACGAGGATGAAGAAAAACAGGATCAGGATCTGCGGCAAAAATACCAGCACGCTGCCGGCACCGGAGACGATGCCATCGACCAGCAGGCTGCGCAGCACGCCGGCGGGCATGTTTTCATTTATTGCGCCCCCCAGCGCCGCAATAGCACCTTCGATCAGCGACATCGGCGCTTGCGACCAGCTGAACACTGCCTGAAAAATCAGAAACAGAACCGTTGCGAGAACCAGATAACCGAACACAGGATGCAGCACGACACTATCGATACGATCATCGGCCTTGTGGGTCTCGCCCGCATGCGCGATCACCGCATCCAGAATGCGGCGCACCTCGCGCTGCGTGGCTTCAAGCGCATCACTGGTACCTGCATTGAATAATTCATTGCTGCCGGCGCTTGAATGCTGCGCCTGCTTCGCGAGCTGGTCGAGATGGGCAACCAGTGCCTCGCTGCCGCCCGGCTTGATCGCGACGGTTTCAATGACCGAGATACCAAGCTCGGCCTGCAGTTTTTCAGTGTCGATCACCAGGCCGCGCTTTCTGGCGACATCCATCATGTTCAGTGCAAGAATCGTCGGCCTTTGCAGGCGCAACACTTCAAGTACCAGTCGCAGGTTCAGGCGCAAATTGGTGGCATCGACAACCAGCACGATCACGTCCGGCAATGCTTCGCCGTCCTGTTTGCCGAACAGGACATCGCGCGTGACCGCCTCATCGGGCGTCATGGCATTAAGGCTGTAGGCACCCGGCAGATCGACTACCCGGTATGAGCGCCCCGCAGCGGAAGTGAACTGGCCTTCCTTGCGCTCGACGGTGACGCCAGCATAGTTCGCAACTTTCTGGCGTGCGCCCGTCAGGCGATTGAATAGCGCGGTCTTGCCGCAATTGGGATTTCCGACAAGGGCCAGATGCAGCGGATTCGCGGTGCTCATGTTTTCTGGATGATCAGGCGCGCTCGACGTGGATCATCGCTGCTTCATGGCGACGTAACGCAAAAGTGGTGGTGCCGACACGAACCGCGATCGGGTCGCGTCCCGGAAACGATTCAGCGACGATGCGAATCGTTTCTCCCTGCACGAACCCGAGTTCCACCAGACGCCTGCGTAGCGCCGCATGCTCCTCCGCCTCGCTTGCCGCCAATCCGACCACGCTGGCGCAATCGCCCTTTTTCAGATGACTAAGATAAAGCGGATTCTGTGGATGCTTCACTAAGGTATTCGACATCACTCGCTCTCCAAAACGTCGGAACGGCTGCAGGGGCAGCGCGAATATGTTGCAGGGATTTAGGTCGGAGTATATACCTTAATGATAATTATTCTCAATATCATTTCAGCAATAGAGAAATAAATTCCCATAGGCAATATGAATCGGGAATGAAGGTGCGCAGACGCGATTCAGATCGCTTGCCTGGCTGCCTGGGAAGTGTCAGGCGGAATTTTAGGTGACTGCACAGCAGTCAAGCCGGATCGAAAAGCGCAACCGCGCGTGATGTCCGGAAAGCATCGTCACGCGATTGGCCCTGCACAGAATGGATTGATGACAGGCCTTAGCCTCGGTAAAGATCCTCGATCGGCGCGCGTTGGGTGTCAGCAGGTTTGGCCTTGGGCCAGTTTCCGAAAAGCCGCTCCCAGAAGCTCTTGTTTTCTTCGACATCCACCGAGCGGACTGCATCGCCTTTTACATACTCTTCGTACATCCAGTCGCCGTCAGCTTGTGCCAGCCCTGCCGGTGCCGGCATCTCGAACGGAGCCTTGCCACGCAGCGCCACACGCATGTAGTCCACCCAGATAGGCAGTGCAACCGTACCGCCGAATTCGCGCCCGCCAAGAGAGCGCGGCTTGTCGTAACCCATCCAGGCCACCGCGACAACGTTGCCGCCATAGCCGGCGAACCAGCCGTCCATCGAATCGTTTGTCGTGCCCGTCTTGCCTGCGAGATCGTGCCGCCCGAGCCGCTGGCTGGCGGCAAAGCCGGTGCCGGAATTGACGACGTCGCGCAGCATGCTGTCCATGATGAAGGCATTGCGGGCATCGATCACACGCATGCTCTCTTCGCCTGCCGGAATCGGCTGGCTTTCCGACAGAACTTCGCCGCGGGCGTTGACGATTTTCTGGATCAAGTACGGCGCAGTCTTGTAGCCGCCATTGGCGAATACTGAATAAGCGCTGGCAATTTGCAACGGCGTGACAGCGCCTGTACCCAGCGCCATCGTGAGGTTGGCAGGATGCCGGTTCGCATCGAAGCCGAATCGACCAAGGTATTCCTGCGCGTAGGGCGGCGTGATCGACTGCAGGATACGGATCGAGACCAGATTCTTGGAACGCTTCAGGCCGGTACGCATGGTGATCGGACCGTCATAACTGCCGTCATTGTTTTGCGGATCCCAAGTCTGGTTTCCGGTATCCGATACGTTAATTGCGAGTGGCGCATCATTGATCATGGTTGCGGGCGAAAAGCCTTTTTCCAGCGCAGCCGAATAAATGAAGGGCTTGATGCTGGAGCCGGGCTGGCGCCATGCCTGCGTAACGTGGTCGAACTGATTGAATCTGAAATCGAAGCCGCCAACCATCGCCCGGTATGAACCATCGTTGGCATTGAGGGCAACAAACGCAGCGGAGACTTCCGGCAGCTGGTTAATGGACCAACGTTCTTTCGCATCGGCGCTTACGCGGATCAGGGCGCCGGGCCTGATCCTGTTTTGCGGTTTGGCTTTCGCCGACAAGGCGGACGCGGCAAAGCGCAGCCCTTCTCCCTTGAGCTCGATCACATCACCGGACAACAGTACGGCGCGCACCAGTTTGGGCGAGGCAGCGAGAACCACGGCTGATTGCAGGTCGTCGCTGTCAGGGTATTTCAGCAGCGCTTCTTCAATCGCCTGGTCGCGCTCCTCTTCATCCTTCGGCAATTCGATGAATGCTTCAGGACCGCGATAACCATGGCGCCGGTCGTAATCCATCACGCCGCGGCGTACTGCTGCATAAGCCGCATCCTGTTCGACGCTATAAAGCGTGGTGTAGACGGTATAGCCATGCGTATAGATATCGTCCTTGTAGCGTTCGTACATATGCTGGCGCACGATTTCTGCCGCATACTCGGCGTGGGTTTCAAAACGATAGCCCTTGCCGCGCACCACGAGCTTTTCCGCCGCCGCTTTTTCGTACTGTGCCGGCGTGATGTGGCCGAGATCGCGCATGCGCTTGAGAATGTATTGCTGGCGCTGGCGTGCGCGCGTCGGGTTGACCACCGGGTTGGCGGTAGCAGGCGCCTTTGGCAGCCCCGCCAGCATTGCCGCTTCGGCGATGCTCAGCTCCTGCACGGTTTTGCCGAAATAGATGCGGGCAGCACTACCGAAGCCATAGGCTCGCTCGCCCAGGTAAATCTGATTCATGTACAACTCGAGAATCTGGTCTTTTGTCAGTTTTCCCTCGATTTTGTACGCCAGCATGATCTCGTTGATCTTGCGGCTATAGGTTTTCTGGCGGCTCAGGTAGAACGCCCGCGCGACCTGCATCGTGATGGTGGAAGCGCCCTGCGAACGGCTGTTTGCGAGATTCATCAGTCCGGCGCGCAGCACGCCGACATAATCCACGCCGCCGTGCTCGTAGAAGCGATCATCCTCGATTGCGATCACCGCGTTCTTCATGACGGCCGGCATTTCGGCAATCGGCACGAAATCCCGGCGTTCCTCGCCGAATTCGCCGATCAGCACATGATCGGCGGTATAGACGCGCAAAGGGATCTTGGGACGGTAATCGGTCAGGGCATCCAGCTCGGGCAGTCCTGGCGCCACGATGAGAACGACACCAGCAACCAGCAGTACGCAACCGAGGACTGCAGCGGCTAGGAAGGCAAGCAATGCCTGCCCTATCCGGCGTTTGAGCGGCCGTTTCCGCCAGCTTTCAAAATGCAATAAAAGCAACGAAATCCATCGCACTGCAATCCCCTGTAAATACTGTAGCGACGCAACTTTAACAGTATTGGGCTACCGGGACTGCAGGTGAATGGATTCGTTACAAAGTGAAAAGCGGGAGTTTTAGGGCACTGCCCAAGAATAATATGTGCCCTAGTGAAGCTGCTGCTTGAGGCTGGAAATAGCTTTACGGGCCTGACGTACGGCGTTCTGAACCTGCTGATCGACATAGTCGCCTTCGCTGCAGGCTTGCATGGCACGGTCGCCGATTTTTTCCAGTTTGGAGACGCATTGACGGATCTGGTCGGCTCCCTGCTCCTGTTCCGCAACCTGGATGGCATGGTCGGATTCCTGCTCCAGTTCGCTCAGGCAAGTACGCAGACGATCAGGCACATCACCGCTCATTTCACACATCTGGGCGGCGTTATCGACGCATTGTTCAACTTGAGAAAAACGATCTTTGAGCTGCGCTTGCATGACTTCTCCTTTCTATGGCGATGCACGAATTTGCTTTGTTGCTTGCATTTTTGAATAGTTCCATCTCTTTGCGAAATAGCTTTTCTTGTAATTTGTACATGCCCGATGTAAGTCAGCCTGGCCAAATTTTCTCCCAATGGCGCCGCAGCCCTGCATGGCTGCGGGTATGCACTTTGCTAACCGAGGAAGGTTCCTTAGCTACCTCACCCTGACAGGAGAATGCAGAGATGAAATCGATCAAGAACACAATCTCGCCGTCCATTACCAACATGATCCGCATGGACCACACTGCCGTGCTGGAAACATTCCATCAATACGAAATTGCATCCAATCCGAAGACCAAGAAAGCCCTGGTGAATACCGCCTGTCTTGCGCTTGAAATCCACGCGCAGCTTGAAGAAGAAATTTTCTATCCAGCCATGCGCAACCTTGCAACGGATACGGACGTGCTGGACAAGTCCATCCCCGAGCACGCGGAAATGCGGCGCCTGATCGCCCAGCTGCGGGCGATGAAGCCAACCGATCCCGCTTATGACGACACCTTCATGCAACTGATGCGCGATGTAATGCATCATGTGGCAGATGAAGAAACCACCTTGCTTCCGGACGCAGAACGGCTTCTGGCGGACCGGCTCGGTGAACTCGGTGCGGAAATGACGAGCCGACGCATGCAGCTGACCGCGCCGCGCGCCGGAGAATTTGCACTCAATGCGATGCGCGGATTCCCGACAAGTTCGATGTTGGTGGCGGCGGGTGCTGTGCTTGCTGGCACCTATTTCGCCAAGCGCGCATTCGAAGGACAGCCGCACAGCCGGCACCATTGAACCTCGCTATTCCGGCTTAGCTAGCCGGAATGGCGAGACGCTTCCCACAAGGCTGTGAATGGGCAATAACGGGCAATAACGGCGCGATCTGTCATTCCTCAGCGCGCCGGGACTGCCGGTATCGAAAGGATAGTGGCGACGTATGCGGATATTAGGTCTGCGTGGAATTAGCCCCGGTGTGCTTTTCAAAAAAGCGGTCAAGGATTTTCTTGACGACGACATGACTACCTATGCGTCGGCACTTGCCTATCAAGTATTTTTCTCGCTTTTCCCGTTCATTATTTTCCTGGTCGCGCTTCTCGGCTTCCTAAATCTGGGCAGTTTCTTTCAATGGCTACGCGAACAAGCGCAGCTCCTGCTGCCCCAGCAGGCAATGACTCAAGTTAACCAGGTTATTGATGGCCTACAACAGCCCCAAGGCGGATTACTTTCCCTAGGGGTAATCGTTGCGATGTGGTCAGCCTCCGCCGCCGTGCGCGCAACCATGAACGCACTGAACGTTGCTTATGACGTCAATGAAAGCCGGCCGGCATGGAAGCTGTATCCCCTTTCCATTTTCTATACGGTCGGCCTTGCGGCCCTGATGATTCTTGCCGCTGTCTTGCTCGTAGTTGGACCGCAGGCTATCCAATGGCTTGCCCAGTGGATCGGCATGGAGCAGATTTTTGTCACCTTGTGGGCGTGGCTACGTTGGCCGGCGGCCTTGTTCTTGCTGACACTGGTAGTGGCGATTGTTTATTACGTGGCGCCGGATGCCGAACAAGAGTTCCGTTTCATTACACCCGGCGCTGCATTCGCCGTGATTGTCTGGATTCTGGCATCGCTCGGTTTTAATTATTACGTCAGTAATTTCGGCAATTACAACGCCACCTATGGCAGCATCGGCACCATCATCGTCCTGTTGCTGTATTTCTTTATCTCGGCGGCGGTGATGCTATTCGGCGCAGAGCTCAACGCAACAATCGAACATTATTCGCCAGAGGGCAAAGACCCAGGCGAGAAAACCCTGCATTAGTGAAGCACCGATTCAAGCCTGAATTCCAAGACCCTCCGGTTGATCGGGCTTGCTGCATCGATCAGCAGCCAGCGGCAAGCGGTGCGACAATAGCGTCTTTTTTTCGTCGATTTTTCGTCGATTCTGGTATAGCCATACAACCATGAGCGCCACGCACTTCCGCTTTCTCGACCTCCTAAAAGCCTTCGCTTCGAACCTTATCGTTCTGCACCATCTCGCGTTCTATGGGCCGATGTCCGATCATGTGCGTCCGATCATGCCGGAAATGATGGAGTGGCTGGAAACACAGGCGCGTATTGCAGTGCATGCCTTTCTGGCGATAGGCGGCTTTCTTGCAGCCCGCTCTTTATCACCGCACGGCCGTGCCGAACCAATACAACCCCTGCATACAGTGTTGCGGCGTTTCGCCAAGCTGGTGCCGCCGTTTATGGCCGCAACGCTCCTGGCAATCGCTGCTTCCGCGCTGGCCGCACAATGGATGACGCACGAATCCATTTCCCCGGCACCTACGTTCGCACAATTTGCCGCACACGGCCTGCTGCTGCACAGCGTGCTTGGATTTGAGTCATTGTCGGCGGGAGCCTGGTATGTGGCGATCGATTTCCAGCTTTATGCCCTGTTTACGCTGCTGCTGTGGTGCGTCGGCTGGTTTGCGGCGGGCCGGCGCACGAACTGGCTTTTACCGGTGCTGGTAGCGATAGGCACAGGCGCATCGCTGTTGTACTTCAATCTTGACGCCGACTGGGACGTATGGGCGCCCTATTTCTTCGGCAGCTATGGGCTGGGCGCTCTGGCCTGGTGGGCCGCGGACTCCCGACGCGGCCCGCTCGCAGCTGCTTCACTGACGGCACTGATTCTGCTCCTGGGTGGAATTGCGCTGGAGTTTGATTTCCGCAGCCGCATTGCCGTCGCCCTGGCCATTTCGTTGGCACTTGTGGCGGTTTGCCGCTGGGGCTTGGTCCTGCCCGGGCAGAACTCTCGGGTAGCAGCCTTCCTCGGGCGAATTTCCTACGCCGTGTTTTTGGTTCACTTCCCGGTTTGTCTGGTCATTAATGCGGCGTTTACGCGTTTTGCATCGCCTTCGCCTGAAGTGCAGGCAGCTGGAATGTTGCTGGCATGGGCGGCGAGTATTGTCGCCGGATCCCTATTCCATCAGTGGATCGAAATACCTCTGGCACGCCTTCTTGCATCAGGCAGGGCAATAGGAAGCCCAGGCCGTGCACCCGCCTGAATGATTGGCATCCGGTTGAATGAACCGGGTTTTGTCAGGGCGATCTACTGTCTTATTCATGCGGCCAATATCCTGTAACCATGCCCAACATTGCCCTCCCCCATGGAGAAACGATCCCTTCCCTCGGTCAAGGTACTTGGTGCATGGCAGAAAAGAAGCGCCATCGTGCGCATGAAATTGCCTCACTGCGCTTAGGCATCGACCTTGGCATGACGCTCATCGATACGGCGGAAATGTATGCCGATGGCGCTGCGGAAGAACTGGTAGGCGAAGCGATTGCAGGACGCCGTGATGAAGTTTTCCTCGTCAGCAAAGTACTCCCTGACAATGCTACGCGACAGGGAACGATTGCGGCCTGCGAACGCAGCCTGCGTCGCCTGCGCACTGACCGCATCGACCTGTATCTGCTGCACTGGCGCGGCGGCGTGCCCCTTGCGGAGACTATGGATGCATTCGCCGCACTGACGCGCGACGGCAAGATTCGTCACTGGGGCGTGAGCAATTTCGATCTGGCCGACATGGAAGAACTGGGCGAATTGCCGGGAGCCGCAGCAGTCGCGGCCAATCAGGTGCTGTACAACCTGTCCCGACGCGGCATTGAATATGACCTGCTGCCCTGGTGCGCCAAACGTGGACTGCCTGTCATGGCCTACTCGCCCATCGAACAGGGGCGCCTGCTTGATGATCCTGCGCTGCAAACGGTAGCGGCGCGCCATGGCGCCAGCCCTGCCCAAATCGCGCTGGCCTGGGTACTGCGGCAACCCGGAGTCATCGCGATTCCAAAGGCGGGAAACCCGGTGCATGTCCGCGAAAACCGGGCTGCACTAGAGATTGTTCTGACACAAGCGGATCTCGAGTTGCTGGATCGCGACTTTCCACCACCGGACAGCGCCCGGCCACTGGCAATCATCTGAATATCATTCTGATGACCGAAAGCCGGTCCGGTATTCCTACTTCAGCAGATCATCTACCAGTGCATAGCCTTTCACGAACCCGGCCTCAAGCGCCGCTTCCTCGCTCGGATAGTCGGCATCATCGCCGGACTGGGCTGCCAGTTCGCTCTGCGATCCGGCGTCTTCGCCAGGTTGCGTGACACGAACGGTGTAATCCCAGCTCGACCAAGCGTCGTCACGCGGCAAGGCGGAGACATGCACTTCCATGCCCTTGTATTCTTCCGTATGCCAGTCCTGTTCGTATGCCATATCCGCCGCCGCAATGGGTCTTTTGATCATATTGCAGCCTGTAAGGCTGTCCTTGCGTTAGCTCAGCAAAGGCTTGGTACGAAGAAGGCTAATGGGCTGGCCGCTCCGGCAGCTTCCGGCTGAAACCGAGTGCGACTGCAAGTACCCCGGCTGCGCCTATCACCATCACATTACCGGTACCGATGCGCTCGACCAGCATGCCGGCAATTCCGACTCCCGCCGACTGCCCCAGGAAGAAGCAGGAGGCGAAGGCGGACACGGCTGCGCCGCGGCGCTCCGGCGCCATCTGGGTGGCATTGATCTGCAGCGTGTTGTGCAGCATGTAGAAACCGAGTCCGGCCATGAAGCAGCCGGCGATCGCCCACCACCATACCGGAGCAATGCCGATTGCAAGCAACGAAGCTGCAAGGCAGATGCCGCCCCATAGCGACAATCCGGCTTCCCCCAACCTCTGCACCAGCAGGCGGGAGAATACCGCGAACAGGAATCCGCCAAATCCGAACAGCATCACCACCGCACCGGCGGCGCTCAGCGACAAGCCGTAGGTGCGATGCACATGCGACGCAATGAATGCGAACGCGCCATACAAAAACGCGCCTTCGAGAAAAACGCAAAGCAGCACCAGGCGCGCCCATGGACGAGCCACCACCTGGCGGAATTCGTGAAACATGCGTCGAAGGCTCGCCCCTTCTACACGATGCACCTTGCGCGCATGTTCCGGCAGGCGCCGGTTCAAGGACAGCAGCGCCATGCCGACAGCGAGAAAAATCAACGCCACGAGAAAAAACGGCAAGCGCCAGATATGCGCATCAGCCGCAAGCCCACCAATCAGGACGCCGGCCGACAAGCCGAGAATCTGGCCGATCAGGAAACGCGCGAGCACCGGTTGTCGTTCCTGATAAGGAATGACATCGCCGATCCATGCCATGGACAGTGGAATGATCGCCGCTGCAGTTGCGCCGGCCAGCAGGCGTGCAAGCAACAATGCGCCGAAGCCGGGTGCCAGCCCGCACAGGATTGCACCGACAGCGCAGGCGAGCGATCCACAGGCAACCACGAAATATTTCCCGTAGCGATCACCGAGCGGGCCGAAGAACAGTTGCGACAAACCGTACGCAACCGCAAAGACCGTGACGACAAGCGATGCATCACCAAGCGAAACGCCAAATTCGCCAGCAAGCAAGGGCAGCATCGGATCGGTCATGCGCAGCGATATGCCGCTGCCGAAGGCTGCCAGCGATAACAGCGGCACTGCCAATGCGGGAATGGATGAAGTCTCTGCTGGTGAAGATGGATCTGAATAAGTCATGGATGAAGGAGACTTGTTTTCGCGACTGACAGCAGTCTCACTTGACCCAGAATTACTGGGCGATCTTGAGTGATTCCCGGAAGCGCACGTAAGGAACAATTCTAGAGTCAATTCAGATCTGGCGTATTCATGTACGCCAGCGTCGCACCGCGTCTCTCGGCAGCAGCATCCATTTCCTGCCTGGCCACTGTACGCAGATGCACTTCGTCAGGCCCGTCCGCGAGTCGCAGTACCCTGCCCCATGTCCACAGCTCCGCCAGCGGCGTATCCGGGCTGAGACCCATTGCGCCGAACACCTGCATGGCGCGGTCGCAGATTGTCGTCTGCATGCGCGGCACGATTGCCTTGATCATCGCAATTTCCCGCGCTGCCCCTTTTGCGCCATGCTGGTCGATCATCCATGCCGCTTTGAGCACCAGCAGGCGCGCCTGCTCGATTTCCATGCGCGACAAGGCAATCCATTCGGCGATGTTGGCATGCTGGTGCAGATAGCGCCCAAAAGTGCGCCGCTCCGCCGCACGTTCGCACATCAGCTCGAGCGCCAGTTCGGCCTGGCCGATGGAGCGCATGCAATGGTGGATGCGGCCCGGCCCGAGCCTGGCCTGCGCGATTGCAAAGCCGGCGCCTTCTTCATGGATCAGGTTCGAGCAAGGAACGCGCACGTCACGAAACAGCAATTCACAATGCCCGCCGGGGAAGGTATGGTTCATCACCGGAATATTGCGCACCACTCTGAAGCCCAGTGTATCAAGCGGCACGATGACCATGCTCTGGCGACGGTGGACTTCGGCATTCGCATCGGTGACTCCCATGACCACAGCGAAGCGGCAGAGCGGATGCGCAGCACCTGAAATGAACCATTTGCGGCCATTGATCACGTATTGGTCACCATCGCGCCGGATCGAAATCTGGATATTGGTTGCATCCGACGACGCCACATCCGGCTCGCTCATTGCAAAGCAGGAGCGGATCGAGCCATCCAGCAGCGGCGCCAGCCAGCGTTCGCGCTGCTCGTCGGTGCCGAACATATGCAGCAGTTCCATATTGCCGGCGTCGGGTGCGCTGCAGTTGAATACTTCGGCAGCCCAGCTCACCCGCCCCATGATTTCGGCCAGCGGCGCATATTCCAGATTGCTCAGGCCTTGCCCTGCTGCGCCCGCATCGAGGGTGGGGAGAAAGAGGTTCCACAAGCCTTCCGATTTTGCCAGCGCCTTCAGGTCTTCGACGCATTGGGGATGGGCCAGGCCATCGCCGATTTCCTGGCGCCACAGCGCCAGATTTGGCACGACATAATTGTCCATGAAGTCGTGCAGGTTTCTTCTCAAGGACTCGACTTTCAGCGAAAACGCGAAATCCATACGGTTCTTTCTACAAAGATAGACTGTTCATGCCGCAGCCATAATTGCCGGCTATTCTGCGGAAAATCTTAATTGCGTCCAAACAATCAATCAAATGAATCCTCGTCATCCGAATTCATAAAAATGGCGCATGTTTGCAAGAGCAGACTCTCCCCGTTATGCTTGGCGCCCGTCGCAAGGCTCACTCTAGGTTTGCAATCGCTATGCCGCCAAACCACCTGACAGGCGCGCCGGCAACAGACTTGAAATAATTATGAAAAACACTTCGCCCACTAGGGGTAATTTAACCGTCCAGGAAAAGCCTTCGCCAGATTCGGATCGCACGGCGGTGCAGTCGCATAGCCTGTTCGAAGACATCCAGGCACTGGTTACCGGCACGCTTCTGGTGTCATTAGGCGTGGCACTGCTTGGCAAGGCCGGACTGATCACCGGTGGCACGGTCGGCATCGCATTCCTGCTGCACTATGTCAGCGGCATCAGCTTCGGCAAGCTTTTCTTTCTGATCAATCTGCCGTTCTACTACCTCGCCGTAAAAAAGATGGGCTGGAAATTCACGCTCAAGACCTTTGGTGCGGTGTTCCTGCTGTCGGCATTTTCGGAAATGATGCCGCTGGTACTGCGGGTGGAGACGCTCGATCCGCTGTATGCCTCCATCATGGGCGGGCTGCTTTGCGGCGTTGGTTTGCTGGTGCTGTTCCGGCACAAGGCAAGCCTGGGCGGCATAAATGTGCTGGTGCTGTATCTGCAGGAGCGCTACGGTTTGCGTGCCGGGCTGGTGCAGCTCGGCCTGGACGCGATGATTCTTCTGTTGTCCACCTCGCGGATTTCGATCATGGCAGTCCTGATTTCACTGCTGGGCGCGGCAATGCTGAACCTGACTCTGGCGATCAATCACCGGCCCGGCCGCTACATGGCGATCTGACTACGGCGTATGCGAGCACCACTGGAATGCGGCACTGCATCATAAACGGCAGGGATTAAACCATTCCGCAAAGGGCCGGTTCTGCCGTATTATTGCTTCTGAATAAGTTTTAGCGAATGAGAAAGCCATGTCAGATGTTTCCCTTGCCATGCCGCTTCCGCAGGAATTGAAGGTCTGTGCGGAAGCGCCTTTCGACTTCGATTACCCGCGCCTACCGGATACCGGTGCGATCTGCATCGGCCTGACCATCGACTGGCGCGAACAGCAGGTGCTGCGCGCCTATGCACTGGAACACACGCTGGACGAAGAACACGCCCGCGCAGCCCGCTTCCCGCGTCCCGAAGACGGACTGCGCAATCTGCTTGGCCGTGCGCTTCTGCGTCGTGTCGCGGCACATTACGGCGGCATGGATCCGAATCAGCCGATCCGCAGCAACACCTGGGGCAAACCGGAACTGGTCGGCTGCAAGACCGGCTGCAATGTCAGCCATGCCGGCAACCAGGTCTGGGTTGCCTTGTCACGGTATCCGCGTGTAGGAATCGATGTTGAAGTGGTAAATGCACCACAGGAATTTCATGATATTGCGGCCGGCTTCCATCCGGACGAGATCGCGGCACTGCGCAAGATACCCGACACAAAACTGGCGACAATGCGCTGCTGGAGCCGCAAGGAAGCCGTTTCCAAGGCAACCGGCATGGGTCTTTCGCTGCCATTGCGTGCCTATGCGGTCGATTGCGACATCCGCTCATCCGGATGGCTGCGCCTGCCGCCGCCCGGAACCTTGCGTCAGAACTGGACTACCGTCGATCTGCCAGTCAGCAAGGAATATGTCGGCGCCCTGGCCATTGATGGCCGTTGCGACAACTTGACGGTACTGAAGCTCAAGCTCGCGTAAAAATCGCGGAAGACTGAAACACCGTCGGTTGACTGCACTCGGCAAGCGACGGTTGTCCGCATTAATTCTCCCGCTTCATCCGGCAGCTGCTTGGCAATGCTGCCGCAGCCAGCGGCAGGTAAAGCTCCGTCTTGAAGCCATAACCGCTGCCTTCGTTATCGAAGCGCACTGATCCGTCCGACACCTTTCGCATCACCGAGACATACAGCGGCTGCTGCAACTGGTGGTCTTCGGCGCGCATGACGGCTTCATGAAAGGCATTCTTGTAACGCGCACCTTCCAATGCTTTGGCTACGGCAGCGGCTTCCGTGCTGCCTGCTTTTTCAATGGCAGCCGCCAGCATGTCGATCATCACATGCATGCGCAGGTGCACATAGTCCTGCTCCGGTAGCGGATAGCGTTCGCGAAAACGCTGGTAGTAGCTATCGCTGGCGGAGTTCTTGAGGCTGCCCCCGGTATTCGGGTGCCATTCCGCAACTGCCCGCACACGACCGACACCGGCATCGCCGATGGCGGCCGGTGCACCCAGGCCATTGCCGTAGAAGGTGTAAAACTTCACGTTCAGGCCGGATTCCCGCGCTGCCTTTACCAGCAAGGTCAGGTCGTTGCCCCAGTTTCCGGTGATGACCGTATCGGCGCCGCTGGACTTGATTTTCATGACGTAAGGCGTGAAATCCTTGATCTTGCCGATAGGATGAAGCTCGTCACCGACGATGGTGATATCCGGGCGCTTTGCCGCGAGCTGGGCGTGCGCCGTTCTGGCAAGCTGCTGGCCGAAGCTGTAATCCTGACCGATCAGGTAAACCCGTTTGGCCCCGGTATCGCGCTTGATCACCTCGGTCAAGGCGTGCATGCGCATATCGGCATTTGCATCGAAGCGGAAATGCCAGTAGCTGCATTTTTCATTCGTTAATGCCGGATCGACCGCGGAGTAATTGAGAAACAGCACGCGATGATCCGGCACACGCCGGTTATGTTTTTCTATGCCGTCGATCAGCGCCGCCGCAACTGCCGAGCTGTTGCCTTGCACCACAAACCCGATGCGCTGATCCGTCAGCTGGCGCAATCCGATCAGCGATTCTTCCACGCCCTGCTTGTTATCGAAAGTTGTCAGCGCCAGTGGATGCATCCCGTCCGGCAATCGGACGCCGCCCCTTGCATTGATGCGATCAATGGCGAACTGAATGTTGCGCACCACTGCCTGGCCAGCATTGGCGAACGGGCCGGACAGGCCCTCGATCATCCAAATGCGTATCGGCTCCGCGCCATACGCGAAATCGCTGCACAACATGAACGAGAGGATGGAAAGCCAGTGTCTTGTGTTGAATCTTTTAAACATTGAATGAATCCGTGATGCGAAATAGGCGAAAGTCAGGAGTTTACTGCGAGATC